>NZ_JBHVPG010000030.1:0-100066 GCF_042887545.1 Streptomyces sp. NPDC057939
GGTGCGGGGAGGTGCTGCTGCCGTCGGAGACCTCGCAGATCAGGTTCCGGTCGTACAGCAGGCGGACCCGGACGGGCGCCGACCCGTACCGGATGGCGTTGGTGATCAGCTCGCTGAGGACGAGCTCCGCGGTGAAGGAGATCTCCTCCAGCCCCCAGGCGGCGAGCTGGGCGGCGCCCGCGCCCCGCACCCGGGACACGGCCGACGGGTCGCCGGGCACCTCCCATTCCGCGATCCGGCCGGGGTCCAACCGCCTGGTGTCGGCGATCAGCAGGGCGATGTCGTCGCTCGGCGACGGGAACAGCAGCGCGGCCAGCACGTCCGCGCAGGCCTGGTCCGGGCTGCGGCCGGGCTGCGAAAGGGTCTCGCGCAGCAGCGCGAGCCCGGAGTCGAAGTCCCGGTCCCGGTCCTCCAGGAGACCGTCGGTGAACAGCACGAGCCGGCTTCCCTCGGGCAGCCGCAGCCCCGTCGCCTCGAACGGCATGCCGCCCACACCGAGGGGCAGACCCGGCGGCAGCTCGGGGAACTCCACCCGTCCGTCGGCGTGCA
Source organism: Streptomyces sp. NPDC057939 (assembly GCF_042887545.1). NCBI lineage: Bacteria > Bacillati > Actinomycetota > Actinomycetes > Kitasatosporales > Streptomycetaceae > Streptomyces > Streptomyces sp. NPDC057939. The sequence continues at coordinate 550 of NZ_JBHVPG010000030.1, forward strand.
CCAGGGCCGGCCCGGGATGGCCCGCGCTGGCGATCGTGCAGGCCCCGGAGGCCGGGTCGTAGACCGCGTACAGGCAGGTGGCGCCGGTGATCCCGGCGGGCTCCTCCCCGGTGTCCGGGCCCTCCCCGTCCACGCCTGAACCTGCCCGGCCGCCCGTCCACGAAGGCTCGTCACCGCCCCGGGCCGAAGCCGCGCCGCCCGGGCCGGTGGCCGGCACACCGCGTTCCAGCTGGTCGATCCGGTCGATGAGCTCGTCCAGGTGCCCCAGCAACTCGTCGGGCGGCATGTCGAGGGTGGAGAAGTTGTGCACGGCCGTGCGCAGCCGACCCATGGTCGCCGCCGCGTGCACGCCGTGCCCCACCACGTCGCCCACCACCAGCGCCACCCGGGCGCCGGGCAGCGGGATCACGTCGAACCAGTCGCCGCCCACCCCCGCCTTCGCGGGCAGGTACCGGAAGGCGACGTCGACGGCGCTCAGGTCGGGCAGCACCCTGGGCAGCAGACTGCGCTGGAGGGTCACGGCCGTGGCGTGTTCCCGGGTGAAGCGGCGGGCGTTGTCGATCGACACCGCCGCCCGCGCGCCCAGCTCCTCGGCGAACGACAGGTCCTCCTCGTCGAAGGACTCCTGGGTGTCCGCGGCCCGCCAGAAGTTCGCCATGCCCAGCACCACGCCCCTCGCCTGGAGCGGTACGGAGATCAGCGAGTGCAGCCCGTAGTCGAGGGCGATCCGGGTACCCGCGGCGTCCTGGGCCCGCCAGCCCATCGCGGCGTTCAGGTCGGCCGCGAGCACCGCGTGCCCGGCGTCCAGGGCAGCGGCCATCGGGGCGGTGGGGACGGCGAACCGGATCACGTCGCCGACGGGCTGGAGCGGCTGGTCGGTGCGCACCCCCGACATCGCCGCGCGGCGCATCTCGGTGTGCACGCCCGCGGCGGGGGACGGCTCCTCGCCGCGCAGCACCGGCTCCAGCAGCTCGACGGTGACGAAGTCCGCGAACCGCGGCACGGCCACCTCGGAGAGTTCCTCCGCGGTGCGCACCACGTCCAGGGTGGTGCCGATCCGCACCCCGGCGTCGTAGAGCATCTGGAGCCGCTCGCGGGCCACCTCGGCGCGGCCGGCGAGCGCGGCGAGCTCGGTGGAGTCGCGCAGGGTCATGACGCTGCCCGACGGTCGTCCGGAGAAGGTTTCGGTGGGGCGCACGTTCACCGCGATGAGCCGGTCGCCCGCCCGGTGGACCTCGTCCGTCACGACCCTGCCGGAGGTCAGCAGCTCGGCGGTGCGCGGGTCCAGGCCCAGCTCCGCGACGTGCCGCTGCTCGGCGTCGGGCGGCAGGTCCAGCAGCCGGCGGGCCTCGTCGTTGGCGAGGACCAACCGGTCGGAGGCGTCGATGATCAGCACGCCCTCGCGCACGGCGTGCAGCACCGCCTCGTGGTGCTCGTTCATCCGGGCCATCTCGGCCGCGCCCAGCCCCCGGGTCTGGCGCCGCAACCGCCGGCTGACCAGGGCGGCGCCGCCGGTGCCGAGGAGCAGGGCGCCCGCCGCCGCGCCGAGGAGCAGCGGCAGCTGCCCCTCGACCACGTCCGCGACGTTCTCGATCTCGATGCCGGTGGAGACCAGGCCCACGACGGCGCCGCTCTCGTCCCGTACGGGGACCACCGCGCGGACCGCGTCACTGGGCTTGCCCTGGAACACCTCGGTGAACGAGCGGCCGGCCGCCGCGCGGGCGAGGTCGCCGGAGGCCCGCTGCCCGATCAGTTCGGGCCGGGAGTCGGTGTAGCGGACCCCGTCGGTGGTCATGACCGCGACGAAGTCGACGCCGGAGCCCTTGCGGGCGCCCTCGGCCAGTGCCTGGAGACCGGCCGTGGGGTCCGGGGCCCGCAGGGCGGCGGGCAGACCGGGGGCGTGGGCGAAGGCCTCGGCGGCGGCCAGCGAGCGGTTGCGGGCGTCCTGCCGGCTGTCGTAGCGGGCCTGGAACACCAGGGCCAGCGCGGCCGCGGTGATCAACACCGCGACGATCACGGCCTGGAGCGCGAACACCTGCCCGGCGACGGTGCCCGGCGCCAGGGAGAGGCGCGCGAGCAGGCTTGCCGGCCGCGCTTCCCCGTGTCGACCCGAACTTCCGGTCATGAGCCCTTTCTAACACTGTCGTCGCGTCCCGGTGCGGTGGCCGCCGCCGCACGGTACGCGCGCGGGCTGAGGCCGACCCGTGCGCCGAAGTGCTGGCGGAAGGTGACCTCGCTGGCGAAGCCGGCCCGCCGGGCCACTTCCGGGACGGGGTGGTCGGTGCGCTCCAGGAGTTTGCGGGCCTCGTCCAGACGCCGGCCGAGCAGCCACCGGTGCGGGGTGGTGCCGGTCGCCGCAGTGAAGTGCCGGGCGAAGGAACGGGGCGACATCCCGGCCCAGCGGGCCAGCGTGGCCACGTCCAGCGGCTCGTGCAGCCGGCGCAGGGCCTGTTCCCGTACGGCGGCGAGGGTCTCGGTGATCCGGTCCGCCGCCGGGACGGGCCGGTCCAGGTACTGGGCGTGGTCACCGGTGCGGAAGGGCCCGGTCACCATCGAGCGGGCGACGGCCGCCGCGGCCTCGGCCCCGTGGGCCTCGCGCACGAGGTGCAGGCACAGGTCGATCCCCGAGGCCACCCCCGCGGAGGTCCACAGCCCGTCGTCCTCCACGTACAGCGGGGCGTCCTCGACCAGCACCCCCGGGTAGCGGGCCGCGAGCCGCGGGGCGAGCCACCAGTGGGTCACCGCCCGGCGACCCTCCAACAGCCCGGCCTCGGCCAGTACGAAGGCCCCGGCGCACAGGGCGGCCACCGGCACCCCGCGGGCGTGCGCGGCGCGCAGGGCGGCGAGGATCGGCTCGGGCGTCGGGTCGTCGGGCTCGGCCAGGGCGGGCACGACGACGAGGTCGGCGGTACTGAGCCAGTCGAGTCCGCGGTCGGGCATGAGGGTCAGCCCGCCGGGCAGTGCGATCGGGCCGCCGTCCGACGCGCACCGGCGCAGCTCGAAGGGGGGCACCCCGACCCGGCTGCGGTCCGGTCCCCACACCTCGGTGATGACGGCGAGGTCGAAGCTCCGGATCCCGGGCTGGGCGACGATCGCGACGCGCTCCATGGGGCCACTGTGCCAGACCCCGCCGGCAACGTCCTGCCAGGCCGGCAGGATCCCATCGATCACGGTCCCGGCAACCCCTGGGACGGGTGCGCCGCCGGGGACACGATGGAGCCATGACCGACACCGCGCACACCACGCCCCGCCCGGCCCCGACCACCCCCGGAACCGGTGCCCCGCAGCTCGACGCCGACAGCGCCCTGATCGTCATCGACGTGCAGAAGGCCTTCGACGACGCCTCCTTCTGGGGCCGGCGCAACAACCCGGAGGCCGAGGACAACATCGCCGCCCTGATGGACGCCTGGCGGGAATCGGGCCGCCCGGTGGTCCTCGTGCGGCACAGGTCGGTGCTGCCCGGATCCGTACTGGCCGAGGACCTGCCCGGGTACGCCTTCAAGGACCTGGTGGAGGAGCGCCGGTACGAGGACCTGCTGATCACCAAGACCGTCAACTCGGCCTTCTACGGGACGCCCGACCTGGCCGACTGGCTCACCGCCCGGGGCATCCGCCAGGTGGTCGTCGCCGGGATCCAGACCAACATGTGCGTCGAGACCACGGCCCGGATGGCGGGCAACCTCGGCCACCGGGTCCTCGTGCCCCTGGACGCCACCCACACCTTCGACCTCGCCGGCCCCGAGGGACTGTCCCTGACCGCCGACGAACTGGCCACGGCCACCGCGGTGAACCTGCACGGCGGCGGCTTCGCCCGGGTCGTGACCACCGCTCAGCTGCTGTCGGCCGCCGGCGTCCAGGTCACCGCGTAGTGGGCGAGCCGGGCGTCCTCGCCGACGAGCCGCATCCCGGCGGCGGCCATGACCCGCCGGGAGGCCGTGTTCCCCCGGTCGGTGTCGCCCAGCACCGCGGTCGCCCCGTGCCGTCGGGCGTGCTCCACCAGGGCGCGCAGCGCCTCGGTCGCGTGACCCCGGCCCCGGGCCGCCGGGACCAGCCCGTAGCCGATGGTCACCCGGCCCGTCCCGTCGGCCGGCCCGTGGAACCCGGCGCCGCCGATCACCGTCCCGTCCGCACGGCGCAGGATCTCGTAGGCCCCGAACGGCGCGGGGTCCCCGCTCGCGGCCAGGACCCGCAGGTACCGCTCGGCCCCCGCCCGGTCCCCGGCGTCCGGATAACCGGGGCACCGCGGGCGGTCCGCGGCGGGGCCGCCGGCCAGGATGCGGCGGGCGCCGTCCGCGTCGAGGGGCAGCAGGTCCAGTCGGGGCGTTGTCAGCGTGTCCATGGCACCCCGGAGTACCAGCCGGCCCCGGGCCGGCGCACCCGGATATCGCCGGCGGTCCGCCCGGGCCCGGCCCGACGAGGGGGGACGGCGAAGGCCCGGACCCCCGTCGTCGCGGGTTCCGGGCCTTCGACCGTACGGGCCGGTCCGTGCGTCAGAGCACGTCGGCGGCGATGTTCTCCGCGACCCGCTCCAGCAGGGGGCCGGCGTTCGGGATGGACTTCGCCGGGTCGGGCTCCAGGTCGGTCAGCGGGTAGGCCTTGCGGATGCCCGCGGCCTCCAGCGCCCCCTGGTCCAGCAGCAGCCGTCCGCAGACCGCCACGACCGGCTTGCCCGCCGCGCGCGCCGCGGCCGCGACGCCCGCCGGGGCCTTGCCGTGCAGGGTCTGCTCGTCGAGGGAACCCTCACCGGTGATGACCAGCGTGGCCCGCTCCAGGGCGGGCGCGAAGCCCAGCACCTCCAGCATCAGCTCGATGCCGGGACGGAACGTCGCCCCGAGGAGCAGCGCGCCGTAGCCGATGCCGCCGGCGCCGCCCGCGCCCGGCAGCACCGCGCACTCGGCGGCCTTCGCGCCGATCGACTTCTCCAGCACCACCGCGAAGTGCGCCAGCGCCGCGTCGAGCGTCGCCACGTCCTCGGGCGAGGCGCCCTTCTGCGGGCCGTAGACCGCGGGCGCGCCCTTCGGGCCCGTCAGCGGGTTGTCCACGTCGCTCGCCAGGACGAACTCGACCTCGGCGAAGCGGGGGTCGATCCCGGACAGGTCGGCCGAGGCCAGACCGGCCAGCGCGCCGCCGCCCGGACCGACCGGTTCACCGTTCGCGTCCAGGAACACCGCGCCCAGCGCCGCCAGCATGCCCGCGCCGCCGTCGGTGGTGGCGCTGCCGCCGACACCGAAGACGATCGAGCGGGCGCCCGCGTCCAGGGCGGCCTTCAGCAGCTCGCCCGAGCCGTACGTGGTGGCCGTCAGCGCGGCGAAGGTGCCGGCGGGCAGCAGCTGGAGGCCGGAGGCCTCCGCCATCTCGACCACGGCGGTACCGTCGCGCAGCGCGAAAGCGGCCGTGACCTGGTCGCCGAGGGGTCCGGTGACCCGTACCTCCCGGCGTTCGAAACCGGCCGCCACGGCGGCCGCGACCGTACCGTCGCCGCCGTCCGCGACGGGGAGGGTCTCGATCTCCACGTCCGGTACGGCCCTGCGAAGGCCGGCCGTCACCCGCTCCGCGACCTGAACGGCCGTGAGCGAGCCCTTGAATTTGTCCGCGGCGATGAGCACGCGCGCGGTCTCAGTTACTGCTCCGTCCGTCACCTTGCTAATCCCTTGCTATCGAACAGTGCAGTCGCGCCCCCATGAGCCTATCCGGAGGATCCTCCTATGCCCATGGGTGGCCTACGCCACAGGCGGCGCGCCATGCCACTAAATACGGATATACGCCTGCATAGTGTGGCCGCATGAGCACGGATTCACTGGAACAGCCACGTCCGGATACCCCGGGCGGGGGGTCCGGCACTCCCGCGGACGGCACGCCCGACCGCGGCGTCGTCACCATCGGCGTGATCGCCGTGCTGGCCCTCGTCGCCTGGGCGGCCCTGGGCAAGGGCTCCTTCGACTCCGCCTCCGGAACCGCCCTCGCCTGGGTGCTGAACAACTTCGCCTGGCTGTTCGTGATCGCCGCGGACGTCTTCCTCGTCATGTGCGTCGTGCTCGCGTTCAGCCGCTTCGGCCGGATCCGGCTCGGCGCCGACGACTCCGAACCGGAGTTCACGAACCTCGCGTGGATCGCGATGATGTTCAGCGCCGGCATGGGCATCGGCCTCATGTTCTACGGGGTCGGCGAGCCGCTCACCCACTACCTGGCCCCGCCCCCCGCCTCCGGCGCGGCCCCCGGTACCGGCGCGGCCGCCCTCGCGGCCATGGAGTACTCCTTCTTCCACTGGACGCTCACCCCCTGGGCCATCTACGGCATCGCCGGCCTCGCCCTCGCCTACGCGACCTTCCGCAAGGGCCGCGGCAACCGCCTCAGCTCCGCCTTCGTACCGCTGATGGGCGCGGCGCGGGCCAACGGCCCGGCCGGGAAGGCCATCGACCTGCTCGCCGTCTTCGCCACCGTCTTCGGCACCGCGACCAGCCTGGGCCTCGGCGCCCTCCAGGTGTCGAAGGGCCTCAACATCACCACCGGCGTCGAGGACTCCACCACGGTCGAGCTGATCATCATCGGCTCGCTCTCCGCCGCGTTCGTGCTCTCCGCCTTCTCCGGCCTGCACAAGGGCGTCAAGTGGCTGAGCACCATCAACATCGTGCTCGCCGCGACGCTGATGCTCTTCGTCTTCGTGCTCGGCCCCACCGTCCACATCCTGGACGTGATCCCCTCCAGTGTCGGCGGATACCTGGACGAGCTGCTGCCCATGGCCAGTCGCACCGGGGCCTTCACCGACAGCGCCTGGCTCGGCGCCTGGACCATCTTCTACTGGGCGTGGTGGCTCTCCTGGGCGCCCTTCGTCGGCACCTTCATCGCCCGGATCTCCCGGGGTCGAACCATCCGGGAGTTCCTCGTCGGCGTCCTGCTCGTCCCCAGCGGCGCCACCGTGGTCTGGTTCTGCGTCATGGGCGGCACCGCCATCCGGCTCCAGTCCACCGGCGCCGCCGACCTCGCGAGCAAGCTCAAGGAGGGCACCGAGGCCTCGCTGTTCGCGATGCTCGACGCGCTGCCGCTCGGCACCGTCACCTCCTGGGTCGCGATGGTCCTGGTCATGACGTACTTCGTCACCAGCGCCGACTCGGCCTCCCTGGTCATGGGCTCGCTCACCAGCCGCGGCTCGCTGAACCCTCCCACCTGGCTCGTCGTCACCTGGGGCGTGCTCATGGCCGCCGTGGCCGCCGTGCTCCTCGTCGCGGGCGGGCTGAAGTCCCTGCAGACCGCGACCATCCTGGTCGCCCTGCCCTTCGTCATCGTCATGCTGCTGCTGTGCTGGGCCCTGGTGAAGGAGTTGCGCGAGGACCCCGGCGCCGGCCCCGCCCGCCACCACGCCCTGCACGGCATGCGGGACGCCGTCAAGGCCATGGTCGGCGACGCCGTCACCGAACAGGGGGCGGGCCGCCACCCCCGGCTGCGGCGCGTCGCCGAGTCCAGGGGACGGGACCGCGAGGACGGCGGTACCCCGGGGGTGTGATCGCGCGGGGCTGCCCTGCGGACGGCCGGGAACGGCTGGGTAGGGTGGCGCCGTGACCACCACCGAAGACTTCGCCACGTACATCGCGAGCCTGCCCCGGGTGCTGGCCGGCGCGGCCGCCCTCTTCCGGGACGCCGCGGGCCGGGTCCTCCTCGTGGAGCCCAACTACCGTGAGGGCTGGGCCCTGCCCGGCGGCACGATCGAATCCGACCTGGGCGAGACCCCGCGGACGGCGGCCCGCCGCGAGAGCGCGGAGGAGATCGGCCTCGACGTCCCGCTCGGCCGGCTCCTCGCCGTGGACTGGTCGGTGGGCGCCGACCGCCCGCCGCTGGCCGCCTACCTCTACGACGGCGGAGTGCTCGACGACGCGCAGCTCGCCTCGATCGTGCTCCAGGAGGAGGAACTCCTCTCCTGGAAGCTGGTCGAACCGGGCGAACTCACCACGTACCTCCTCGGATCCCTCGGGCGGCGGACCGAAGAGGCCTACCGCGTGCTGGAGTCCGGCGAGGGCACCGTGGAACTGGAGAACGGCCGGCGCCCCGTGGCGTAGCGACAGATCGCAGGGCAGGCGGGTACCCGCAGCGGACACGAGCAGGACAGAATCAGCAGATGATCACGATGTACGCCTGGCCGAGCACGGCCGACGGGCCCGACGCCCTCCCCATGGTCCACTTCACCACCGACCAGCAGGCCGGTGACGAGGTCACCGAAGACGGCTCGCCCGTCTGGCTGTTCGACAACGCGATACGCGAGGGCGGCTGGGCCCCCTTCGAGGACTTCGAGGGCTGGTCCGCGCCCGCCGAGGGCTGGCAGGCCTTCTACCGCCGCGAGGACGACCTCCTCGCCGTCACCGGCCCCGCCTCCTGCGAGGGCTGGTACCAGGGCCGCCTCGGCGCCGACCCGGCCTGGGTGGACGCGGCCTCCGCCCAGCAGAGCGTCGTCCTCCTGGCGGCCCCCGTCCAGCACCCGGACCTCTACGCCTACGCGGTGGAGGCGGGCGCCGGCTTCGCCCTCCTCGTCCCGCTCTCGGTGATCTGAGCCACTTCCCCGCCGGCTACTTACCCGCCCCCTCGAACTCCAGCAGCCGCACCTTGCGCTCGATGCCGCCGCCGTAGCCCGTCATGCCGCCCGAGGCACCGATCACGCGGTGGCAGGGCACGATGATGCCGACCGGGTTCTTCCCGTTGGCCAGGCCCACCGCGCGCGAGGCGTTCGGCTTGCCCAGTTCCGCCGCGAGCTGCCCGTACGACCACGTCTCGCCGTACGGGATCCGCACCAGCTGCTCCCACACGCTGCGCTGGAAGGCGGTGCCCTCCATCCGCACCGGGACGGTGAACTCCCTCAGCTCACCGGCGAAGTACGCGGTCAGCTGCCGGCGCACCTCCGGGAAGGGTTCCTCGGTGTCCGCGACCCGTTCGCCGAAGGACTCCTCGGCGGGCCGGTGGCGCTGACCGGTCATGTACAGGCCGCTGAGTACGCCGTCGGTGGCGACGAGGGTCAACGGGCCGTAGGGGCTGTCCACGACGGTGTGCTGCTTGCTGCTCATGGGGTGCGCTCCTCAGACTGGCAGGTGGTTGATGGGGTGGGCGTCGGTGGCCCACAGGTACTGGACGGCGTAGGCGCGCCAGGGCCGCCAGAGCGCCGCCCGGGCCGTCAGCGCGGCCGGGGTGGAGGGCAGCCCGAGGCCCTGGGCCGCCCGCCGCACCCCCAGGTCCGACGGCAGGAACGCGTCCGGGTCGCCCAACGCCCGCATCGCGATGATCTCGGTGGTCCAGGGCCCGAAGCCGGGCAGGGCGCCCAGCCCGGCGCGGGCGGCCTCCCAGTCGCTGTCGATGCCCAGCGGCAGCGAGCCGTCGGCCAGCGCCCCGACCAGGGTGGTGAGCGTCGTACGGCGGCTGCGCGGCATCGACAGGGTCTCGGGGTCGAGGGCCGCCAGGGCCTGCGGGGAGGGGAACAGGTGCGTGAGGCCGCCGTGGGGGTCCTGGACCGGCTCCCCGTGGGCGGCCACCAGCCGGGCGGCGTGCGTCCGCGCGGCGGCGGTGGACACCTGTTGTCCCAGCACCGCCCGGACCGCGAACTCCGCCGCGTCGACCGTGCGCGGCACCCGGCGCCCCGGCGCCTTGTCCACGAGCGGGGCCAGCAGCGGGTCGGCGCGCAGCTGGTCGTCCACGGCCTCCGGGTCGGCGTCGAGGTCGAGCATCCAGCGGCAGCGGCTGATGGCGATGGTCAGGTCGCGCAGGTCGGTCAGGGCCAGCCGACAGCCGATGTGGTCGGGCCCGGGCGTCAGGGCCACCACGCCGGTGCCGTACGGGAGCCTCAGCGTCCGCCGGTAGGCGCCGTCGCGCCACTCCTCGACCCCGGGGACGGCGGTCGCGGCGAGGTGCCCGAACAGGTTGTCCGGGTTCAGCGGGGCCCGGTACGGCAGGCGCAGGCTGAGCGTGCCCGGGATCCGCGGTTGCGCCTCGGGCCGCCCGGCCGCCCGGCCGGCCCGGGTCCGCAGGTCGCTGGGGGAGAGCGCGAAGACCTCCCGGACGGTGTCGTTGAACGCGCGGATCGAGGAGAACCCGGCGGCGAAGGCCACGTCGCCCATCGGCAGCTCGGAGGTCTCGATCAGCAGCCTGGCCGTCTGGGCCCGCTGGGCCCGGGCCAGGGCCAGGGGACCGGCTCCGAGCTCGGCGAGGAGCTGGCGCTCCACCTGCCGGGTCGAGTAGCCGAGCCGGGTGGCGAGCCCGGGCACGCCCTCCCGGTCGACGACCCCGTCCTGGATCAGCCGTACGGCGCGCGCGACCGAGTCGGCGCGGGCGTTCCACTCGGGGGAGCCGGGACTGGTGTCGGGCCGGCACCGCTTGCAGGCCCGGTAGCCGGCCTGCTGGCAGGCCGCGGCGCTGGGCATGAAGCTCATGTTCTGGACCTTGGGAGGCACGGCCGGGCAACTGGGCCGGCAGTAGATCCCCGTAGTGCGGACCGCGGTGAAGAACCACCCGTCGAAGCGGGCGTCCTTGGACTGTACGGCTCTCACGCAGCGGTCTGTATCGGTGTGCATGGCTCCAGGATCCCGACCCCGGACCCTCCGGGCTGGCGGTTTTCCGACATCAAGGCTACGCCGGGCCGGGTGCGCGGGCGGCTCCCGGTCCGGAGCGGGGAACGGCGAAGGCCCCGGGTGCCAGGGGCACCCGGGGCCTTCGTCACGTTCGTTCGGCGGCAGCCCTACGGCAGCTGCGCCGCCCGTGCCTCGCGCCGGTTGTGCCGGAAGGTGTTGGCCCTCCGGGTCGTCGCGAACAGCGGGATGGTCGCGGCCAGCGCGATCTGGAGCGCACAGCCGGCCTGGAGCAGGATCTGGCCGCCCGGGGCGTCGAACGCCCAGGCCGCCAGCAGCCCCATGGCCCCGACGATCCAGCTGAGCATCGCCGCCGCGAGGACTCCCCGCGGCTTGGGGTACTCGACCCGGCTCACCATCAGCCAGGCCACCCCGATGATCGCCAGCAGCGTCGGGATGAAGGGCAGCTCCAGCAGCACGATCGAGACGACCGTGAGCGCGCCGAAGGGGCTCGGCATGCCCTGGAACATGCCGTCCTTCATCGTCACGCAGCTGAATCTCGCGAGTCTGAGCACGACCGCGAGCAGGACGACGATCGCGGCCAGCGCCGACATCTTCTGGTGCGCGTCGTCGGCGACCATGCCGTAGACGAGCACGAAGTAGGCGGGAGCCAGACCGAAGCTGATCAGGTCGGACAGGTTGTCCAGTTCGGCGCCCATCGGCGAGCTGCGCAGCTTGCGGGCCACGATGCCGTCGAAGAGGTCGAAGACCGCGGCGAGCAGCATCAGTATCACCGCCGTCGCGGCGCTGTGCCGGGCCATGCCCGACTCACCGCTGCCGGTGAGGTGCGGAATGAGGATTCCGGTGGTGGTGAAGTACACCGCCATGAATCCGCACGTCGCGTTGCCGAGCGTGAGGGTGTCCGCTATCGACAGCCGCAACGAGAGCGGCATGTCGTCCTCGGCGGACTCCTCCTCGGCGGACTCGGGCACCCACCCCGCGGACGGGGTGGAGGGAGTCTCAGGGTCAGTCACGGTCAATTCGGGTCACCCCCGCGGTGGTGGCCTGACCGACCTCGACCGCGACCTCGACGCCCTCGGGGAGGTAGATGTCGACGCGCGAGCCGAAGCGGATCAGTCCGATGCGTTCGCCCTGCTCCACCTTGGTGCCGGCCGGCAGGTACGGGACGATGCGCCGGGCGACGGCGCCGGCGATCTGCACCATTTCGATGTCGCCCAGTTCGGTGTCGAAGTGCCAGACAACGCGCTCGTTGTTCTCGCTCTCCTTGTTGAACGCCGGGACGAACCCGCCGGGGACGTGCTCCACGGACGTCACCGTGCCCGAGAGGGGCGCACGGTTGACGTGGACGTTCAGCGGGCTCATGAAGATCGCGACGCGGGTCCGCCCGTCCTTCCACGGCATGATGCTCTGCACCACACCGTCGGCGGGCGAGATGACGCGGCCCTGCGCGATCTCACGCTCGGGGTCGCGGAAGAACCACAGCATGCCCGCCGCGAGCGCGGTGGCGGGCACGGCCGCCGCGGCCCAGCGTCCGGACTTGCGGGCCCGGGTGAGGCTGAGCGCCGCGGTGGCGACGGTCGGCAGAAGCCACGGCGATGCTCCGCGAGCGATACGTCCGCCGAGGAGGCCGACGCGAGGTGCAGAGGTTTGGCTGTGGGGCATGGATGACCTTCGTAGCGGGTGATTGCCGCGCCGTAAACGGGGGGACGGGACGGCGGCTTTACTGGAATGCTATCGGTTGCGCGCAACAACTGGGCAAGCCAGAAGCCGAGTCGATGGCCGCCGTCCAGTCACTGGCTGTGATCCCGTTGCGAGGGATCACTGGGCGATCCACCGCAAATGGGACTTTCAGCCCTGGAGCCGGTACTCCTCGAGCAGGCGTCGCCCGATGATCATTTTCTGGATCTCGGCGGTACCTTCGCCGATCAGCAGCATCGGAGCCTCCCGGTAGAGGCGCTCGATCTCGTACTCCTTCGAGAATCCGTATCCACCGTGGATACGGAACGCGTCTTCCACGACTTCCTTGCAGTATTCGGAGGCGAGGTACTTCGCCATCCCTGCTTCGAGGTCGTTTCGTTCCCCGGAGTCCTTTTTGCGTGCCGCATTGACCATCATCGCATGGGCGGCTTCGACCTTGGTAGCCATCTCGGCCAGCTTGAACTGGATGGCCTGGTGCTCAGCGATGGCCTTGCCGAAAGTGTGACGTTGCTGGGCATAAGAGACACCCAGTTCGAAGGCACGTTGTGCGACGCCACAACCACGGGCCGCCACGTTCACGCGGCCGACCTCGACGCCGTCCATCATTTGGTAAAATCCTCGGCCCGTCTGTCCGCCGAGGACGCGATTGGCCGGAATGCGCAGTCCGTCCATGATGAGCTCGGTCGTGTCGACGCCCTTGTAGCCCATCTTGTCGATCTTGCCGGGGATGGTCAGGCCCGGACGGACCTCACCGAAGCCCGGCTCCTTCTCGACGAGGAAGGTCGTCATCGACTTGTGGGGCGCCGTGCCCTCGGGGTGTCCTTCGTCACTTCGCACCAGAACGGCCACCAGGGTGGACGTGCCGCCGTTCGTCAGCCACATCTTCTGGCCGTTCAGGACGTACTCGTCACCGTCCCGCACCGCCTTGGACGTGATGGCCGACACATCGGAACCCAGCCCCGGCTCGGACATCGAGAACGCGCCGCGCACCTCGCCCAGCGCCATCCGCGGGAGGAAGTGGTCCTTCTGCTCCTGCGTGCCGTGCTGCTTGAGCATGTACGCCACGATGAAGTGGGTGTTGATGATGCCCGAGACGGACATCCAGCCCCGCGCTATCTCCTCCACGCACAGCGCGTAGGTGAGCAGCGACTCACCCAGGCCGCCGTACTCCTCGGGGATCATCAGCCCGAAGAGGCCGAGTTCCTTGAGGCCGTCGACGATCTGCTGCGGGTACTCGTCGCGGTGCTCCAGCTCGGTCGCGACCGGGATGATCTCCTTGTCGACGAACTCCCGGACGGTCTTGAGGATCTCCCGCTGGACGTCGGTCAGCCCGGCGGTCTGGGCGAGTCGGGCCATGGCTACTTCCCCTGTTCCTTCAGCGTGGGCCGGCCGGGCTGCTCGCCGCCGCGCTCCTTGATGTACGTCTCGGTCGGGACCATCACCTTGCGCCGGAAGACGCAGACGAGGGTGCCGTCCTGCTTGTAGCCCTTGGTCTCCACGTACACGATGCCGCGGTCGTTCTTAGACTTCGACGGCGTCTTGTCGAGGACCGTGGTCTCGCCGTAGAGCGTGTCGCCGTGGAAGGTCGGCGCCACGTGCCGCAGCGACTCGATCTCCAGGTTGGCGATGGCCTTCCCGGAGACGTCCGGCACGGACATGCCGAGCAGCAGCGAGTAGATGTAGTTGCCCACGACCACGTTCTTGCCGAAGTCGGTCGTGTTCTCGGCGTAGTTGCTGTCCATGTGGAGCGGGTGGTGGTTCATGGTCAGCAGACAGAACAGGTGGTCGTCGTACTCGGTGACCGTTTTCCCGGGCCAGTGCTTGTAGACCGCCCCGACCTCGAACTCTTCGTACGTGCGTCCGAACTGCATGGGGTTCAAGGCCTTTCTAGCCGACGGGGATTTCGAACTTGCTGGTCCGCTGCATGCCCGCGGCCCGGCCCTTGCCGGCGATGACCAGGGCCATCTTGCGGCTGGCCTCGTCGATCATCTCGTCGCCGAGCATCGCGGAGCCCTTCTTGCCGCCCGCCTCGGACGTGCACCAGTCGTACGCGTCGAGGATCAGCTCGGAGTGGTCGTAGTCCTCCTGCGACGGGGAGAAGACCTCGTTGGCCGCGTCGACCTGGCCGGGGTGCAGCACCCACTTGCCGTCGAAGCCGAGGGCCGCGGCGCGGCCGGCGACCTCGCGGTAGCCGTCCACGTTCTTGATCTGGAGGAAGGGGCCGTCGATCGCCTGGAGGTCGTGGGTCCGGGCGGCCATCAGGATGCGCATCAGGATGTAGTGGTAGGCGTCCGCGCCGTAGCCGGGCGGCTGCATGCCCACGACCAGGGACTTCATGTTGATCGAGGCCATGAAGTCGGCCGGTCCGAAGATGATGGTCTCCAGGCGCGGCGAGGCGCCCGCGATGGCGTCGACGTTCACCAGGCCCTTGGCGTTCTCGATCTGCGCCTCGATGCCGATCCTGCCGACCTCGAAGCCCATGGTCTTCTCGATCTGGGTGAGCAGGAGGTCGAGCGCCACGACCTGCTGGGCGTCCTGGACCTTCGGCAGCATGATGCAGTCGAGGTTCTGGCCGGCGCCCTCGACGACCGTGATGACGTCGCGGTACGTCCAGTGCGTCGTCCAGTCGTTGACGCGCACGACGCGGGTCTTGCCGGTCCAGTCGCCGTTGTTCAGCGCGTCCACGATGGTGTGGCGGGCGCCTTCCTTGGCGAGCGGGGCGCAGGCGTCCTCCAGGTCCAGGAAGACCTGGTCGGCGGGCAGGCCCTGGGCCTTCTCCAGGAAGCGCGGGTTGGAGCCCGGCACCGCGAGGCAGGAACGGCGCGGCCGCAGCCGGTTCACCGGGGAAGAGGGCGTGGTCATGCGGGGACCTCCGTGCTTTCGAGAGAGTCGAGCTTGTTGGCCTTGCGGATCTCGTCGACGATACGGCCGATGATCTCCGTGATGCCGAAGTCCTTCGGAGTGAACACTGCGGCCACCCCGGCCGCCTTCAGCGACACCGCGTCGGCATTGGGAATGATGCCGCCGACGATGACGGGGATGTCGCCCGCCCCCGCCGCGCGCAGGCGTTCCAGGACGTCGGGCACCAGCGCGCTGTGCGAACCGGACAGGATGGACAGTCCCACGCAGTGG
Organism: Streptomyces sp. NPDC057939; assembly: GCF_042887545.1. Classification (NCBI taxonomy): domain Bacteria; kingdom Bacillati; phylum Actinomycetota; class Actinomycetes; order Kitasatosporales; family Streptomycetaceae; genus Streptomyces; species Streptomyces sp. NPDC057939. The sequence continues at coordinate 15,939 of NZ_JBHVPG010000030.1, forward strand.
ACGTCCTCGGCCAGCGCCGCCGAGGAGATCTCCTCGGGCGTCAGCCGGATCCCCTGGTAGACCACCTCGAAGCCCGCGTCGCGGGCCCGCACGGCGATCTGCTCGGCGCCGTTGGAGTGCCCGTCCAGGCCGGGCTTGCCGACCAGCAGGCGCAGCCGGCCGGAGCCGAGCTCGTCGGCCGTGCGGGAGACCTTCTCGCGGACGAGCGCCATCGGCGTGCCCGCCTCGGCGGTGACCGCGACCGGGGCCGAGGAGACGCCGGTCGGGGCCCGGAACTCGCCGAAGACCTCGCGCAGGGCGCTCGACCACTCGCCGGTGGTGACGCCCGCCCGGGCGCACTCCAGGGTGGCCTCCATCAGGTTCTCGGTGCCCGCCGCGGCTTCCTTCAGGCGTTCGAGGGCCTGCTGGGTGGTCGGGAAGACGAAGGGGTCGCCGTTGCCCTGGCGGTCCGAGGACTCCTGTCGCTCGGCGCGCCAGCGGCGGATGCGCTCGACGGTCACGGCCTCGGTGGCCGGGTCGACCGTCATGATGGCGCCGTCCAGGTCGGCGGTGAGCGGGTTCTCCTCGGTCTGCTGGAAGCAGTTGACGCCGACGATCTTGTCCTCGCCGGCCTCGATCCGGGCGCGCCGCTCGGCGTGCGAGGAGACCAGCTGCGACTTGAGGTAGCCGGACTCGACGGCCGCCATCGCGCCGCCCATCTCCTGGATCCGGTCGATCTCGGCGAGGCACTCCTCGACGAGCGATCCGACCTTCGCCTCGATCACGTGGGAGCCCGCGAAGACGTCCTCGTACTCCAGCAGGTCGCTCTCGTGGGCCAGGACCTGCTGGATCCGCAGCGACCACTGCTGGTCCCACGGGCGGGGCAGGCCGAGCGCCTCGTTCCAGGCCGGCAGCTGCACGGCGCGGGCGCGGGCGTCCTTGGAGAGGGTGACGGCCAGCATCTCCAGCACGATGCGCTGGACGTTGTTCTCGGGCTGCGCCTCGGTCAGGCCCAGGGAGTTGACCTGGACGCCGTAGCGGAAGCGCCGCTGCTTCTCGTTGGTGATGCCGTAGCGCTCGTGGGTGACCTTGTCCCAGATGCGGCCGAAGGCGCGCATCTTGCACATCTCCTCGATGAAGCGGACGCCCGCGTTCACGAAGAAGGAGATCCGGGCCACGACCTCGCCGAACCGCTCCTCGGGCACCTGGCCGGAGTCGCGGACCGAGTCCAGGACGGCGATGGCGGTGGACATCGCGTACGAGATCTCCTGGACCGGGGTGGCCCCGGCCTCCTGCAGGTGGTAGCTGCAGATGTTGATCGGGTTCCACTTGGGGATGTGGTTGACCGTGTACGCGATCATGTCCGTCGTCAGGCGGAGCGAGGGCCCGGGCGGGAAGACGTGCGTCCCGCGCGAGAGGTACTCCTTGACGATGTCGTTCTGGGTGGTGCCCTGGAGCAGGGCGATGTCCGCGCCCTGCTCCTCGGCGGCCACCTGGTAGAGCGCCAGTAGCCACATGGCGGTGGCGTTGATCGTCATCGAGGTGTTCATCTGTTCCAGGGGGATGTCCTGGAACAGCCGGCGCATGTCACCCAGGTGGGAGACCGGGACCCCGACCCGACCGACCTCGCCGCGGGCGAGGATGTGGTCGGGGTCGTAGCCCGTCTGCGTCGGCAGGTCGAAGGCGACGGACAGGCCGGTCTGGCCCTTGGCGAGGTTGCGGCGGTACAGCTCGTTGGACGCCTCGGCCGTGGAGTGGCCGGCGTACGTCCGCATGAGCCACGGCCTGTCCTTCTGGCGCTCTGTCATCTCAGGCGATCCTCTGCGGACTTCAGATGTTCCGGAACCGGTTGATGGCGTCGATGTGCTGGGCGCGCAGCTCGTGGTCGCGGACGCCCAGGCCCTCCTCGGGGGCCAGCGCGAGGACGCCGACCTTGCCCTGGTGGAGGTTGCGGTGGACGTCGTAGGCGGCCTGCCCGGTCTCCTCCAGGGAGTAGACCTTCGACAGCGTGGGGTGGATCTTGCCCTTGGCGATGAGGCGGTTGGCCTCCCAGGCCTCGCGGTAGTTCGCGAAGTGCGAGCCGATGATCCGCTTGAGGGACATCCACAGGTAGCGGTTGTCGTACTCGTGCATGTAGCCCGAGGTGGAGGCGCAGGTGGTGATGGTGCCGCCCTTGCGGGTGACGTAGACCGAGGCGCCGAAGGTCTCGCGGCCGGGGTGCTCGAAGACGATGTCGATGTCCTCGCCGCCGGTCAGCTCGCGGATGCGCTTGCCGAAGCGCTTCCACTCCTTCGGGTCCTGGGTGTGCTCGTCCTTCCAGAACTTGTAGCCCTCGGCGTTGCGGTCGATGACCGCGGTCGCGCCCATGGCCCGACAGATGTCGGCCTTCTCGGGGCTGGAGACCACGCAGATCGGGTTGGCGCCGCCGGCCAGCGCGAACTGGGTGGCGTAGCTGCCGAGGCCGCCGCTGGCGCCCCAGATCAGGACGTTGTCGCCCTGCTTCATGCCGGCGCCGTTGCGGGAGACCAGCTGGCGGTAGGCGGTGGAGTTGACCAGGCCGGGGGAGGCGGCCTCCTCCCAGCTGAGGTGGTCCGGCTTGGGCATCAGCTGGTTCGACTTGACCAGGGCGATCTCCGCCAGGCCGCCGAAGTTCGTCTCGAAGCCCCAGATGCGCTGCTCGGGGTCGAGCATCGTGTCGTTGTGGCCGTCGGAGGACTCCAGCTCGACCGAGAGGCAGTGCGCGACGACCTCGTCACCGGGCTGCCAGGCGTTGACGCCGGGGCCGGTGCGCAGCACGACGCCCGCGAGGTCGGAGCCGATGACGTGGTACGGCAGGTCGTGGCGCTTGCTCAGGTCGCTGAGCTTGCCGTAGCGCTCCAGGAAGCTGAACGTGGAGACCGGCTCGAAGATCGAGGTCCACACGGAGTTGTAGTTGACCGACGAGGCCATGACGGCCACCAGGGCCTCGCCCGGGCCCAGCTCGGGCAGCGGGACGTGGTCGAGGTGGAGGGACTTGCGGGGGTCCTTCTCGCGGGTCGTGAGCCCCGCGAACATTTCCGCTTCGTCCTTGTGCACGGTGATCGCGCGGTACGAGTCGGGCAGCGGCAGCGCCGCGAAGTCTGCGGCGGTGGCGGACTGCGACTGAATCGCGTCCAGGATGTCCTTCACGGTATTGCCTCCGGCGAGCGCTGGTGAGGGTGCGCTGAGGGATACGCGGGTGCGCGGGGTGCGTGTGGTGTGGGTGGTGCGGGTGCCGTCGGTCCGGCGGAGCTGTGGTGCCGGCCCGCCTGTGGTGAGGCGGGCCCGGTGGCCTGGTGACGCAGGCATCCGGGGCGCGTTCCGTGCCGAGTGGGCGTGGGCCGCGGGGACATCCGGACGAGATTCAACGTATGGCACCCCGTGTCACTCGACAAGGCACCGCGTGCCAAAACTTTCTCTCATTTGCCGATTGACCTGCGCAGATGAGCGATGATCGATCAGAGTTACCCGCGAGTAGGGGCAAGGTGGACATACGACAACGGCCGCCCCCGAAACCGGGAGCGGCCGCTGTGACCGGAACCACCCGGCCGATGGCCGGGAAGTCCGCCTACTTGTTCCTGAGTGCCTCTTCGATGGTCCGCATGACCTCGTCCAGCGGAGCGTCCGTGCGGGCCACCGCGACCAGCACCTCGCCCTCGGTGCGCACCGCCGCCGGCGCCGGCGCCGGGGCGCCCGCCGTGCGGCCCGCGCCGATCCCGGACCCGAACGTCTTGCGCACGATCGAGAAGGCGTGGTCCAGCTGCGCCTCCACGTCGCCCTGCCCGCCGGCCCGCAGCCAGCGCCGCAGCACGTGGTTGTGGGCGGTCACCACCGCCGAGGCGGCCACCTCCGCCAGCAGCGGGTCGTCGTTGCCGTCGTGGTGGTCGGTCTCGTCGAAGTGCGCCAGCAGGTACCGGGTGAACAGCCGCTCGTAGCGGGCCACCGAGGCGATCTCCCGCTCGCGCAGCGCCGGCACCTCGCGGGTCAGCCGGTAGCGCTCCACCGACACCGACGGGGCGGCGGCGTACATCTTCATGACTTCCTTGATCCCCCGGCACACCGTGTCGAGCGGGTGCTCGTGCGCCGGCGCCACGTCCAGCACGGCCTCGGCGCGGGTCAGGGTGTCGTCGTGGTCCGGGAAGATCGCCTCTTCCTTGGACCGGAAGTGCCGGAAGAACGTCCGGCGGGCCACCCCGGCGGTCGCGGCGATCTCGTCGACCGTCGTGGCCTCGTACCCCTTGGTCGCGAACAGCTCCATGGCCGCCGTGGCCAGCTCCCGGCGCATCTTGAGCCGCTGGGCGGCCGCTCGGGTGCCGGCCGCGCTCTCCGGGACGTCCGGGGCGGAGGAGGCGCGGGGTGAGGTCTTGGCGGGCTGGGACATAGAGCGAAAGTACTTCATTCGCGCAGGGGAGCGCGCCTGTGGGGGGTGGAGGGGGGATGGATGCGGGGGAGGGCCCGCACTGGGCTCGGGAGGGTTCGTCCGCCGTGAGGGTCCGGCGGACCCGAGCAACCCTCCCCACGCATCCTGCTCGGGGCCCGGCCGGTTACCGGCGGGCGTACTCACGGAATCCGCGGCCGGTCTTGCGCCCAAGGCAGCCCGCCGCCACCAGGTGTTCCAGCAGCGGGGACGGGGCCAGACCGGGGTCGCGGAACTCCTGGTGGAGCACCTTCTCGATGGCGAGCGACACGTCCAGGCCGACCACGTCGAGGAGCTCGAAGGGCCCCATCGGGTAGCCGCCGCCCAGCTTCATCGCGGCGTCGATCTCGTCGATGCCCGCATAGTGCTGCTCGACCATCTTGATGGCGTTGTTCAGGTACGGGAACAGCAGCGCGTTCACGATGAAGCCGGCCCGGTCGCCGCAGTCCACCGGGTGCTTGCGCACCTTGACGCAGACCTCGCGGACGGTGGCGTGCACGTCGTCGGCCGTCAGGACGGTCCGCACGACCTCGACCAGCTTCATCGCGGGAGCCGGGTTGAAGAAGTGCATCCCGATCACGTCCTGGGGCCGCGACGTCGCACGGGCCACGGCGATCACCGGGAGCGAGGAGGTGGTGGTGGCCAGCACCGCGCCCGGCTTGCAGACCTTGTCCAGCCCGGCGAACAGCTCCTGCTTGACCGCGAGGTCCTCGGCGACGGCCTCGACGGCCAGGTCCACCTCGGCGAACGCCTCCAGCGAACCGGCCGGCGTGATCCGCGCCAGGGTCAGCCCGGCGGCCTCCTCGGTCAGTCGGCCCTTGGACACCGCACGGCCCAGGGACTTCCCGATCGCGGCCTTGGCGGCCTCCGCCTTCTCCTGGCTGCGGGCCGCCAGCACCACGTCGTAGCCGGCCTGCGCGAAGACCTGGGCGATACCGCTCGCCATCGTCCCCGAACCGGCCACGCCGACCGAGGAGACCGGGCGACCAGCGCCGAGCAGCGAACCGTCCGGCGGGGTCTGCAGGTCGCGGACGATCACCGAACTGCCCGGAGCCTCGTACGTGTAGAAGCCGCGCCCGGACTTCTGTCCGGTCAGGCCGGCCTCGGCGAGGTGGCCCAGGATCGGGGCCGGGGCGTGCAGCCGGTCACCGGAGGAGGCGTACATCGCCTCCAGGACGGTACGGGCCGTGTCCACGCCGACCAGGTCGAGCAGGGCCAGCGGCCCCATCGGCAGGCCGCAACCGAGCCGCATCGCGGCGTCGATGTCCTCGCGGGAGGCGTACTTGGCCTCGAACATGGCGGCGGCCTGGTTGAGGTAGCCGAACAGCAGGCCGTCGGCGACGAATCCGGGTCGGTCGCCGACCGACACGGGCTCCTTGCCGAGCTCGCGGGCCAGCTCGGTGACCGCCTCGACGGCCGGCGGCGCGGTGAGCACGCAGGAGACGATCTCGACGAGCTTCATCGCGGGCGCCGGGTTGAAGAAGTGCAGGCCCAGCACGCGTTCGGGGCGCAGCGACTCGGCGGCGAGCCGGGTCACCGAGAGGGCGTTGGTGCCGGTGGCCAGGATCGTGTCGGGCCGCACGATCGCGTCGAGCTCGCAGAACAGCCGGTGCTTGAGCTCGTAGTCCTCCGGGACGACCTCGATGACGAGGTCGGCCTCGGCGGCCGCGGCCAGGTCGGTGAAGGTGCGGAACCGGGCGAGGACGCCCTCCCGCTCCTGCTCGGTGATCAGTTCCCGGGTGACGGAACGGGCCGTGGCGGAGGCGAGGGCGGCGGTGGCGCGCCGGGCCGCGGCCTCGCTGACGTCGATGCCGATGACCTCGCGGCCGGCCCGGGCCAGGATCTCGGCGATGCCGGTGCCCATGGTGCCGAGGCCGACGACGGCGACGGTGCGGAGGGTGGACTGACTGGACGTGGACGGACGGTCCATCGCGGGACTCCAGTGGAAGAGGGTGACGACTGAGGGTGGCGGCGCGCGGTGCACGGCGCGCGCGGAAGCCGTACGGAGGAAACCGTGCGGAGCGGGCCCGGCGGACAGCGCCCTGAGGGAGGGGCGCGGCGGGCGGAGAAGCGGCACGACCCTGTCCCGGGGTCCTGCCGTGTGGTGAGGCGGGCGAACCGACTGGTACGGGGCGGCTGCGTCACCAGGCCGTCCTCGTACGTGTGTCAGTGACTCTAACCCGCCGGTAACTGGTCCGCCAGAGTGCGGAGATGTGACCTGGAACGCCCAAATGTACCGATCATCGATCATCGATCAACGAGGTCCGCGGAACACCCCGTACCGCGGAGCCGGCACCCCTAGGGTGGTCGGGTGAACGACGTGCTGGAGCGCCTGCGGGCGGAGTCGACCGGGTCCCCGGAGTACGAGGCGCTGCTCGCGGCGGACCCCGACGCACTCGCGGACTCCCTGACCTCGGCCGGCCGGCCCCTGTGGGCCCGCGAACTGGCCGCCTACCGCCTCGGCCTGGCCGGGGACCGGCGCGCCTTCGAGCCGCTGGTGCTGCTCCTGAACCACCGGGATCCGCCGCGCTGCGAGGCCGCCGCCCGGGCCCTGGCCGTCCTGGGGGACCCGCGCACCGCACGCGCGGCGGCGGCCCTGGCCACCAACTCCCTGCGCACCGCCTACGCCCTGCACCCGGTGCGGCTGCTGGCAGCGCTGCGCGCCCCCGAGTCGGCCCCCGCCCTGATCGCCACCCTGTCGCGACTGCTCGCGCCGCACGACCCGTACTGGCGGGTGGCGCTCGCCTGCGTGGAGGGGCTGGGGGCCCTGGCCGACGCCCGGGCCCGCGACGTGCTCGTGCGGGCGCAGTCCCACCCGCGCCTCGCGGTCGCGGCGACGGACGCCCTGGGCCGGTTGCTGGGCGGTCACCCGGACGCGTAGCCGCCCGGACGCGTATCCGCCCGGTCCCGGAGACGCGGTCCCCGGGTCCCGGCAGGTCCTGGGGACGGGTCAGGCGGGCAGGACCGCGAACGCCTCCACCTCAAGCAGGAGTTCCGGTCGGACGAGGGCCGCGACCTGGACCGCCGAGGACGCCGGGAGGAGGTCCGGGGCGATCACCTCGTCCCGGACCGCGCGCACGGCGGGCAGGTGGGCGACGTCCGTGACGAAGTAGGTCAGCTTCACCACGTGTTCGAAGCCCGCGCCCGCCGCCGCCAGGCACCGGCGCAGGTTCTCGAAGACCTGCCGGGCCTGGGCGGCGGCGTCGCCCTCGCCGACCACATCCCCCTCCTCGTCGAAGGCGCACTGTCCGGAGACCGCCACGAAACGGCCGGTCCCCCAGACGACGTGGCTGTATCCCGTGCCGGGCGCGACGCCCTCGGGAGCGGTGACGCGGGTGAGCCCGCCGGCCGGGTGCGGTGTCGTGATCATGGGAACGATCCTGCCCCGGCCGGGGTCAGTGGCGGAACCCCAGCAGGCCGTGCAGGGCGGCGCCGCCCGACGAGGGCGGGAGGGCCTTGGTCGCAGCCGGGGTCGGGGCGGGCTGCGCCGGGCAGGTCGCGTCGGCGGCCGCTCCCGTCCGCAGGTACGCGGCGAGCTTCTCGTCCAGGCACTTGTTGCCGCTGAGGGCGATGCCGTGGTTGCCGCCGCCCTCCTCGACCACCAGCGCCGAACCCTTCAGCTTGTCCCGCATGCTCACCGCGCCGCCGAAGGGCGTCGCCGCGTCCTCCGTCGCCTGGAACAGCAGCGCGGGCGGGAGTTCGGAGTTCGTCACGTCCGGCGCCCGCAGGGACTCCGTCGGCCAGAACGCGCAGGGCGCGTTGTACCAGGCGTTGTTCCAGGTCATGAAGGGCGCCTTGGCGTGCGTGCGCCACATGTCGGCGCGCCACGCGTTCCAGTCGGTCGGCCAGGCCGAGTCCCGGCACTGGACCGCCGTGTACACGCTGTACCCGTTGCCCGCCGAGGGCTCGACCGCGCCGAACCGCTCGTACGCCGCCACGAGCGGCTTCTGGTCCTGCTTCAGGACGTACGCGGCGAAGGCCTCGGCCAGGTTCGGCCAGTAGCCGTTGTAGTAGCCGCCCGGCATGTACGTGTCCTCCAGCTCGGCCGGGCCCACCTTGCCGCCCGCCGGGGCGGCGCGCAGCGCGTCCCGCATCCCGTACCAGAGCTTCTCGACCCGCGCCGGGTCGGTGCCCAGCCCGTACGTCGCGTCGTACTTGGCCACCCACGCCAGGAACGCCTTGTGGCGGGCGTCGAAGGCCAGGTCCTGGGAGAGGTTGTCCTCGTACCAGACCCCGGCCGGGTCGACCACGGAGTCCAGGACGAGGCGGTGCACCCGGTCCGGGTGGAGGCGGGCGTACACCGCGCCCAGGTAGGTCCCGTACGAGTAGCCGAAGTAGCTGAGGCGCTGCGCCCCGAGGGCCGTGCGCAGGACCTCCAGGTCGCGGGCGGCGGAGACGGTGCCGACGTGCGGGAGGACGTCCGCGTGCTTGGTCCGGCAGGAATCGGCGAAGGCGCGCACCCGCTCCAGGTTGGCCCGCTCGGTCGCCGCGTCGAGCGGCACGGAGTCCGGGCGGACGGGGTTGAAGTGCCCCGCGGCGCAGTCCAGGGACGGCTCGCTCCGGCCGACGCCCCGGGGGTCGAAGCCGATCACGTCGTACTGGGCTGCCACGTCCTTGGGCAGCGTGGCGGCGACGAACCCGGCCAGGGCGCGGCCGCTGCCGCCCGGGCCGCCGGGGTTGACCAGCAGCGGGCCCTGGGAGGTGGCGGCGGTGTGCGGCACCCGGGTCAGGGCCAGCGAGATCTGCCGCCCGGCGGGCCGGTCGTGGTCGAGGGGGACGGGGAGGGAGGCGCACTGGAGCGTCGGGTGGCGGGGGGTCGCGCAGCCGGTCCAGCGCAGCGCCGCCTGCCCGGGCGCGGAGGCGGCCGGGGCCGCCGGGTCCGCGGGGGCGGCCGTCACGGGACTCGTCAGCACGGCGGCGACGGCGGAGATCGACAGCAGGACGGCGGCGCGCCTCTTCGCGGCGGCGCGCTTCTTCGTGGGGTGGAGCATGGGGCCTCCCAGCCGAGGGTTCTGGGCGGAATCGTCCCGGAAACCGTGCCCGGAAAGCGGGATTGGGCGTCGCATTGGCCCGATGTGATGACCCTTCGAGGGCCGTCGCGGGTCACAACAGGGTCAGCTGCGTCGGCCCGGCCGCGGCCGCCCCTGCCGCTCCCGCGGGCGGCGGCGGGACCGCCCCCGCCCGGCGGGACGCCCCGCGGCCGCCCGGACCGATGCCGAATTCGGCCGCCAGCCGGTGGACTTGACGGGTGATCTGCCGCTGGTACCAGGTCGGCGCGTACGAACCGCCCGCGTACATCCGTTCGTACCGTTCGACCAGGTGGGGGTGGTGCTCGCCCAGCCAGGCCGTGAACCACTCGCGCGCCCCGGGCCGCAGATGGAGTACCAGGGGTGTCACGGACGTGGCCCCGGACTCCGCGACGGCCCGGACGGTGTCCCGCAGCTGCTCCGGGGAGTCGCCGAGGAAGGGGATCACCGGGGCCATCAGCACCCCGCACTCGATGCCCGCGTCGGTCAGGGTCCGTACGGCGTCCAGCCGGGCGGCGGGGGAGGGCGTCCCGGGCTCCACGGTCCGCCACAGGGAGGTGTCGGTGAAGCCGACGGAGACGGAGATGCCCACGTCGGTGACCTCGGCCGCCTCCCGGAGCAGGGGGAGGTCGCGCAGGATCAGCGTGCCCTTGGTCAGGATGGAGAAGGGATTGGCGCGGTCCCGCAGCGCCTCGATGATGCCCGGCATCAGCCGGTAGCGGCCCTCCGCGCGTTGGTAGCAGTCCACGTTGGTGCCCATCGCGATGTGCGCGCCCGTCCACCGGGGCGCGGCGAGCTCGCGGCGCAGCAGCTCCGGGGCGTTCGTCTTGACGACGATCTGCGAGTCGAACCCGAGGCCCGTGTCGAGATCGAGGTAGGCGTGGGTGCGGCGGGCGAAGCAGTACACGCACGCGTGACTGCAACCGCGGTACGGGTTGACCGTCCATTCGAACGGCATGCGCGAGGCGCCCGGGACCTTGTTGACGAGGGACCGTGCCCGGACCTCGTGGAAGGTGATCCCCCGGAACTCCGGGGTGTCGATCGTGCGGGTCACGACGGCGCCCGCCCCGAACAGCGCTGCGGGGCCGCCGGCGCGCACGTCCCCGGCTCCGTCGGCGTCATCGGTCAGGCTGTCCCAGCGCATCGGCGCCTCCCTCGGTGGCTCGACCCCGAGAATAGAACAAACGTTCCCATGATCGTGCGGACCGGCACCTGCGGCCCGAGGGGGCCGGTGCCGGGGCGGACCGGATTTGGGCGCCCGGGCCCGAGGTGGTTGGCTTCGCCGTGACGAGCGATCACAACTGCTGGAGGAACAGGTATGGCGCAGGTCGAGGCCACCACGGAGCGGATCATCGCGGCCGACGCGGAGACCGTGTTCGACACGCTGGCTGACTACAGCGGCTCCCGCGGCAAGCTGCTCCCCGAGCACTTCAGCGAGTACGAGGTCCGCGAGGGCGGCGACGGCGAGGGCACCCTCGTCCACTGGAAGCTCCAGGCCACCAGCAAGCGCGTGCGCGACTGCCTGCTGGAGGTCACCGAGCCCACGAACGGCCAGCTCGTGGAGAAGGACCGCAACTCCTCCATGGTCACCACCTGGACCGTGACCCCGGCCGGCGAGGGCAAGTCCAAGGTCGTGGCCAGCACCGTCTGGAACGGCGCCGGCGGCATCGGCGGCTTCTTCGAGCGCACCTTCGCCCCCAAGGGCCTCGGCCGCATCTACGACACCCTCCTCGACAACCTGGCCCGGGAAGTGGAGAGCTGAGCGGCGCCGCTCGCACGGCGCCCCCCGGGGCTCACCGGTTCGGGTGGAGTTCCGGCGGCCCCCCGTCGCCGGAACCCCGCCCCGGCCCCGCGCCGCCGGACGCCCCGGCGCCCCGCCCCGCGCGACCCGCGGTGCGCCGCGCCGTCCGGGGCGGGCCGCTCCCCGCGGATCGCCCGGCCAGGGCCTAGGGTGGGCCTCCCGCGACCCGACCCACCGGGGGCCCGATGAAGATCCTCATCTCCGCCGACATGGAGGGCGCCACGGGCGTCACCTGGCCCGAGGACGTCCTGCCCGGCGCGTCCCAGTGGGAACGCTGCCGCGGCCTGCTGACCTCCGACGTGAACGCCGCCGTACTCGGCTTCTACGACGGCGGCGCCGACCAGGTCCTCATCAACGAGGCCCACTCGACGATGCGCAACCTGCTGCTGGAGAGGCTCGACGCCCGCGTCGAACTGCTGACCGGCCGCCACAAGAACCTCTCCATGGTCGAGGGCGTCCAGCGCGGCGACGTCGACGGCATCGCGTTCCTCGCCTACCACACCGGCGCGGGGGCCGAGGGAGTCCTCGCCCACACCTACCTCGCCAACTCCATCACCGGCGTCTGGCTGAACGGCCTGCCCGCCAGCGAGGGCACCCTCAACGCACACGTCGTCGCCGAGTACGGAGTCCCCGTCATCCTCGTCACCGGCGACGACCTGACCTGCGTCGACGCCGCCGGCTACGCCCCGGACGCGATCACCGTCGCCGTCAAGGACCACGTGTCGCGCTACGCGGCCGTGTGCCGCACCCCGGCCCGCACCGCGGCCGACATCCGGGCCGCCGCCACCGAGGCCGCGGCGCTCGCCGTTCGCCACGAGCCGGTGCGCGGCGGCCCGTTCACCGTCGAGGTGGAGTTCGACGCCGAACACCTGTCGCTGGCCGCCGCCGTCGTCCCCGGCGTCGAACGTTCCGGCGAGCGTCGGGTCGAGTACACCAGCGGGACCATGTACGAGGGGATCCGCACCTTCAAGGCGGTCACGACGGTCGTCTCGGCGGCCGTGGAGGAGCAGTATGGCTGACATGCACCCGGTGGCCGAGGACGACGCAGCACTGGACCGGACGGCGTTCGACGAGGTGGTCGAGTTCACCTCCGCGCTGATCCGGATCGACACGAGCAACCGCGGCGGCGGCGACTGCCGCGAGCGGCCCGCCGCCGAGTACGTGGCCGAACGCCTGGCCGGCGCCGGACTGGATCCCGTCCTGCTGGAGCGCACCCCTGGCCGCACCAACGTGGTGGCCCGCATCGAGGGCACCGACCCCACGGCCGAGGCCCTCCTCGTCCACGGCCACCTCGACGTCGTCCCGGCCGAGGCCGCCGACTGGAGCGTGAACCCCTTCTCCGGCGAGGTCCGGGACGGGGTGGTCTGGGGCCGCGGCGCCGTGGACATGAAGAACATGGACGCGATGGTGCTGGCCCTCGTACGGGCCTGGGCGCGCCGGGGCGTTCGGCCCCGCCGGGACATCGTGATCGCCTACACCGCCGACGAGGAGGACAGCGCCGTCGACGGGTCCGGCTTCCTGGCCGACCACCACCCCCACCTCTTCGAGGGCTGCACGGAGGGACTCGGCGAGTCCGGCGCCTTCACCGTGCACGCCGGACCGGGCCGCACCCTCTACCCGATCGCGGCCGGCGAACGCGGCACCGCCTGGCTGAAACTCACCGCACACGGCACCACCGGGCACGGCTCCAAGCCGAACCGGGCCAACGCCGTCACCCGGCTCGCCGCGGCCGTCGCCCGGATCGGCGCACACCAGTGGCCGGTCCGCCTCACCGACACCGTCACCGCCTGCATCACCGAACTCGCCGCCCTGCAGGGCCTGTCGGTCACCCCGCGCGCCCCGGGCTTCGACGTCGACGCGTTCCTGCCCAAGCTCGGACCGGTCGGCGCGCTCGTCGAGGCCACCGTCCGCAACAGCGCCAACCCGACGATGCTCAGCGCCGGTTACAAACTGAACGTCATCCCCGGCCACGCCACCGCCTACGTCGACGGGCGCATCCTGCCCGGCGGCGAGGCCGAGTTCATGGCGACCCTCCAGGAACTCACCGGCCCCGACGTGCACTGGGAGTTCCACCACCGGGAGGTCGCGCTCGAAGCCCCCGTGGACGGCCGCACCTTCGCCGTGCTGCGCGAGAGCGTCGAGCACTTCGACCCCGACGGAAACGTCGTCCCCTTCTGCATGGCGGGCGGCACCGACGCCAAACAGTTCTCCCGGCTCGGCATCAAGGGCTACGGCTACTCCCCGCTCAGACTCCCGCCCGGCTTCGACTACTGGTCCCTCTTCCACGGCGTGGACGAACGGGTCCCCGTCGACGCACTCCACTTCGGCGTCCGCGTCCTCGACCGCGCCCTGCGCGCGCTGTGAAGGGAGCCCGGTGATGGCGGCCCCAGGCCCGTACCTGCCGTACGGCAGCTGGCCCTCCCCGATCGACGCCGTGCTCGCCGCCTCCCACGACGGTCGCCCCGAGTACCTGGGCACCGTCGGCGCCGAGGTGTGGTGGACCGAGCCCCGCCCGAAGGAGGGCGGCCGGCGCGCCCTGGTGCGCCGCCCCGCCGACGGACGGGCCGCCCGGTCCGTGCTGCCCGCCCCCTGGAACGTGCGCAGCCGGTTCACCGAGTACGGCGCCATGCCCTGGGCGGGCGCCGAACGGCCGGCCGGGGGACCGCTCGTGGTGTTCGTCCACCACGCCGACCAGCGGATGTACGCGTACGAACCCGACGCGCCCGGCAGCCCCGCACCGCGCCCGCTGACGCCCCTGTGCCCCCGACCGGCGGGGTGGGGCGGCCTGCGGTGGGCCGACCCCGTGCTGCGCGGCGCCGAGGTGTGGTGCGCGCTGGAGGAGTTCACCGGCCCCGGACCGGGTGACGTGCGCCGGGTGACCGCTGCCGTACCGCTCGACGGCTCGGCCGCCGACGACCGGACCGCCGTACGGGAACTCACCGACGACCGGCACCGCTTCCGGACCGGGCCCCGGCTGTCCCCCGACGGGCGGCGCGCCGCCTGGCTGGTCTGGGACCACCCCCGGATGCCCTGGGACGGCACCGAACTCCAGGTCGCCGACGTGACCCCGGACGGCACGCTCGACACCCCCCGCACCGTCCTGGGCGGCCCGGACGAGGCCGTCGCCCAGGTGGCGTGGGCCGCCGACGGCAGCCTGCTCGCGGTGAGCGATCGCAGCGGCTGGTGGAACCCGTACCGGGTGGACACCGGGGGCGGCGGGGCGGTCAACCTGTGCCCCCGCGAGGAGGAGTTCGGCGGCCCCCTGTGGAAGCCGGGGCTGAGCTGGCTGGCCCCGCTCTCCGGGTCCCGCGCCGAGGGCTCCGGCGGCGGGCTCCTCGCCGTCCTGCACGGCCGCGGCTCCTCGGTCCTCGGCGTCCTCGACCCCGACAGCGGGGACCTCGTCGACGCCGCGGGACCCTGGACCGCCTGGCAGCCGACCCTGGCCGTCAGCGGTACCCGCGTCTACGGCGTCGCGGCGAGCCCGCGCAGCGCCTACGAGGTCGTCGAACTGGACACCACCACGGGCCACGCCCGGGCCGTCGGCGCCCACGCCGCCGACCCCGTGGACCCCGCCCACTACCCGGAACCGCAGACCAGGACCTTCCCCGGCCCCGGCGGGCGGGAGATCCACGCGCACGTCTACCCGCCGCACCACCCCGCCGTGCGGGCCCCGGCCGACGAACGGCCCCCGTACGTGGTGTGGGCGCACGGCGGCCCCACCGACCACGTCCCGCCCGCCCTGGACCTGCACATCGCCTACTTCACCTCGCGCGGCATCGGCGTCGTCGAGGTGAACTACGGGGGCTCCACCGGATACGGACGCGCCTACCGGGAGCGGCTGCGCGAACAGTGGGGGGTGGTCGACGTCGAGGACTGCGCGGCCGTCGCCCGGGCGCTGGCCGCCGAGGGCACCGCCGACCCCGCCCGGCTCGCCGTCCGCGGCGGCAGCGCCGGCGGCTGGACGGCGGCCGCCTCCCTGGCGGCCACCGACCTCTACGCCTGTGCCGCGATCATCTACCCGGTACTGGACCTGCGGGCCTTCGCCGCCGAGACCCACGACCTCGAATCCCACTACACCGACGGGCTGGCCGGACCGCCGCAGACCCTGGCCCTGCGCAGCCGCGAGCGGTCCCCGGTGGCCCGCGCCGACCGGATCACCGCCCCCTTCCTGCTGCTCCAGGGGCTGGACGACCCGGTCTGCCCGCCCGCCCAGGCCGAGCGGCTGCTCACCGCGCTGCGGGGCCGCGCGGTACCGCACGCCTACCTCACCTTCGAGGGCGAGGGCCACGGGTTCCGGCGCGCGGAGACGATCGTCACGGCACTGGAGGCGGAACTGTCGCTGTACGCACAGGTCTTCGGGATCGACCGGGACGACGTCCCCCGTCTGGCCCTGCACAGCTGACCCCCGGACGCCCCGCGGGCGGATCATGGGCCCATGACCCACCAAGCCCCGAAGAGCGGCTCCCAGGGCCGCGGCACGTTCACCCCGGCCCGCGTGGGCATCCTCGCCCTCGCGGTCCTCACCCTCGTCTTCATCTTCGAGAACACCCGGTCGACGGAGATCCGGCTGCTGGTCCCCATCGTCACGATGCCGCTCTGGGTGGCCCTGCTCAGCACGGCACTGCTCGGCGCGCTCTGCGGCGCGTACCTGGCCCGGCGCCGCCGCCCCAGGTAGCGCGGGTCGTGCCGCCCCGGGCGGCCGGCGCGCGAAGGCGGCCGACGAGGCCGCACGGGCCGATCCGCGTCGGGCGCGGGCCCGGTCGCGCGGGTGGTGCCGTGTCGGGTGCCGACGAGGCCGCGCGGGCCGTTCCGTGGCGGGTGCGGGCCCGGTCGCGGGGGTCGTGCCGTGTCGGGCGCCGACGAGGCCGCCGCGGTCCGCGACGGCCGGCCGCTCAGGTCGTGTGGAGCCAGACGCGGAGCGGTCCGATCGGGGCGAACCCGGCGCGGACGGCCGCGTCGAGGTCCTCCCCGTGCTCGTAGCCCACGACATGCAGCCCCGGCCACAGCTCGTGGGCGGCGCCGACGGCGGCCGCCCACGCGGAGTCCGAGCCGGCCGGGTCCGGGGCGAACAGGTTGGACACGCCGACGACCCCGCCCCCGAGGCTGAGAACGGCCCCGGCCACGATCCGGCCACCGGCGCGGCCCGCCAGGAAGACGACCTCCGGGGAGATCAGCTCCGGTCGGAACAGCCCGGACGGCTCCCCTTCGTCCCACGCCGCCTCCCAGTCGGCCAGCTCCCCGGCGTCGCGGACCCGCGACCACACCGGGCCCCCGTCGCCCCCGTCGCCCCCGCCGGCGGCCGCGGGCCCCGCCGGACGGTGGATCCACCGGGCCTCGAAGAGCACCTCGAAGCCCGCCGGGCCCAGGTCCAGCGCGGCGAAGCTGTCCTTCACGCTGCACCCCGGCGAGGCCGTGTCGACGCCGCCCAGCACCTCGGCCGCGGTGGCCCCCGGAGTCAGGGACACCGCGTCCGGATACAGCGCGGGGGTGCGCGCGGCACCGCTCCAGGCGGCCGGCGCGAAGACCGTCGGCACTCCGTGGGCGCGGCTGACGGCGTCGCACCAGTCGGCGTTGTTGCGGGCCGCGGCGAGCAGCAGGGCGGAAACGTCCTCAGCGATCATCACCGGGGGATGGTGCCACGGCCCCTAGCCTGGGGCGATGGAATATTCACACTACGTCGCCACCGGCCCGGCGGTCGGCCTGCGGCCCTACCGACAGTCCGACGGCCCCGAGTTCACCGCCCGCGCGCACGAGAGCCTGCACCTGCACCGGCCCTGGCTGTTCCCGCCCGTCACCGTCGCGGAGTACGAGCCCTACGCGACCCGCCTCGCGGGCGACGAGGCCCGCGCCGGGTTCCTGGTCTGCGAACTCGCCACCGGGGCCATCGCCGGTTTCGTCAACGTCAACAACATCGTCCTGGGCGCCTTCCGGTGCGGCGCCCTGGGCTACGGCGCCTTCGCCCACGCCGCCGGCCGCGGCCTGATGGGCGAGGCCCTCGACCTCGTCGTCGAACACGCCTTCGCACCCCAGGACCGGGGCGGCCTCGGCCTGCACCGCCTGGAGGCCAACATCCAGCCGGCCAACGCCGCCTCCATCGCCCTGGTCAGGAGCCGTGGCTTCCGCCTCGAAGGCTTCTCCCCGGACTTCCTGCACGTCGACGGCGCCTGGCGCGACCACGAACGCTGGGCCTTCACGGCCGGCGGACCCCGCCGGCCGAAAACCGGGACCGCGGAGCCCGAGTCGCCCAGGATGGAGTCATGAGAAGCCTCGTACTCATCGACGCACCCTCCAACCTCGGCCTGCGGCCGCCCGCGCCCGGCACGGTCCCCGGGGTCCACAAACTGGCCGGTGCCCTGCGGGAGCAGGGACTGCTGCACCGGCTCGGCGCACGCGAGGGCGGGGTCGTCGTCCCGCCCCGCTACGACCGGGGCGACTGGCGGGAGGGCGACGGCGTCTTCCACGCGGAACCCATCGCCGGGTACACCACCGTCCTCGCCGACCGCATCGAGAAGCACCTGCGGGCCGGCGAGTTCCCCGTCGTACTCGGCGGCGACTGCTCCATCCAACTCGGCGCCGCTCTCGCCATGCGCCGCATCGGCCACTACGGGCTGGCCGCGATCGACGGGTCCGCCGACTTCCGCCACCCCGGCAACGAGGCCGTCAACGGGCCCGTCGGCGCCGCCGCCGGCGAGGAACTCGCCCTGGCCACCGGCCGCGGCCAGGCCGACCTGACCGGCCTGGAAGACCTCGGCCCCTACCTGCGCGACGAGGACGTACGCCTCTTCGGACTCCGCGACGGCGACCCGGACCTGCCCGAACTGCGCGCCGCCGGGATCGCCGCCGCCACCGTCGGCGACATCCGGGAGCGGGGCGCCGCGGCCGTGGCCCGGGCCGCGTTGGAGGGGCTGCACCCGCCGCGCACGGACGGTTTCTGGATCCACCTGGACGCCGACGTGCTGGACCCGTCCGTCATGCCCGCCGTGGACAGCCCCGAACCGGGCGGGCTGCTGCCCGACGAACTCGCCGGACTGCTCGACGTACTGGCCCGTTCGCCGCGCTGCGTCGGGCTCAACGTCACCGTCTACGACCCGGACCTGGATCCGGACGGGCGTGCGGGAGCGCTGCTCGCCGATCTCGTATCGGACGCCTTTGCGTAATCCTGACCGGTGGTGATCGGCGGAACCCCTGTGCACCGGCCGCGCCGGCGTGTTCCATTTCCCCATGGCCACAACCGTCCGACGTGCCCTGCTGACCCTTCCCGCAGCCCCGTTGGGTCCCGACAATCCCCTCCCCGCCCTGCGCGCACCCGACGGGGTGCACGTACTGGACGAACGCGCGCGCGACGGGCTGCCGCGCGACATGGCCCGCCAGATCGGGTACGAACCGCTGCGCTCGCTCCTGCCCGTCCCGGTCCGGGACGGGTACGGACGCGAGCGCGCGGAGCGCGAGTTCGAATCGGTCGTCATCGAGAACGGCCTGCTCCTCGTCACCGTGCTGCCCGGACTCGGCGGCCGGATCCACTCCCTCGTCCACCTGCCGACCGGCCGCGAACTGCTCTACCGCAACCCGGTGTTCCAGCCCGCGAACCTCGCCCTCAACGGAGCCTGGTTCTCCGGCGGCATCGAATGGAACATCGGCGCCACCGGACACACCACCCTGTCCTGCGCCCCGCTGCACGCGGCCCCCGTCCCCGCACCCGACGGGGGCGTGATGCTGCGGATGTGGGAATGGGAACGGCTGCGCGACCTGCCGTTCCAGGTGGACCTGTGGCTCCCCGCCGACTCGGAGTTCCTCCACGTCGGCGTCCGCGTCCGCAACCCGCACGAACACCCCGCACCCGTGTACTGGTGGTCCAACACGGCAGTCCCCGAGGATCCGGGCAGCCGGGTCCTCGCCCCCGCGGACGAGGCCTGGCACTTCGGCCACGAACGCTCCCTGAGCCGCGTACCCGTACCCGCCTGGGCCGGCGAGGACCGCACGTACCCGCTGCGCAGCGAATACCCCACCGACTTCTTCTTCGAGGTCCGCGACGCCGAAGCGGACCGTCCCTGGATCGCCTCCCTCGACGCCGACGGGTACGGGCTGGCGCAGGCCTCCACCGCCCGACTGCGCGGCCGCAAGCTGTTCGTGTGGGGAGCCGGGGCGGGCGGCCGGCGCTGGCAGGAGTGGCTGACCCGGCCCGGGACCGGCGGCTACGCCGAGATCCAAGCCGGCCTGGCCCGAACCCAGTTGGAACACGTACGCCTCGAAGCCGGCGCCGAGTTCAGCTGGCTGGAGGTCTACGGGCCGCTGCGAGCCGACCCCGCCCGGGTGCACGGAGCCGACTGGGCGGCCGCCCGCGGCGCGGCCGCCGAGGCCCTGGACGCCGTCATGCCCGCCGCGACCCTCGACGCCGCCCACAAGGCCTGGCGGGCCCGCGCCGACACCGAACCGGGGGAGCGGATCGCCACCGGCTCCGGGTGGGGCGCGCTGGAGGTGCTGTGCGCGGGCCACTCCCTGCCCGGCACCCCCTTCGAGGAATCCACCCTCGGTGCCGCCCAGGAACCCTGGCTGAGGCTGTGGCGCGCAGGGGCCCTGCCCGCGCCGCGCAGGGCCGGCCCGCCCGGCGAGGCCCTCGTCGCCGGGCACTGGCGGGACATGCTGGAGACGGCCCCCGCCGACCCGCTCACCGAGTACCACCTGGGCGTCGCCCAGTGGCACGCCGGTGACGTCGCCCAGGCCGTGCGGAGTTGGGAACGCGGCCTGGTCCTGGCGCCCTCCCGCTGGCCCCTGCTGCGCTGCCTCGCGGTCGCCGACGCCCTCGCCGGGGATCCGCTGCGGGCCGCCGACCGGTACGCCGAGGCCTTCGCGGACCTGGTCGCGGAGAGCCGGGGCGGCGATGCCTGGACCGCCGCCGAATCCGCCCTGGGCCGGGAGGCGATGACCGCGCTGCTGGCCGCCGGTCGGCCGGCAGCCGCCCGCGAGGTGTGGGACGGGCTCCGCCCGGCGTTGCGCGAGCAGGGCCGGTTCCGGCTGCTCGCCGCCCGGCTGCTCGCGGCGGAGGGCCACGTCGGCGCGGCGCGCCGGCTCTTCGACGACGGCTTCGAACTCGCCGACCTACGCGAGGGCGAGGAGGCCCTGTCCGAGCTCTGGGCCGGCCTCACGGACGCCCCGCTGCCGCCCGCGTACGACTTCCGCATGCGCCCGCCCGGCGGCTCGGGCCGATCAGCCCCCTGACGACGGGTCCCGGCCCGACGGCCCGGCCCGCCCGAGCTCGTCCCGGACGACCCCGCGCACCAGGCCGCGCAGCCAGGCGTGGGCGGGGTCGGCCGCGTACCGGGGGTGCCAGGCGAGGGACAGTTCCAGGGACGGCAGGTCGAGCGGCACGGGGAACGTGGCCAACCCGAACCGGCGGGCCGTCGCCGAGTGGACGCGGTCCCCGAGGATGCCGACGAGGTCGGTGTCGAGCAGGGCCAGCAGGGCCGAGGCGAACGTCGGGTACACGGCCACCACCCGGCGCGCCAGGCCCCGATCGGCCAGGGCCGTGTCGATCGGTCCGCCGAACCGGCCGCGGCGCGAGTAGTTGAGGTGGTCGGCGGAGGCGAACCGGTCGACGGTGACGTCGCCGTCCAAAAGGGGGTGGCCGGCCCGGACCACGCCCACGAAGCGGTCCTCCAGGAGCGGTTCGATCCGGGTCTCCGGGCTGGGATCGGTGACGTTGCCGAGTTCCAGGTCCGCGAGGCCCTCGCGGAGGTACTGGACGTCCTGCGGGCCCTCGCCCAGGAACCGGAGCGAGACGCCGGGCGCCTCGGCCCGGATCCGGGTCAGCAGCGGCGCCCCGAGGCGGACGACCAGCGACTCGTCCGCCTGGACGGTGAAGACCCGTTCCAGCCGTGCCGGATCGATCTCCCCGGCTGGGGTGAAGACGGCCCGGGCCCGGGAGACCAGCTCGTGGACCTCCGCCCGGAGGGCCAGCGCGCGCGGCGTGGGCACCATGACCCGCCCCGACCGGACCAGCACCGGATCGCCGAGGGCCCGCCGGATGCGGGCGAGGGTCCGGCTCATCGCGGGCGACGACAGGTTGAGGCGGTCGGCGGCGCCGCCGACACTGCCCTCTTCCAGCAGGGCGTCCAGGGCGATCAGCAGATTCATATCCAGGTGCATGCGGTGCACTTATCTCTTCGCAAGGTTGCATTTGAAGGCAAGTCCGATGCGAGCCTACCGTGGGAGCACGGCCGGCCCCGTCACCCTCCCTCGGACGAAAGACCCCTGAAATGAACCTGGTTGCAGAGCGCCGCACACCACGGCCCGCCGGCCGCCGAGCCGTGTACATCGTGATGGCCGCGTGTTCCGTGCTCGTGGTGTCCCTCGTGGCGGCGGTCAACCTCGCGATCCCCAAGCTGGCGGCGAGCCCCCTCGAACCGTCCGCCGGCCAACTCCTGTGGATCGTCGACACCTACGTCCTGGTGTTCGGCTGCCTGCTGATACCCGCCGGCGCGATCGGCGACCGCCACGGCCGCAAGGGCGCCCTGCTGGCAGGGCTGGCCTTGGTGGCCGCCGGCGCCCTGCTGTCCGCCGCGGCCCCCGGCGTGGCCGTACTCATCGCCGGACGGGCCGTCACCGGCGTGGGAGCGGCCCTCGTGATGCCGGCCACCCTGTCGCTGATGCTGGAGGTGACCGAACCCGCCGGACGTCCCCAGGCCGTCGCCGTGTGGACGGCCGCGACCGGCATCGCCGGCGTCGTCGGGAACGTCGGCGGCGGTCTCGTCCTGCAATACCTGCCCTGGCAGGCCCTGTTCCTCGCCGTCGCACCGGCCGCAACCGTCCTGGGCCTGCTGGCGGCCCGCTTCGCCCCGCGCGGCGAACGGCGCCCCGCGGCACTCGACGCGATCGGCTCGGTCCTCCTCGTCGCGGCCGCCGCGACCCTGCTCGACGGCATCATCGAGGGCCCCTCGGCCGGCTGGACCTCCGTACGGGTGCTCGGCGCGCTCGCCGCGTCGGCCGTCCTGCTGGCGCTGTTCGTGGCCCGCTCGCTGCGCACGGCCCACCCGCTGATCGACCCGCGCCTGTTCCGCGACCGCGGGCTGCGGGCCGGTTCCCTCGGCGTCGGCGTCGCCTTCTTCGGACTGTTCTCGCTGTTCTACGTCAACGCCCAGTACCTCCAGTACGCCAAGGGGTACTCGCCGCTGCTCACGGGCTGCGCGATCGTCCCCCTCGCCGTCGGCATGATGGTCGCCTCCCGCCGCAGCATCGCCCTGGCCGAGCGGTTCGGTGACGCCGTCGTCGCCGTCGGCCTCGCCGGGATCGTCACGGGCCTCATCCTGATCTCCTTCGCCACGGCCTCCACCCCCTATCCCGTCTACGCCCTCTTCCTCGTGGTCCTCTCCCTCGGCATGGGCCTGTGCGTACCCGTCCTGTCCTCCGCCGTCACGACGTCCCTGCCCCAGGACCGGGCCGGTCTCGGCTCGGGCCTGAACGGCGCGACGCGTGAGATCGGCAGCGCGCTGGGCGTCGCCGTCCTCGGCACCGCCCTCTCCTCCCACGGCTCGCAGGACTTCTCCGAGGCGATGTCCTTCGGCCTGCGCGTCGTCGCCGTCCTCGTGCTCGCCGGCTCGCTCCTCACCCTGTCCTGGTGGCGCCGGCCGTAGGGCGGCTCATGCCCTAGGCGCGGCAGATCAGTTCGCCGTTCAGGACGGAGAACCAGGCGTCGGGGGCGGTGCCCCACGCGTGCCAGGCGTGGGCGGCGGCGTCCAGGTCGGCGGGGGTGCCGTGGCCGCCGTCCGTCGCGATGGCCGCGTAGGCGGAGGCCGTCGTGCGGTCCGCCCACAGGGAGGACCACCAGGCGACCTCCTCGGCGGTGGCGTAGCACCAGGCCGTCGCCGACGCGGAGATCTCCGTGAAGCCCGCCGCGCGGGCCCACGACAGCAGCCGGCGGCCGGCGTCGGGCTCGCCGCCGTTCGCCCGGGCCACCCGCCGGTACAGGTCCAGCCACTCCTCCAGGCCCGGGGTCGCCGGGTACCAGGTCATCGCCGCGTAGTCGGCGTCGCGCACGGCCACGATGCCGCCCGGCCGGCAGACGCGGCGCATCTCGCGCAGGGCCCGTACCGGGTCGCCGACGTGTTGCAGGACCTGGTGGGCGTGGACCACGTCGAAGGTGTCGTCGGGGAAGTCCAGGGCATGGACGTCGGCCGTGCCGAAGTCGATGGACCCGGCCAGGCCGCGTTCGGCGGCGTGGGCGCGGGCCTGCTCGACCACGTCCGCCGCCGCGTCCACGGCCGTCACCCGGCCGCCGGGGGCGACCAGTTCCGCCAGGTCCGCCGTGATGGTGCCGGGCCCGCAGCCCACGTCCAGCACCCGCATGCCCGGGCGCAGTTCCCCGGTCAGGTAGGCGGCCGAGTTGGCGGCGGTGCGCCAGCGGTGGGAGCGCAGCACGGACTCGTGGTGGCCGTGCGTGTAGACGGCCGTCTCGCGGGCCGTGCGGGCGTCGTTCTCGTGGGTGGCGTGCGTGGCGTGCGTGGCGTCGTTCATGGCGGAACCCCTCCTCGTCGAAGCGTCGTGATCACGGTAGGGGATTCGACCGACATCTGAGACCTGTGTTTTGACATGTGGACACGATCCTTGTGCGAGAAGGGGTGAGGCGGAGGCGTCTTGGGGGAGTGCTCGTAGGTCCGGCTCGGCGGTTCGGTGGGCGGGCCGGCGGGCACACTGGGCCGAATGACCGTATAAAGGGCAGTGATGCGGCCGGTCGGCGGCCGTGGCGGTGGTGGCGGAAGGCGGGCACGGTGGCGGGGATGGCCGAAGGGACGACGCACGGCCCGGGCACCGCCCGGGGCTGGGGTCCGGTGTCCGTCGGGCGCGGGCCCGTCCGGTACGGACCCCCCGCCCCGGAACCCGGCCTGCCCGCCCTCCCGGAACTCACCGCCGCCCTGGCCGGGGCGGCGGATCGGGCCGCCCCCGAGTCGCCGGGCGGCGGGGAGCCGCTGCGCGAGGCCGCCTGTCGGCACTGGGCCCGGCGCGGGCTCGCCACCGCCCCGGAGAACGTGGCCGCGGGGCCCGGCGCCCCCGCCCTGCTGTTGGCCCTGCTCGGCGCGTACGGGGGCGACGTCATGCTGCCCCGTCCCTGTCCCGCCTGGTGGACCCCACAGGTCCGACTGCTGGGACGGCGGGCCTACCACGTGCCGACCCCCGCCGAATGCGGAGGCGTACCGGACCCCTACGCGCTGCTGGAAACCGTACGCAGGGTCCGGGCCGAGGGCGGCGACCCGCGCGTGCTGCTGCTGTCCGTCGCCGACGACCCGACGGGGACCGTGCCCCCTCCCGAGCTGCTCCGCGAGGCCTGCGAGGCGGCGGAGTCCGAGGGCCTGTTCGTCGTCAGCGACGAGAGCTGGCGCGACACCGTCCACCGGCCCCGCGACACCCTGGTGCTGAGCCCCGCCGAAATGCTCCCCGACCAGGTCGCCGTCCTGGTCGACCTCTCCGGCGCACTGCTGCCCGGCGGCTGGCCCGCCGCCGTGCTCCGCCTCCCCGGAACCCCGCGCGGCACCTGGCTGCGCGCCCGGACCCTGGACATCCTCACCGCCACCGGTGCCCTGGTCGCCGGTCCCGTCGCGGGGGCCGCCACGCACGCGCTGGACGAGCCCGACCCGGTCACCGAGCGGGCCCGCGAGGCCGCCGCCCTGCACGGCACGGTCGCCGCCGCCGCGCACCGGGTGCTGCTGGCCGCCGGGGCCTTCGCACGGCCCCCCGAGGCCGGTCGACACCTGTACGCCGACCTGACGCCGCTGCGCGCCGGGCTGGCCCGGCACGGCGTGGGCGACGCCATGGAACTCGAGGACTGGCTCGGCGCCCGGTTGGGCGCGGCGACGCCCGGCGGCCAACGCTTCGCGGACGACCTGGGAGCGTTGCGCGTACGGCTGTCGACCGGGCCGCTGCTGGGCGGCGGACCGCGACAGCGACTGGCCGCCCTGGAGTCCCCGGACCCCCTGGCGCTGCCGCACGTCCGAGGGGCGCTCGACCTGCTCGACTCGGTCCTCTCCGGGCTGGCCGACTGACTCCCGCCCGTGCTCGAACTCGTGTCGTAGGATCCCCTGTTCATGGACGCGAGCGCGGAACCGGGGATGATCGCCGTGCCGTCGGGACGGGTCACCCTGTCGGACCGGCGGACGATGCGCAGCTGGGCCGTGGACCTCGCGCCGTACCGGATCGCGGCCCTCCCCGTCACCCAGGCCCGGTACGCGGAGGTCACCGGCCTGCGCCCCAGCGCCGCCGCCCCGGGTGACCGGCTGCCCGTCGAGAGCGTGTCCTGGTGGGACGCCGTCCGGTTCTGCAACGAACTGTCGGCGGGCGAGGGCCTCACGCCCGTCTACCGCTTCCACCCCGACGGTCAGGGCGTCGACCGTGAGGAATCCGCCGACGGGTACCGGCTGCCCACCGAGGCCGAGTGGGAGCACGCCTGCCGGGCCGGCACCACCGGACCGCACTACGGACCCCTCGACGAGATCGCCTGGTACCGCGGCAACTCGCTGGAGCGCATCCACGAGGTGGGCGGCAGGCTCCCCAACGCGTGGGGCCTGTACGACATGCTAGGCAACGTCTGGAACTGGTGCTGGGACGTCTACGACGCCGAGGTGTACGGGAGTTACCGGGTGCTGCGCGGGGGCGGCTGGTTCGACGAGCACTGGAGCTGCCGGGCCTCCGCGCGCCGCCGCAGCCACCCGAGCTTCCGGGTCGAGGACGTCGGATTCCGCGTGGCACGCTCCCTGCCCGGCGCCACGAGCACGACCGGGCGGGACGTGCATGACGTGCTGGACGCGGAGCGGGACGCAACGGATGTGCGGAACGTGCACGACGTGCACGACGGACGGAACGGGGAGGACGTCGATGGACGACCGTGAGCTGGTGTTCCTGGGCGCCGCCCGACAGGCCGAACTCGTGCGCACCGGAAAGGTGTCGGCGCGCCGGTTGGTGGAGGCGACGCTGCGCCGGGCCGAGCGGATGGACCACCTCGGCGCCTTCCGCGTGCTGCTCACGGAACGCGCCCCGGCCGAGGCGGACGCCCGCGACGCCGCGCTCGCGGCGGGCGGGCCCGGTGCGGTCGGGCCGCTGTTCGGGGTACCCGTCGCGATCAAGGACGAGCTGGACGTCGCCGGGGAGGTGACCACCTTCGGCGGCGCGGCCAACCTGACGCCGGCCGCGCACGACGCCGAGGCCGTCCGGCGGCTGCGGGCCGCCGGAGCGGTGGTCATCGGGAAGACCACGATGCCCGAGTTCGGCCAGTGGCCGTTCACCGAGTCGGCCGCGCACGGCTACGCCCGCAACCCCTGGAACCCCACGCACACCACCGGCGGATCCAGCGGGGGCAGCGCCGCCGCCGTCGCCGCGGGCCTTGCCGGCGCCGCGCTCGGCGGGGACGGCGGCGGTTCCATCCGGATCCCGGCCGCCTGCTGCGGCCTGTTCGGCCTCAAACCGCAACGCGGTCGCGTTCCCACCGCCCCGCACCCCCACCTCTGGTACGCCCTCGGCACGATCGGACCGTTGACCCGCACGGTGCTGGACAGCGCCCTGCTGTACGACGTGCTCAGCGGCCGGGCCGAAGGGGACCGCTGGACGGCGCGTCCCGCCCGGACGAGCTTCGTCCACGCGGCGTCCACGGAACCCGGCAGGCTGCGGATCGGCTACTCGGCGACCCCCGCGGTGCTCGGAGTGCGCCCGCACCCCGAGCACGTCGCCGCCCTCCACGACACCGTACGGATCCTGCGGGAACTCGGGCACGACGTACGGGAGGTGGACCCCCGGTACCCCGACAGCACGGCGGCCTTCGTGGCGCAGTTCTTCGGGGGCGTGCGCGCAGAGGCGGCGGCCGTGGAACGGCCGGAGCTCCTGGAGCGGCGCACCCGCGGCACCCTGCGCCTCGCCCGGCCGGTGTCCGGGGCCGTGGTGGAGCGGGCCGTCCGCGCGGGCGAACGGCTGGCGGCGCGGGCCGGGCGCTGCTTCGCCGGGGCCGATCTGCTGCTCACGCCGACCCTGGCCGCCCGGCCCCGGCGCGTCGGAGCCCTCGACGGGGTGGGGCCGGTCGGTGCGATGCTCCGCTCGCTCCCGATGATCGCCTACACCGCCCTGTGGAACGTCACCGGTCACCCGCGGCTTCAGTCCCGGCCGGCTTCGGCTCCGACGGGCTCCCGCTCGCCGTCCAACTGGTCGGCAGGGAACACCAGGAGACGACCGTCCTCCAGGTCGCGGCCCAGCTCGAAGCCGTCCGCCCCTGGGCCCACCGGACCCCCGGCCCGTGACCCCCGACCCCGTCGAGCAGTCGCAGTCGCAGTCGCCGCCTACCGCCGTGCCCGCCGCCACACGGCCGGGCCCGCGCTGATCAGCAGCGTGAGGCCGACGGCCAGCGCCACGCCCTTCCACGGCTCGGAGAACAGCGACCCGCCCAGGATCCCGATCAACCCGTACGTCGCCGCCCAGGCCAGGCAGGCCGGGGCGTCGCCCCGGGCGAAGCGCCGCAGCGGCATCCCGGCCAGCAGGCAGGCCAGCATCACCGGGATCCGACCCGCCGGGACCAGCCGCGACAGCACCAGCACCATCACGCCGTTCTCGTCGAGCTTCGCCTGCGCCCGTTCCAGCCGTTCCGGCGTGGCCCGGCCGCGCAGCGACTCCAGCCACCGCGAGCCACCGCGCGAACGCACCCCGCGCCGCCCCAGCCAGTACAGCGTGACGTCGCCGAGGAACGCCGCCGCCGCGGACACCCCGAACACCAGCAACAGCCCGAACGGCAAGGTCTGGTGGTGGAACGCCACCACGGCCGCGGTGCTCACGAGCGCCCCCGTGGGGATCACCGGCACCAGCGCGCCCAGCGCCACCAGCACGAACAACGCCGGGTACCCGACCGCCTGCTGGGTGGTCTCCGGCGGTACCTGACCGGCGGCCGCCGCCGCCTCCCGCCACGGGATCACGGAAGCCGCACCCGCTCCCCGTGGGCCGGCACCCGAACCGTCACCTTCGGCGCGAGCCGCAGCGCGTGCCGCGCGAACTCCTCGCCGGGCGCGTGGAACTCGTGCGGACGCACCGCGTCCATGCCGATCGGCCAGTACGTCCCGTAGTGCACCGGCACCGCCGCGGCGGGAGCCAGCTCCGCCAACGCCCGCGCCGCCCGCTCCGCGTCCAGGTGCCCCGGCCCCAGGTAGGGCCCCCAGCCGCCCACGGGCAGCAGGGCCACGTCCACCGGCCCGACCTCCTCGGCCATCGTGTCGAACAGGCCCGTGTCCCCGGCGAAGTACGTCCTCGACGCGCCCTCGACCACGTACCCGAGCGCCGGCGACCGCTGCGGACCGAACGGCAACCGCCGCCCGTCGTGCCGCGCACTGACCACCCGTACCCGCACACCGTCCCGTACGGCGACCTCGTCGCCCGGGGCCACCTCCGCCACCACCAGGTCACGCAGCTCCGCGAGCCGCTCCAGACCCGGCACCGCCCCGCGCGCACCCCGCGGCACCACCAGCCTGGTACCGCGCGGCACGCGGGCCAGGGACGGCAGGTGCAGGTGGTCGGCGTGCAGGTGCGACACCAGCACCACGTCCGCCCGGGCCGCCTCGGGCGGGGGCGGCGCGCCGCGCCGCCGCCGCAGGTGCGCGAGCCGACGGGCGAACAGCGGGTCGGTCAGCAGCCGCACCCCCGAGTCCCGCACCGTGCACGTCGCGTGCCCCCACCAGGTGATCTCGACCGGCACCCCGGTCCTCCCTCCCTCGGTCCCACGCCCTCGGCCCCCGCTCCTCCCGAGCTTAGGGGCGCCCGGGGGGATCCGCGCGGACGGGGCCGTCCCCGATCGGATCCTCGCGGTCCCCTCCTCCACGGGCCCGGATCGGAGTAGGGTCGGGCGCCATGGATGAGCTGCGCGTGGCCGCGATCGCCAGCCTGGCCCCGCTTGAGGAACTCGACACCGATCCCTTCGCCGTGGACACCCGGAGCCAGCACGACATGTGCGCGCGCTGGGCTGCCGACCACGGCTACGTGGTCACCCGGCACCTGCTCTTCTACGGGCTGCGGGCCGACCACTGCGGGCTGTGGTGCGACGTCGACGCCGGCCAGATCGACCTGTTCGTCGCCCCCAACAGGCGGGTCCTGGCCCGGGCCCTGAGCTCGGTCGACGAGTTCGCCGCGGAGTGCGAACGGCGCGGCGTCCGGCTGGAGACCGCCGGGCTCGACGAACCGCGGTACACCTCGGCGATGAAGGCCGAGGTGCACCGCCGGCTCTCCATGCCGACCGCCGGCTACGACGGCACGTAGGCCCGCCCCGCCCCGCACTCCGTCGCCCCCGCCCGTCGCCCCCGCCCGTCGCTCCCCGCCCGTCGCCCCCGCCCGTCGCTCCCCGCCCGTCGCTCCCCGCCCGCCGCTCCCCGGCCGATCGGTCAGGCCGACCTCCGGGCCCGGCACCCGCCGTACGTTCGTGCGCCACCCGTGTCCGCCGCACCGCCCCACCACCCTGTGCGACGCTGGCCGGGAGGGCCGCCGGCGGGGCGCGGCCCGGGACGGAAGACGGAGAACGGGCGTGGGGCGAGGGCGTTGGCGCTGGCGGGCCGCGGGCGGTGCGCTGATGCGGGTGGTGATCGTGTGGGCGGTGTCCACGCTCACCATGCTCGTCCTCGCCGGGATCCTGCCCGACTTCCGCCTCCAGTCCTCCGACGGCGACAGCATCACCCGGATCGGGCTGACCGCGGCCTGGGGCGCCGGCGCCTTCGGCCTGTTGAGCGCGCTGGTGTGGCCGGTGGTGGTACGGGCCCTGCTGCTGGTGCCCGCGCTGGTGCTCGGGCTGCTCGTGTTCTTCCTCAACGGCTCGATCCTGCTGATCGCGCTCAGCCTGATCCCGGACGGCCGCGGCGCGGTGGCCCCCGAGACGGCCGTCGTGGTCGCCGCGGTGATGTCCGCGGTGGCGTCCGCCACCTCCACCGCCCTCGCGGTCCGCGACGACGAGGCGTACCGGCGCCGGCTGTACCGCCTCGCCGACCGCAGGCGCCGTCGCCGGCGCCGCGAGGGCGCCCCGGGCGAGGCGGAGGCCGCACCCGGGCTGATCCTCCTCCAGCTGGACGGCGTCGGGTACGAGGTGCTGCGCGCGGCGGTCGCCGCCGGGTTGATGCCGACGGTGGCGGACTGGCTCGGGCGCAGCCACCGTCTCGCGTCCTGGCGCACGGACTGGTCCAGCCAGACCGGCGCCAGCCAACTCGGCATCCTGCACGGCTCCAACTTCGACGTACCGGCCTTCCGCTGGTACGAGAAGGACACCGGCGAGGTGATGGTCTGCAACCGGCCCACGAGCGCCGCCGAGCTCCAGCGCCGGGCCGTGCGCCGCACCGGGGACGCCGGCCTGCTCACCCTCGACGGCGCCAGTCGGGGCAACCTGTTCAGCGGCGGGGCCGACCAGCTGGCGCTCGTGCTGTCCGTCGCCGCCCGGCGGGGGCGCGACAACCGCTCCCGCGCGGGCTACTTCGCGTACTTCTCCGACCCGGCGAACGCCGTGCGCACCGCCCTGTCCTTCACCGCCGAGGTGGGCCGCGAGATCGGCCAGTCGCTGCGGTCCCGCGCCCGCAGGACCGAGCCGCGGGTGGCGCGCGGCGGGCTGTACCCGATCATCCGGGCCTTCGCGACGGTGATCGAACGGGACGTGGTCGTCGCCGCGGTGATCGGGGACGTGCTGGCGGGCCGCACCGCCGTCTACGCCGACCTGGTCGCCTACGACGAGGTCGCCCACCACTCGGGCCCGCACGGAGGCGACACCGACCGGGTGCTGGCACGGCTGGACCGGAGCCTCGCGCTGATCGCCCGGGCGGCCGAGCACGCCCCGCGCGGCTACCGCTTCGTCCTGCTCTCCGACCACGGCCAGAGCCCCGGGGAGACCTTCCTGGGCCGGTACGGACTGACGCTGAAGGACCTCGTCCGGGCGGGCTGCGGGCTGCCCGTCTCCCGGCGCGCCGGCGGCACCCGCAGCGGCGCCGAGGCCCGCGCGGCCGTCCTGGCGGCCCTGCACCGACCCGAGGACGAGGGTGAGGAGGGTCGGCCGGAGTCGGGTTCCGACCCGGTGGTGCTGGCGTCGGGGAACCTCGCGTTGATCTCCTTCCCGGACCTGCCCGGGCGGGCCACGCGCCGGTGGATCGAGCGGGCCCACCCCGCCCTGCTGGCCACCCTGGCCAACCACCCCGGGGTCGGCTTCCTGCTGGTGGACGGCGAGGTGCTGGGCCCGGGCGGCGCCTCGGCACGGCTGGACGCACCGGGCGCGGCGGAGGAACTGCTGGCGCCGTTCGGACCGGGCGCGGCCGAGGCGGTCCGCCGGACGGACTCCTTCCCGCACGTGGCCGACATCATGGTCAACTCGGCGTACGACCCGGTGAGCGGCTCCGTGCACGCCTTCGAGGAACAGATCGGCTCGCACGGCGGCCTGGGCGGGGAGCAGGCCCGCCCGTTCCTGATGTGGCCCACGGAGCTGTCCGATCCGGGCCGGGAGCTGGTGGGCGCCGAGGACGTGCACGACGTCCTGCGTGGCTGGCTGCGGGAGGCGGACGGCCCCCAGGTCCCGCTCACGGACCGGTCGGCGGAGGATCCCCGGCAGGAGCCCGACCCGGGTGGAAGCCTTCCTTCCGCGGGGGTGCCCGCACCGGACGAAACCCGGTGATTTGGTACGGAGTTCACGGTGGTCGACCATGGGGCGTCCTGCCCAGCATGTGAGACATTCCGAGGCGCACCACCGATGACCAGCACCGCAGCCCCGACCACCACCGGGGCCACGGGCCCCGCGGAGGTCGCGGACCCCACCGACCCCCGCGTTCACGGCCACGACGCCGGCAGCCACGACGGCATCGGCCGCAACGGCGGCCCCCACGCCCGGCGCTTCGGCCTCCCGGTCGCCCTCTGCCTGGTCATGGGCAACATCATCGGCGGCGGGATCTTCCTGCTACCGGCCTCGGTGGCGCCCTTCGGCACCATCAGCCTGGTCGCCTTCGCCGTCCTCACCCTCGGTGCGATCGCCCTCGCCCTGGTCTTCGGCCGCCTCGCCGAACGCCACCCGCGCACCGGAGGCCCGTACGTCTACGTCCGCGCCGCGTTCGGTGACTTCGCGGGCTTCCTCGCCGCCTACAGCTACTGGATCACCACCTGGGTCTCGAACGCCGCCCTCGCCGTGGCGGCCGTCGGCTACCTCGCGGTGCTGTTCCCCGCGATCGGGGAACACAAGTGGTCCATGTGCCTGGCGGCGCTCGCCGTCCAGTGGCTGCCCGCCCTCGCCAACCTGGCGGGCACCCGGTACGTGGGCGCCGTCCAGGTCGTGGCGACCGTCCTGAAGCTGGCTCCGCTGCTGCTGGTCGCCGTCGGAGGGCTGTTCTTCTTCGACCCGGCGAACCTCGGTCCGTTCCGTGCCACCGACCAGAGCGCCGTCGGAGCCGTCTCCGCGTCCGCCGCGATCCTGCTCTTCAGCTACCTGGGCGTCGAGTCGGCCGCCGTCAG
This sequence comes from Streptomyces sp. NPDC057939, assembly GCF_042887545.1. NCBI lineage: Bacteria > Bacillati > Actinomycetota > Actinomycetes > Kitasatosporales > Streptomycetaceae > Streptomyces > Streptomyces sp. NPDC057939. The sequence continues at coordinate 48,649 of NZ_JBHVPG010000030.1, forward strand.
CGCCGGCGAGGTCCGCGATCCGGCCCGCAACGTGGCCCGCGCCACCGTTCTCGGCACCGCGGGCGCGGCCACCGTCTACCTCCTCGGCACCCTCGCGGTGTTCGGACTGGTCTCCCACGACGCGCTGGTCTCCTCGCAGGCCCCCTTCAGCGACGCGGTCAACGCCATGTTCGGCGGCACCTGGGGCGGCACGGTCGTCGCCTGCGCCGCGGTGGTGTCGATGGTCGGCGCGCTCAACGGATGGACCCTGCTCAGCGCGCAGACCCCGTACGCGGCCGCCGAGGACGGGCTCTTCCCGAAGGCCTTCGCGGTCAAGCGCCGCGGCGTCCCCGTGGTGGGCGTCCTCGTCACCGTGGTCCTGGCCTCCGGCCTCACGGTCTACAACTACACGGCCGGCTCCGAGGGCGTCTTCGAGGTCCTGGTCCTCGTCACGACCTTCACCGCGACCGTTCCGTACCTGCTGTCGACCGCCGCGCAGCTGTACTTCCTCGCCTCGGGGCGCGCCGACGAGGTCTCGCGCGGCCGCCTGGTCCGCGACGCCACCATGGCCTGCCTGGCCTTCGGCTTCTCCATGTGGCTGGTCGCGGGCTCCGGTCAGGCGGCCGTCCACCAGGGCGTCCTGTTCCTCTTCGCGGGCGTGCTCGTGCACGCCCTGATGGCCGCGCGCCGGCGGGCCACCGACCCCACCCCGTAGGAACCGGACGGGAAAACGGAAAACCCCGCGGTTCCGGAAGCGAGCACGCTCGTCCCGGAACCGCGGGGTGACTCCCGACGGTTTAGTCGAGGTAGTCGCGCAGCACCTGCGAACGCGACGGGTGGCGCAGCTTCGACATGGTCTTGGACTCGATCTGACGGATGCGCTCACGGGTGACCCCGTACACGCGGCCGATCTCGTCCAGCGTCTTCGGCTGGCCGTCGTTGAGGCCGTAGCGCATGGAGACCACGCCCGCCTCGCGCTCGGAGAGCGTCCCCAGGATCGACTGGAGCTGCTCCTGGAGGAACGTGAACGACACCGCGTCGGCCGGCACGACCGCCTCGGAGTCCTCGATGAGGTCACCGAACTCGCTGTCGCCCTCCTCACCCAGCGGGGTGTGCAGGGAGATCGGCTCGCGGCCGTACTTCTGGACCTCGATGACCTTCTCGGGGGTCATGTCGAGTTCCTTGCCCAGCTCCTCCGGAGTGGGCTCCCGGCCGAGGTCCTGGAGCATCTGGCGCTGCACGCGGGCGAGCTTGTTGATGATCTCGACCATGTGGACGGGGATGCGGATGGTGCGCGACTGGTCGGCCATGGCACGCGTGATCGCCTGCCGGATCCACCAGGTCGCGTACGTGGAGAACTTGAAGCCCTTGGTGTAGTCGAACTTCTCCACCGCGCGGATCAGACCGACGTTGCCCTCCTGGATCAGGTCCAGGAAGAGCATGCCGCGGCCCGTGTAGCGCTTGGCCAGGGAGACCACGAGACGGAGGTTGGCCTCCAGCAGGTGGTTCTTGGCCCGGCGGCCGTCCTCGACGAGGATCTCCAGCTCGCGCTTGAACGCGGGCTTGTGGTCCTCCTCCTCTTCGAGCTTGTACTCGGAGAACAGGCCCGCCTCGATGCGCTTGGCGAGCTCGACCTCCTGCTCCGCGTTGAGGAGCGGCACCTTGCCGATCAGCTTCAGGTAGTCCTTGACGGGGTCGGCGGTGGCACCGGCCACCATGACCGTCTGTGCCGGGGCGTCGTCCTCGTCGTCGTCGGACAGGACGAAGCCCTGGGTGCCGCCGGTCTTGGGCGCCTCCTCCTCGGGCTCGTCGGCGAGGTCCTCGGCTGCCCAGTCCTCGCCCTCGGCGGCCGGGGTCTCGCCCTCGTCGGAGTCCTTCGCGCCCTTCTTGGTCGCGGCGGTCTTCTTGGTCGCCGTCGCCTTCTTGGCGGCGGTCTTCTTGACCGTGCGCTTCTTGGGCTCGGCGGCGGCCTCGGCCGCCACCTCGCCCTCGGCGCCGGTCGACGAAGCGGATATCGCCGCCGCGGTGGCCGGAGCGGCGGTCTTGCGCGCGCCGATGGGGCGCGGCGCGGCGGCCGCCTTCTTGGTCACGGTGCGGGCCGGGGCCGCGGCCGCCTTGCGGGGCTTCTTCGCGGGAGCCTTGGTGGCGGGGGCGGCGCTGACGTGGAGGGCGACGCCCTCCTCGTCCAGGACCTGGTTCAGGCTGCGCAGGACCCGCTTCCACTGGTCCACCGGGATGCGGCCGGCCTCGAAGGCCTGGCGCACGTCGTCACCGTTGATGTGACCCTGCTCGCGGCCGCGCTCGACGAGCGTGACGAGGGCCTCCGATTCGGCGATCTCCGGAGGGAACGTACGGGACGGGCTGAGCGACACAAGGAGCCTCTCGTTGCGAACAGATAAGGGGTGAGCGGGACATCATCGCGCGAACTCGGGAAACAGACCCGAGGGGGGTCTGTATTCCGGGGCCGCGCGAGGACACCTGTCGGTTCATCGCATGCCCGAGTCGATTCGTTACGCGCTGAATTGAGTGACCTGCGCCACGCTGTGGCCGCGCAACCGATCCGGCGAAGATCCGTCCGCTCCGCGAACGCCTTTCCGTAGGCCCTCCTCTCAGTCCGTTTTGCGGGCTTCGATGAGGAAACGGGCGGTATGCGCGACGAACGGGCCCTCGCGCCCGATCCGTTCGTGGAGCTCGCGCAGCCGGTCCCGGTACTGCCCGACCGTGAAGCCGGGCACCATCCAGATCACCTTCCGTAGAAAGTAGATCACGGCTCCGATGTCATGGAACTCCGTCCGCAGTCGTTCGGAACGCAGGTCGATCACTTCCAGGCCCGCCTTCGTCGCGTCGGCGACGGCGTCGTCGGGGTGCCTGCCGCGCCGGACGTGATCCGGCTGAGGACCCAGGAAGTACTCGACGAGCTCGAAGACGCTCGCCGGACCGACCTGCTGGGAGAGGTAGGCGCCGCCCGGGGTCAGCACCCGGGCGATCTCGTCCCACCAGATGGTCACCGGGTGTCGACTGGTGACCAGCTCGAAGGCCCCGTCGCCGAACGGCAGCGGGGGTTCGTCGGCGTCGGCGACCACCACGGCGCCCAGCGGGTGCAGCAGGCGGGTCGCCTTGTCGATGTTCGGCGGCCACGATTCGGTGGCCGCCATCAGCGGCGGCAGCGGGCCCGATCCGGCGAGCACCTCACCGCCCCCGGTCTGGATGTCCAGGGCGGAGCGCACCCCGGCCAGGCGCTCCCCGAGGAGCCGCTGGTAGCCCCACGAGGGTCGCTGTTCGGTCGCCCGCCCGTCGAGCCAGGAGAAGTCCCAGCCGTCCACGGACACGGATTCGGCCTCGGCGACGAGATGGTCGAAAGTGCGCGTCATGTCTCGATCGTCCCAGCTCCGGCGCCGAGGAACCAGTGGATAAGTCGACTACAGTGGGCGGCGGGCCGTGACTGGCGTTCGGGTGGATCACCACCGGGGAGCGGCCCGGCGTACCGCGTACGTCGACTGCCGCGCGCCTGGGCGAACCGCGATCCGCAGCGACGTTCAGGAGACCCCATGACGACCGCCACTGCCCGGCTGATGGACGGCACCGCCGTCGCCCGCCGCATTTCGGAGCAGACCGCCGCCGACGCGGCGAAGATCACCGAGCGCACCGGCACCGCCCCCTGCCTGGCCACCGTCCTCGTCGGCGAGGACCCGGCCTCCGTCACGTACGTGCGCATGAAGCAGAACCGTTGCGCCAAGGCCGGGATCACCTCCCGCCACGTGGAACTGCCGGCGACCACCACGACCGACGAACTGATCGCCACGCTCACCGAGCTCTCCGAGGACCCGCTGATCAGCGGCATCCTGTTGCAGCACCCCGTCCCGCACCACATCGACGAGCGCGCCGCCTTCGAGGCCATCGCCCCGGGCAAGGACGTCGACGGCGTCACCATGCACTCCTTCGCGGCCATGGGCTTCGGCCTGCCCGGCTTCGTGTCCTGCACGCCCGGCGGCATCATGCGCCTGCTGGAGGCCTACGACGTGGACCTCACCGGCAAGCACGCCGTCGTCGTCGGTCGCAGCGCCATCCTCGGCAAGCCCGCCGGGATGCTCCTGCTGGAGCGCAACGCCACCGTCACCTACTGTCACTCCCGCACCGTCGACCTGCCGTCGATCGTGCGCCAGGCGGACGTCCTGGTCGCCGCCGTCGGCAAGGCCGAGTTCATCCGCGGCGAGGACATCAAGCCGGGTGCCGTCGTCCTGGACGCCGGCTACAACGAGGGCAACGTCGGCGACGTCCACTTCGAGTCGGCCGCCGCCCGCGCCTCCCTGATCACCCCCGTGCCCGGCGGCGTCGGCCCGATGACCATCGCCGTCCTGCTGGAACAGACCGTGCGGGCCGCCGCCGCGCAGGCCGGCCTGGACCTCGCGACCCTCTGACCGCACGGCACCGCGCGGCACCGGACCGGACGGCACGGCACCGGACCGGACGCGACGGCGCACGGTGGATGACGCACGGTGGACGCCCCGGGCCCTTCGGTCCGGGGCGTCCCGCGTGTCCGGCGCCGCCGCCGGGGCGGGTGGGGGCCGTACCCTGCCCGCCGTGCGGAGCCTGTCCGTGGCCCGCGCGCCCGTACCGTCCCCGTCCCGTCCCGCAGGCGGCGCGTGGCGACCGGCGCTCGCGGCTTGCGGCGCGTTCCGATCAGGCCGGAGTGGTCGCGGCGGCCGCGCGGCGGGCCGCGGCGACGACGGGGGAGCGCCGGAACTCCCGGGCCGGCGGCCCCAGCGGCTGCCCGCCGAGCCGGTACGGAACCGGCCCGTCCGGCCCGGGGACGGCCGGGGTGGCCCCGTCCTCGCACACACGCTCGGCGGCCGTCCGGTGCCGGCAGGCGGCGTCCGGCATGGCGGCGTCCGCCACCACGGCGGCAGCCGGTTCGCCGAGGCCCTGGCCGCGCGCGGCGTCGTACGCGGCGGACCGCACGGCGGGGTCGAACCAGTGCGCCAGGGCCGGCAGCCCGTCGTCGATGACCGATTCGCGGTGGATCAGCCGGATCCCGACCGGCGACCACCAGGTCAACGGCACCGTCGTCACGCTCCGGGAGGCGAACCCGCGCAGGGCCTTCCACAGCGGGCGCAGCCGCCGGTACTGGCTGAAGTCCCGCCAGAGCGCCGACCCGCCGAGCATCGGCACGATGAACCCCGAGCCCACCAGCAGCGCCGCCGCCGAGGCCATCGGCGGGGCCACGTACGTGGACAGGAAGTCCCAGTCGCGCCCGGACCGGCGCGCGCCCACCGCGGCCCACTTCGCGACGAGGTACCCGAGGTCCATCAGCCCGCCGAGCATCAGCAGCGCCAGCCCCCACCGCAGTGACCGCAGCGCGGGGTCGACCCGCAGCGTCCACTTGAGGCAGAGCACGCTCAGCGCCGTGCTGCCCACGGTGTGCGCCGGCAGGTAGCAGACGATCATCTCGCGGAGCCAGGGGGTGTTCGCGTAGTACGTGTCGAGGTCCCGCAGCCGTTCCACCGGCGCGTCCCCGATCGCGAACAGGGCGACGATCAGGACGTCACGGCGCCGAACGCCCACACCGTCAGCCGGGTGGCCCGCCGTACCCCGTCCGCCGGGCCCCCGGCCCAGTGCAGGATCAGGACGACCGAGGCCCCCGAGAACGCGGTGAGCACGCCGTACACGAGCGGGGCGGCGCAGTTCACGACGCCGGTGATCTCGTTGACGGCGGCCGGCGACGGCGGCGCCGCCAGGAAGGCGAGCAGGCAGCCGACCACCAGCAGCGCGCAGACGGCCCGCATCAGCGGCTGGTCCCAGTTCCGGCGCAGCGCGGGGGCCTTGATCAGCAGGGCCAGGACCATGACCGACCCCGCCGGGTACAGCGCGAGGTCCTCCCTCACAGGGCCCGGCCGGTCGGGCCCTGGTCCGCGGTGGGCTCGCCCGGGTCGGCGGCGGGTTCGTGAGGGTCGGGCTCGCCCCGGTCCGTGCCGGGCGCGCGCCGGTCGGCCGTGGCGGGTCCGCCGGTGGTACCCGTACCGTCCGCGGCGTCGAGCCCCGCGACGCCGCGTTCGGCGGCGGTCAGCGGCGGCGCCGTGAGGGCGCCCCTCCGGGAGGCCCTCAGCACCCGCCAGACGATCCCGGGGCGAAGCCAGCGGGTGGGCGGGCCGGACATGGTGACGACGTCCAGGAACGCCGCCGTGAGCGGCTCCTGGGTGGTGGCCCCGGTCAGGAGCCGGCCGACGTACGCGTCGAGGAGGCCCGCGCCGGGCCGGGGCCTCATGCCGATCGCCCCGGGGTACCGGATGTCCTGCGAGGTGGCCAGTTCCCACGCGGTGGCGACCGGCGGCGCGAGCGCGCGCTGGGCGGCGTTGCCGAAGCCGGGCCGGTCGAGGCCGCCGGCGCGGAGCAGGGCGCGGACGCCGAGCAGTCCGCGGGCGGCTACCGTCATGCCCTGCCCGTAGAGCGGGTTGAAGGTGGCGACCGAGTCCCCGACGGCGAAGAACCCCTCGGGCAGGACGGCCCTCTCGTAGTGGATCCTTCGGTTCGCCGTGCCCTGCGTGACGGCGACGTCGCTCAGCGGCTCGCGGCCCTCCAGGAGTTCCCCGACGACGGGATGCCGGACGGCCTTGGCGAACGGGATGAACGCCTCCGGGTCGTCGGTGGGCCGGCCGCCCCGCGTGCCGGACAGGGTGGCCTGCCACAGCCCGTTCTCGATCGGGACGATCGTCGCGGTCCGCCCGGGTACGGGAACCCGCGGGTCGGACTGCACGTTGACGATCGGGAACCCCAACTCGTGCGCCCCCTCGGGCGCCTTGAAGAGCCGGGTCGCGTAGACCAGCCCGGAATCGACCTCGGACCGCCGGACCCCGTCCACCCCGAGGGCCGCCAGCCAGCTCGGGGCCCGGGAGCCTCGGCCGCCCGCGTCGACGACGAGATCGGCCTCCACCAGCCGTCCGACCCCGTCGGGGGTGTCGACGCGGACGCCGGTGATCCGGGCGGCCGTCCCCTCCAGGCCCCGTACGCGGCTCCGTTGGAGGGTGGTGACCCCGGGGAGCGCGGTGACGCGGGCACGGACCACGGAATCGAGCAGGTCCCGACTGCAGGAGACGCTGAACTGCTTCTCGCCGCACCGGGGGATCCAGCCCCGCGCGGTCATGGTGACCAGGTCCGTGGGCAGGCTGCGGCGGATCGCCCCGGCCGCCGTCCACGCCTCGCCGATGCCCGGCAGGATCTCCTCGATCGCGCGGGCCCCGCCCGACCACAGGACGTGGACGTGCCGGGCCTGCGGGAGACCGCGCCGGGGCCGCGGACCGGCGGGCAGCGCGTCGGCGTCGATGATCGTGACCGTCGCGTGCTCGGCGAGCACGGCGGCCGCGAGCAGGCCGGCCAGGCTGCCGCCGATGACGACGGCGTGGCGGGGCGGGGTGGACCGGTTCATCGTGTGGTGCTCTCTGTCGGGCCGTACGAGGGCCAGGCGGCGTAAGTGAGGAAAGGGGGGCGGCCGGGACGGACGGCGGTGGCGTGCGGTGCGGTCAACGGCCCCATCCGAGCGAGGTGCTGATGCGCTCGATCTCCTCCGGGAAGTGCTCCTGTCCGGGAGGTGGAAGGAAGGCCTTGAGGAGCATGCCGAGGTACAGGCCGAAGGTCTCGGCCCGGATCTCCGCGGGATCCTCCCGGTCGGCGCGGGCGGCGGCCTGCCGGACCACCCGGTCCAGCGGGGCGTCCGGACGCAGCAGTTCCGCGAGGCCGCCGTGGGGGCCGCCCGTCAGCCGGGCGGCGACCGCCATGCCGGGACCGTGCGCGTCGCAGGTGCCCTCTTGCACGTGCCACAGCTCGTGGCAGGCGATGACCAGTTGGTGCTCGGGGCGGGTACGCGCCTCGATGACGAGCAGGTCGCGGTCGTCCGGCTCCAGCCACAGACCGCCGGCGGTGTCGGGCGGAAACGGAACCAGGCGGAAGTCCAGCGGCCGGCCGCCGCGTCGGCGGGCGAACGCGGAGCAGAGCGCGCCGATGATCCGGGCGGAGTCGCAAGGAGCCGTCGGACGCACGTCGGCCAACAGGGCGGCGCCCAGGCTCCGCATGGTCCGGGTGGTCCTCATGAGGCCCTGCCCCCGCCGGGAACGGTCGGCCCGGCGCCGGAGCCCGGACCGGTGGCGCCCGGACCGGTGGCGCCGGGTCCGGGCTCGCGGGGAGCCGGCATGCCCTCGCGCGCGAGGAGCTCGTCCAGGTAGTCGGCGAGGGACTTCCAGCCCGCGGGGGAGAGCCGTCCGGCGCGCGTGACGATGCTCCGTACGTCATGGGCGCGCAGCACCGCGAGCATCGGGTTCTCCCCGTCCGTCCCGTCCGCCCGCAGGGACCGCAACTCGCCCTCCACGCAGCCCAGTACGCCGGCCAGTGCCTCGGCGTCGTCGGCCAACAGGAAGCCGCCCTCGACGCCGTAGAAACGCTGGATGCCGGCGGCCGCTGCGAGGTTGGGCAGCCCCTCCCCGTGGGCCAGCCGGGTCAGGGACTGTCCGGAGGCGTCGAAGGACCCCGCGATGGCGGTCAGGGAGTGCGGTTGGCCGTCGGCGCGCGGCCGGGTCCGGCGCAGGTGCTCGAAACGCAGCCGTACTTGTTCGCGCAGCGGGAGCCTCGGGGGATGCCCGTCGAGGGTGAGGCGGATGGCCTGCGGGGTGAGGCCGCTGAGGTACGAGAGGTGGTCGAGGTCGTCCGCGGCGGGGCCGTCCGGGCCCGCCGTCGCCAGGGCCCGCTCCACCGCGCTCTTGCTGTCGGCCAGCAGGAAACCCGCGTACACCCCGAAGAAGCGCTGCACACCGGCCGCGTGGCCGAGCCGGGGCAGTCCGGTGCCCGCGTTGAGGGGGCCGAGGGAGGCGCCGGGCGCGTCGAAGTCCTCGGCGATGGCGGCGAGGGACCACTCCCGGCCGTGCTTGTCGCGGCGGGTCGCACGCAGGCGCAGGAACCGCCCGTGCACCCGCCGCTCCAGCGGGACTTCGATCGCGGTTCCGTCCAACACCTGCGGAATCAAGGCCGGTTCGACCCCTGACAGGTGGCCTAACCGTTCCAGGGACAGGACTTCGGCGGGATCCCGCCCGCACTGCCCGGCCAACTGCGCGACGCGGTCCCAGGCCGCGATGAGGTCGGGTCGGGCGGCGGATCGCACCGGGAAGCTCTCCGTAAGTCGACAGGACGTTCGAGGGAACGCGCTGCGTGAAGCCTAGTCCTCGGCACTTCCCCGAACCAGCACAACCCCAACATTCCCTGCGGTCGGTCTCAAGAAAGGTTGGACCGCCCGGCCCCGGTCGGCTCGCCCCGGCGGTCCCGCTCCGGCGGTCCCGCCCCGACCCGGCCGGAGAGCCGCGGCGGGCGGACGGTGTGCGGAGGGGCCGCCGGATAATGCCGTGCCGTGCCGCCGGTGGCAGGGCAGACTCGCCGCATGGTGGACATGTGGGCGTTCCGGGACGCCGTGAACAACTGGGCGGCCGGCGGGACCGGCGGCCCGGCCGGCGACCTGGCCGCGCGGCTCGGGCTGCGGACGGCGGTGCTGCTGGAGGGCCCGAGCGACCTCGAAGCCGTCGAGGCCCTGGCCGAACGGCACGACCGTGACCTCGCGGCCGAAGGGGTGTCCGTCGTGTCGATGGGCGGGGCGATGAACGTCGCCCGGTACGCCGGCCTGCTCGGGCCGCCCGGACTGGGCCTGCGCCTGACCGGACTGTGCGACGAGAACGAGCGGGGCTTCTACGAGCGCGGCCTGGAACGGGCCGGGGCGCCGGGCGCGGCCTTCTTCGTGTGCGCCGCGGACCTGGAGGACGAACTCATCCGCACGCTCGGCACGGCGCGCGTGGAGGAGATCATCGAGGCGGAGGGAGACCTGCGCGCCTGGCAGACCCTGCTGCACCAGCCCGCCCACCAGGGCCGACCCCGGCAGCGGCTGCTGCGTCGCTTCCTCGGGACGAGGAAGGGCCGCAAGATCCGCTACGGCCGCCTCCTGGTGGAGTCCCTCGCACCGGGGCAGGTCCCGACCCCGCTGGCCGACCTGCTCAGGAGCCTGTGACCGGCCGGCCCCGCGGCCCGTCCGGCGGGCGGCCCGCAGGAGGTGCGTGAGTCCGGGCCCGGGCACCACGTCGATGGCGGCAGCTCCACGTCCGCTCCGACTCGATTACGCTGGTCGAGCCATCACACGTGAACGAAGGACGCACATGGCTCGCCCCTACAAGCCCGGACCGAAACAGTTCGTCTTCGCCGGCGGTGCGGGCGACGACCAACAGGTCTCCGTGGGCGACCCCCAGGAAGCCTACGTGGCGTTCTCCGAGTTCTTCCGTGGCCGGGATTCCGACACCTACGCCATCAAGGACGAGGCGTCGGGCCAGAGCCTGGTCCTCATGCCCGGACAAGGCGTGATCTCCCGTACCAAGGACGTGGCGGACCGCCCCCGTTCGGAACACCTCCTGGTCGACCGGGGCAACCGCTTCCTGCCGAGCGCGATGCTGTTCTTCGAGAACGGATACGGCGGCCTCGACCGCTTCGGCCAGTGGTTCTCCGACCTCGCCGACCTCGACGCGTCACCGGAGACCCGCGGTGCCGCCCGCGCCGCCACGATCACGACGGAATCGGCGGCGATCGAAGAAACCGCCCGGATATGGGCGGATTCGGGCATCGTGGACCCGAGTGACCGGTACTACGTCTTCTTCGACTCGCACGACGTCGACGATGACCGGGCCGAACGAGCGGTCCTGCTCCGGTTGATCGAGTTCCTCGGCCTCGAACGGGTCGACGCCCCGGCCGAGGCCTCCGGGGGCGAAGTCTGGGTGCGCACCGACCCGCGCCTCGACGCCGAATGCGCACGATGGTCGTGAACGGACGGTGCGGGGCGGGGCCGCGACCTCGCCGTGATGCCCGCCGGTGCCGTTCCTGGAAGGACTGAGTCCATGGCAGACATCGTCTTCACGCGGCGGAGCGGCTGGATACCGAACGTGATCAGCGAGGCCGGCGAGCTGAAACTGACGCTCGGTGCCGGGGCCGACGCCAACCACGACCCTCGCACGTTCACGTTCCCGATCGGCGAAGCCCATCTCGCGGTGATCCGGGAGGACCTGGCCAGACACCTGCTGCTGTGGAGTGCGGTCCTCCCGCTGTGCGACGCCGCCGGAACCCGCGGCCGGCTCGACGAGGACGCTGCCGTCGCCCTCCTGGACCCGATCCTGCTGGCCGCGCCCGCGGACGTCGACGCCCTCTTCCGGCGCATCCCGTGGGACAGGAGCCGGCTCATCGCCCACGGGGCCGACACCGGTCTGCTCGAACGCGGTCGGGTGTGCGCGGCGATGCGCGCGGCGACGGAGACGTCGAACGGGAAACGAGCACAGGAGTACCACGCGGACCGACGCCGCGCCGAGCGCGGAGCGGTACTCGGCCCACTCGACGCGGCTCTTCTGAGGTACACGGGCCGGTACGTGCACGGCGCGACGATTCCGAAGCGGCTGCCCGACGCCGTCGACCCCGCGCTGCTGCCCGAGGTCATGCGCGTGATCGCCACTGCCGAGCAGGCGTGCGCCGGGATGCGGATCGGCCGCGATCCGCGACGGGGGAAGCGCGCCACGGACAAGGGCGACTGGAGCCGGATGGAGACGGCGGTCGAAGCTGCCGTGCGCCGTGCACACCCCGAGCTCGTCGACGACGCGGTGCGCACCGTGAGCATCCTGCTGTGCTCGGAGGCCGCAACCCGCTCCAGGAACACGCCCGTGGAGGACGACGAGGAGGAAACCGCCCGCCACGGCGGCGACCTCGACGGGAGCGCGAGGAAGACGGCCCTGTCGTTCACCGACGACAAGGACGTCGAGAAGAAGTGGCGCCGGGGCGGGCCGCGCGGTGCCGCCGCGGAGTTCTGGGAGTTCGTCGCCGATCGCTCCGCCGCCGACAACGAAGTGTTCACCATCGAGGACGAGGAGATGGGCGAAGGGATCCAGCTCCACTTCTACGCGGACTCCATCGCCCGGATCACGACGCTGCGCGCGGGCGACGGCACGTCGGAGCCGGAGTACCGGGTCGAGTACGGGCTGGTCGACGGCATGAGCGGCTACCGGAACCTGGTGAGCACCTTCGCCCGCGGCGGCTGCGCCGCACTCGAACGGCACGGCCCCTGGATGTCGGACGTCACCGAGTTCGAACAGGCCCGCCGCCGACGCCGCACCGCCCGCTAGGGCGATCGCCGGCAAGCCTCCCGGGGCGGTCGCCTCCCGAAGGGCCGCGCGGCGAGGCGGGCGGCGAACCCCGCCCGTGCGGTCACCGGGCCCAGGGCGTGGGCGGTTTCGAGGGGTTGCCGGTCGTTGTCGGTGATGGGCCGCACCGGCGTCATTCTTGGTCGCGCAGGAAGGTGGGGATCTCCTCGCGGGTCGGGTAGTGGGGCAAGGGCGCCGGCTTGTCCTGGAGGAACGCGGAGATGGCGGCGGCGGCTCGATCGTCGTTGTCGTCGAGGCCGTTCCACATGCGGTGTCCGACTCCGGGCATGTACTGCGTGCGCTGGATGGCGGGGGCATTGGCAAGGATGGCGGTCGCCCATTGACGGACCTGGGAGGAGCACTCGGCGATCATCAGCATCGTGGGGGTCCGGGACTGGCGCAGATGTGCTGCGATCGAGGGCGAGTCCTTGACCGTCTGCTGTACGCGGAGGCTTGCGGCGGGGCTGAAGGAGAAGTTCTGCGCGGTGTCCTCGACGGGTATGCGGTGCGCGTCGCGAGCGCAGTAGGCGGATGCGGTGTCGCTGCCGAGGTCTGCGGCGGTGAAGGCGTTGTCGCCTTCGGCCTGTCCGATCAACCCGGTGTCGGGGCTGAGGAGTCCGAGTCGCATGAGGCCGAATGCCACGGCGTACCGGGGGGCGTGCGTCGATCGCGGTCCGGTCGGGGGCGGCGCGAGGTCCCGTGCGGATTTCCGGCCCTTGTGCCCGGTGATGTGCGCGGTCGGGCCGTCCATGGGGCCGGGCTCCGCGATGATCGCCCGGTGCAGGCGTGCGGCGACGCTCGGGTCGGCCAGGGCTCGGGTGAGCACCGTCCCGCCCGAGGAGAATCCGAGGACGTCGACCTTGCCCTTGTCCATGCGGTCGATGAATGCGGCGAGGTCGCCGACCGGCCTGGAGATCGTGTACTGGTCCATGGGGAGCAGGTCGCTTCGTCCGCCGCCGGCCTGCTCGTAGGCGTAGACGTCGTAACCCCGGCCGGCCAGGAGTTGCAGGAACCGATGGTCGAGCACCGAGATGCCACGGACCGGCCCGCCGTTGAGATACACGAGGGGGACGGGATGCCGAGGGCCCTGGCTCGCGGGCGGGTAGTGGTACACCGCGACCCGGCTGCCGGTGGACAGGCTCCAGTGCTGCGTGGTCACGAACGGCAGGGCGGGCGGATGCTGCCGGGTCGTCGGCACCGTCGGAACGCAGACCGACGCCGTCAATGCCGCCGCGACAACCACCGGCAGGAACGGCACGAGCCGCTTCGGCCGACCGCGGCGCCGACCCCGCCACATCGCGAGGGCGGCCCCGACTCCCAGGGTCGACAACCATGCGGCGATCCCCGAGCCCGCCCCGTCGGTGAGGGCGATCAGCGCAAGAAAGACGACGACCAGCACCGCGACGGCGGTGAGGGCAAGCAGTAAGCGCCCCATGAAGCGGACGAGATGTATGGCGGACGTGGGCACGGAGGGCCTCCAGCAGTTTCAGAACACTGTTCCGAAACGACGTTATCAAAGAAGGTAGGCTGTCGGTCGTGGGTAGGCCGAGAACGAACGACGACGCCGTCAAAGAGCGGCTTGTGGAGTGCGCGACCGAGATGCTCGCCACCCGTCCCCGGGAGTCGCTCACGGTCCGCGCCGTGGCCGCCGCCGCCGAGGCGTCGACGACGGCGGTGTATTCCTTGTTCGGCGGCAAGGACGGGCTGATCGGTGCGGTGCGCGACAGAGCCGTCGCCGGCCTGTTCCAGGACCTCTCGGAGGTGCGGACCTCCGCGGACCCTCTCGCCGACCTCTACGCGCTGGCCGTCGCCTACCGTCGTTGGGGGCGCGGACACAGCCACCTGTACACCGTGCTGTTCGGCGGTGTGCAGTCCTTCGACCCGTCGGGGGAGGCCGGTGCCGGTGACCCGGTCCGTCCGCTCCTCGCGGCCATCGATCGCGCGTTGGCGGCGTCCGTCCTCGTCGGTGACGCGACGTCGATCGCCCTGTCGATCTGGGCCACCCTGCACGGGCTGGTGACCCTCGAACTGGCTGGTGCCCTCGACGGCGCCACGGCCGAGGCGGCCTTCCGATCGGCGATTCGCGCCACGTTGCGGGGATGGGCGACCCCGGCGGTGTTCCGAAGCCTTCGCCAGGCCGAACCCGCTCATTGGGGATGAGGTTCGGAGCGCCGCCGCCGGTGGCCCGGCCCACATCCGGCGGCCCCGCGTGGGTCGTCGGGAGGCGGAGTCGAGGGGCGGCCGGCCCTCGCGCGCGCGTGCTCGGGGCGGGCTCGTTACGTGGGAGGTAATCGACCCCGTTCCGTGGCGGCGGCACAGTGGGGGCATCGGGTTCCGGGGGCGCGCACTCGCCTCCGGGATCCGGCATCCGCCCCGTGCATCCGACTCCGCTGGAGGCTGACCGCCATGTCCGCGACCCTGTTCGGCAACATCGCCCGTACCACCGTCCCGCAGACCGCCCTGCGTCGCTTCCTCGCGCTGGACGCGGTGGTCACCGCCGGGAACGGGCTGGCGTACGCGGCGTTCTCCGCCCCGCTCGGCCGGCTGCTCGGCGTCGACGCGACGCTCCTGCTCGGCCTCGGGGTCTTCCTCCTCCTGTACGGCGCGGGGGTGGGCCTGCTCGCCTCCCGGCCGCGGCCGACCGCCTTCCCGGTGAAGGTGGTGATCGAGGCCAACTACGCCTGGGCGGTGCTCAGCCTGGTGGCGCTGTTCGTCGGCCCGGCCCCCACCGTCGCGGGTGCGGTGTGGATCCCGGCGCAGGCTTTGACCGTCGCCTCGTTCGCGCTGCTCCAGCAGCTGGCGCTGCGCGCCTCGGGCTCAGGAGCCCGTTGAGCGCAGGTACTTCGCCGTCGCCGCGTCGGCCGGCAGGAGCGTTTCGATGGCCAGCTCGGCGACGGTCACGTCCATCGGCGTGTTGAAGGTGGAGATGGACGACACGAAGGACAGGATCTCCCCGTCGTGTTCCACACGCAGCGGCAGCGCGATGTAGGGGACCGACTCCCGGGCCTCGGTGTCGCCGGGGCGGTCCGCCACCGGGTACGCGGCGACCTCCTCGTACAGCTCGCGCAGCGCGGGGGAGCGGGCCAGGGCGATCTGTCGCTCCATCTGCTCCAGCAGGTGGCCGCGCCATTCGCGCAGGTTGTGGATCCGTCGGGCGAGGCCGTCCGGGTGCAGGGTGATCCGCATGACGTTCAGCGGCGGGGTGAGCAGGTGTTCCGGCATCCCGTCGAGGAGCATCATGACGGCCCGGTTCGCGGCGACGACGTCGTAGGTGGCGTCGACCACCAGCGCGGGGTACGGGTCGTAGGCCGTCATCAGCCGTTCCAGGCTCTCCCGGAGGACCTCCATGGCGGGGGCGTCCAGCGGGGTGTGCGCGTACCGGGGGGCGTAACCGGCCGCGACGAGCAGGGCGTTGCGGTCCCGGACCGGTACGTCGAGGTGCTCGGCGAGCCGCAGCACCATCTCCTCGCTCGGCCGGGACCGGCCGGTCTCCACGAAGCTGATGTGCCGGGACGAGGAGTCGGCCCGGCCCGCCAGTTCCAGCTGGCTGATTCCGCGCCGCTCCCGCCAGGTGCGCAGCAGGGTTCCCACAGTCGCCGTCGTCATGGCTCCGACGTTAGCCGAGGACGGCCGCGGCGAGAGCCCCCGGGGACACGCACGCACCGTGCCGCGAAGGGGCCCCCGCGCGCGGTGCTGTGCGAACCTTGACCCCACGTCACGGACGTACGACGGGCGTACCCGAGGGATGAGGAGCCGGTGCATGCCGAGTGAGCCGCTGTCGCAGAAGGAGATCGAGGACCGCCTGCGGGAACTTCCGGGCTGGGCCTTCGAGGACGATCGGATCGTCCGCACCTACCGGTTGGGCACGCACTTCGCGGCCAGTGCCCTGGTCGCCCACATCGCCTCCGTCCAGGACGAGTTGAACCACCACTCCGACCTCACCCTCGGCTACAACACCGTCCGGCTGTCGGTCAACAGTCACGACGCCGGCGGCGCCGTCACCGAGACCGACTTCGCGCTCGCCGAACGCGTCGAGACCCTCGCCCCGGCCCACGGCGCGAGCTGAGCCCTCCGCGGGGGCCGGGTTCGAGGGTCCGTTGCGCTACACCGGCTCCAGTCGCCACCACTGGGACGGGGAGTCGGTGTCCTCCCCCTGGCGGGCCCGGCCCTCGTCGTCCGCCTCCAGGGGCAGCCCGCTGATGCAGGCGATCAGCGACACCACCCCGGGGTCGTCCAGGTGCTGCTCGACGAGCCACTCCTGGGCGCCGAAGGCGTTGGCCCGCCACACCTGCACCCGGGCGCCACTGTCGGTCGAGGCGTTGGCGACGTCCAAGCGCCGCTCGTTGTCCTCGCTCACGACGTGGAAGATCCCGCCGCCGCTGTGCACGGGGGAGATCCGCCAGCGGCGGGCGGCCGCCGGCGCGGGAGGCCCGTCAGGGCCGACCCGCACCCGCGAGGCGCCCTCCAGCTGGAGCACCAGCCCGCTGTCGACGTTCCTGATCCGGTAGGTCCCGTCGGGAAGGTTCACGCCGGCGCCCTCAGACGTCGAAGACGGCCGGATCCGGGCCGATGCGACGGCCGGCCGCGGTCGCACCCAGGGCGTTCAGCGCGGCCAGGTCGGCGGCGTCCAGCTCGAACCCGAAGACGTCCAGGTTCTCCCGGATCCGGGAGGGCGTCACGGACTTCGGGATCACGACGTTGCCCAGCTGGAGGTGCCAGCGCAGCACCACCTGCGCGGCGGTCCGGCCGTGTCGGGCGGCGATCTCCGCGACCGCCGGCAGCGTCAGCAGCTCCTTGCCCTGGCCCAGCGGGGACCAGGCCTCGGTGACGATGCCCAGGTCCGCGTGCAGGGCGCGCAGCTCCTCCTGCGGGAACAGCGGATGCAGCTCGATCTGGTTCACGGCGGGCACCAGGGCGCTCACCTCGCGGAGCCGCTCCAGGTCCTGCGGACGGAAGTTCGACACGCCGACCGCCTTCGCGCGGCCGTCGGAGGCGATCTCCTCGAAGGTCTTCCAGATGGTGAGGAAGTCCTCGCGCATCGGGCGCGGCCAGTGGATCAGGTACAGGTCGACGTGGTCGAGGTCCAGCTTGGAGAGCGAGTCCTCGAACGCGCGCAGCACCGCGTCCCGGTCCCAGGTGTGCGACGGCCCGTTCCACAGCTTGGTGGTGACGAACAGCTCCGCGCGCGGCACCCCGGACGTGGTCAGCGCCCGCCCGGTACCGGCCTCGTTGCCGTAGACGGAGGCCGTGTCGATGCTGCGGTAGCCCGCCTCCAGCGCGGTGCCGACGGCCTCCTGCGCCTCGGCGTCGGGGATCTGCCAGACGCCGTACCCGAGCCGGGGCATGAGCGTGCCGTTGTTGAGCTTGACGGTGGGGACCTGGTTCACGTCGGTCGATTCCCTCGGGTCGGTGCGGTCGGTGCGGTCGGTGCGGTCGGCGCGGACGTTGCCGTGCCACGGTGTACGAGGGGCGACAACCGGCCCCCCGCACACCGTATTCCCGCCACCGGACTCGACGCCCGCCGGCCGTCGGACCCCGCGCGTCGTGTCACGTCGTACCGAGGTACGCCTCTCTCACCGCGGGGTTCGCACGCACCTCGGCCGGCGTCCCCTCGGCGAGGACCGCGCCGAGGTCCAGCGCGACGACCCGCGAGCACACGTCCATCACGAACGCCACGTTGTGCTCGACCAGCAGCACCGCGCAGCCCTCCTCCTGCGCCAGGCGCCGCACCACGGCGGCGAGCTGTTCCCGTTCCGGCGCCGACATCCCGGACGCCGGTTCGTCGAGCAGCAACACCCTCGGCGGGTCGGCCACGGCACGGGCCAGTTCCGCCATCCGGGCCCGGCCGACGGGCAGCCCGCCGGCGTACTGGTCCCCGAGCGACCCGATCCCGCAGGACGCCAGGACCCGTTGGCCCCGCTCGCGCCGCTCCCGCTCCCGGCGGCGACGCGCCGGGAGCGCCAACAGGTCGGCTCCGAGACCGCCCCCGCCACCGCGCCACTCCTGGGCGACGAGCACGTTGTCGGCCACGCTGAGCTGCCCGAACAGCTGCTGGCGCTGGAACGTGCGCCGCATCCCGTGCCGGGCCCGCCAGACGGGGGAGCGGCGCGTGACGTCCGCCCCGTCGAGCAGGATCCGGCCGCGGTCGGGCCGCCGGATCCCGGACAGGACGTCGAACAGGGTCGTCTTCCCCGCCCCGTTCGGCCCGATCAGCCCGCACACCTCCCCGGCGCGGACCCCCAGGTCCACGCCGGTCAGGGCCCTGACCCCGCCGAAGCGCACGCTGATGCCGGTCGCCTCCAGTACGTGGCCGCCGCTCATGGCACCATCCCCAGGTAGGCCTCGGTCAGCCGATCGGCCTCCACCTCGGCCCTGGGGCCGCACCAGGAGACCCGGCCCTGCGCGAGGTAGGCCACGGTGTCGGCGATCCCCAGGATCTCCGCCGCCTTCTCCTCGACCAGCAGCAACGCGGTACCGGCGTCCCGGATCTCCGTGAGGAGCCCGTACACCTCGTCCACCACGCGCGGCGCGAGGCCGAGCGAGGGCTCGTCCGCGATCAGCACCTGCGGCGGGCGCTCCAGCAACGGGGCGAGGGCCAGCATCTGCTGCTCGCCTCCCGACAGGGCCCCGGCCACCACCGAACGGCGTTCCCCGAGCCGCGGGAAGCGGTCGTAGACGGCGGTCCTGGCGGCGGCCTCCGGGAGGTACAGGGCCAGGTTCTCCTCGATGGTGAGCGCGGGGAAGATCCCCCGTCCCTCCGGAGCCAGCAGGACCCCGGCCCGGGAGCGGAGCACCGCCCCGTCCCCGGTGGCGTCCCGCCCGCCGATCAGGACGGTCCCGCCGGTGACGGGGAGCAGCCCGGCGGCGACCCGGCAGGCGGTGGACTTCCCGGCCCCGTTGGGCCCGAGCACGGCGAGGATCTCACCCCGACGCACCGTGAGCCCGACCCCGTGCAGGACGAGACCTCCGTCGTACCCGGCGGTGACATCGCGCAGCTCCAGCGCGGGCAGCCCGCGCGCGTCCGCCCCGCCGCCCGCCGCCGTCCCGCGGTGCGCGTCGGCGGTCGCGCCGGGTGTCGCGCCGGTCCTCGCCCCGGTCCGGGGCTCCGGCCTTCGGGCGGGCGGTACGGTGCCCACCCCGGTAACCGCGTCCGGTGTCCGGCCGGTGACCTCCGCCTTCGCATCCGCCCCGGCCCCGGCCCCGGCCCCGGCCCCGGCCCCGGCCTCCGCTCCCGCAGCGGGACCGGTCCTCTTCGACGGGGCGGGTCCGGCCGGGAACGCCCCGGCACCGGCGGCGGCCGCCCGGCGGGCGCGGCGCACCGGAAGGGCGGCGCAGTACCCGTCCGGATCGTTCGCGAGGGCCAGACCCGCCAGCCCGAACAGGATCACCGGAAGGTGCGCCGATTCCGTCACCCAGTCGGCCAGCACCCGCGGGGCCACGGCGAAGACCAGCCCCGCCACCACCGCGTACTGCGGCCGGCGGACCCCGGCCGCCACGACGACGGCGAGCCACACCAGCCCCGTCATGGCCGTGAAGTCGGTCGCCGTGATCCGGGTGTTGAACGAGGCGTACATGACGCCGCCGAAGCCGGCCAGTCCGGCGGACAGCATGAACAGCGTCAGCTTCGTGCGCAGGACGGACACCCCGGACGCCATGGCCGCCGCCGGCGCCGACCGTACGGCGAGCATCGCCCGCCCCGACGGCGAATCGCGCAGCGCGCCCAGTGCGGCGGCCACGACGGCGGCCAGGACGACGAGGGCCACCCCGAAGGCGCGGTCGTCCGACAGGTCCAGCGGACCGATCACCGGACGCGGTACGGACCAACCGGAGTCCCCGTTGCGCAGCCACCGCAGCTGGAACAGCACCTGGTCGGCGAGGAAGGCCAGGGCCAGCGTGGCCAGCGCGAGGGAACGTCCGCCGAGCCGCAGCGCGGGCAGCGCGACGAGCGCCCCGAGCACGGCAGCCACGCAGGTTCCCACCGCCAGCGCCGCCACGAAGGGCCAGCCCCGACTCATCAGGAGGCCCGCGACGAGCGCGGCGCCGGTGACGAAGGTGGCCTGGGCCAGCGACACCATCGAGCCGAGCCCGGTCACCACGGTGAACGACATGAACACGAGCGCGATGGCCAGGCCCTGCGCGAGCAACCCGGTCCAGAAGGGGGTGGTGACGGTGTAGAACGCCACGCACAGCAGGGCGGCGGCCACCGCCCACCCGCCCCACCGGCGCGTCCAGGACGCGCCCGCGAGATGGTCCGGGGACGGCACCTCGACGGCGGAGACCCCCGCGGCGCGGGCCCGTCGGGTCAGCACCAGCAGCCCCCCGAACAGGATCAGGAACGGTACCGCCGTGCGGAACCCGGTGATCCCCTCGGCGAAGGAGGCGTAGCCCGCCACCAGGTTCTGCAGGACGCCGAGCCCCAGCCCGCCCGCGAAGGCGAGCGGTACGGACGCGAACCGGCCGATGACGGCGGCGGTCGCCGACACGAACAGGAACAGGGTGAAGTCGTGCGCGGAAAGCCCCAGCAGCGGGGTCGCCAGCACGCCCGCGAGGCCC
This sequence comes from Streptomyces sp. NPDC057939, assembly GCF_042887545.1. NCBI lineage: Bacteria > Bacillati > Actinomycetota > Actinomycetes > Kitasatosporales > Streptomycetaceae > Streptomyces > Streptomyces sp. NPDC057939. The sequence continues at coordinate 69,375 of NZ_JBHVPG010000030.1, forward strand.
GCCAGACCCGACGAGATCATCCACGCGATCGACGAGAGCCGGTCGGCGCTGATCCCGCGCAGCTCGGTCAGCGAGCGGTTGTCGACGGCTGCCCGCAGCCGCAGGCCGAGGCGGGTGTGCCGCATCAGCACCCACAGGGCCACGGCGACGACGGCCGTGACGACCCAGGTGATCAGTTGGTCGGAGTCGACGCCGACACCGTCCGCGAGCTGCCAGGACCTGGCCGGGCTCGGTCCCACCCCCGGCAGCCCGAACTGGTTCTCGGCGGGCTCGACCGGCGCGCCCGCGCCGGCCAGCAGCTCCACCGTCCACAGTCCGGCGGCGGGCAGCGCGACGAGCAGCCCGATGGTCGCCACGATCTGGGCGGTCTCCCCGACCCGGGCGAGCCGCCGGAACATCAGCCGGTCCAGTCCCCATCCGAGCCCGGGCGCCAGGACGCACACCACCAGCAACGCGGCGGGAACGGCCGGCCAGCCCAGCCCGGAGTGCAGCTCGTAGAACGTGAGCGCGCACAGGTAGGCGGTCGCGCCATGCGCGAAGTTGAACAGCCCGGACGCCGAGTACGACAGCACCAGCCCGGTGGCCAGCAGTGCGTACAGGGCGCCGGACACCAGGCCGCTCAGTACGAAGACGAGCAGGTCTTCCATCCCGCTGCCCCGGCCCTCAGGTGAAGGGGATCGGTTCGTGGCACTTGAACGGCACGGACACCTCGTACTTGCCGTCCTTCAGCTGCACCAGCGCCCCGCAGCCGAAGCTGTCCTTCTGCCCCTTCGGCTCCGCCCGGTCGCCGACGAGGGTGCCGGTGTCGGAGAAGCCCTGCGCGGCGGCCTGGAACGAGGTGACGGTCAGGTCCTTCCCGGCCTTCTGCGCGATGGCCAGGAAGAGGTCGGCGGACATGTACCCGGTCAGCATGTGCATGTTGAGGGGGACGTCCTGGCCGCCCGCCGCCGCCTTGATGTCCGCCTTGAAGCGGGCCATGCCGGCGCTGTCCGACTCGAAGGGCTCGAACTGGAGCAGCACGTGCACCCCGTCCAGGGCCTGCTTGGTGGCGTCCTTGGCGAGCAAGCCCGGGTCGTAGTCCGTCGGGTCGGACAGCAGCCCCTTGTAGCCGCCGCGCTTGAGCGCGGTGAACAGGCCGATGTTGTTGGGGGTCTGCATGACGGAGACGACGGCGTCGGGGGCCTTGCCGCCGTTGCTGCCGAGGATGTCCTTGACGTACGCCGACCAGTCGCTGGGCACGGCGGTCGCCGGGACCGACGCCTTGGCGTAGGACACCGTGAACCCGGCGCTGGTGAAGCCCTGTTGGAAGGTGCGGATGCCGAACTTCCCGGCGTCGCTGTCGTTCGCGATGATCGCCACGGACTTGCCCTGCTTGCCGCCGAGCACCTGTCCGATGCCCTCGGGCCAGGTCTGGTTGATGGTGCCGCCGGGGCTCGGGACCAGGCAGCCGTTGAACCCGTAGATGTGCTTGGGCCCGCAGAATGACGGCAGGGTGCCCCAGCCGAAGGTGGGGACCTTCTCCTGTTCCAGGAAGTCCGCTCCGGAGAAGGTCACCGAGCTCATGGGGGAGACCGCGAAGACCTTGTCCTGCTGGACGAGCTTGCGGGCGGCGGCCAGGTTCCTGCCGGGGTCCTGGCCGTCGTCCTCCGCCCCGATGTAGTCGATCCGCCGGCCGTGCACTCCGCCTTCCGCGTTGGCCCGCAGGTAGCGGGCCTTGGCCCCGAGGTCGGTGTCCTTCTTGCTGTAGCCGCCGGCGCTCGTCATCGACACGATGCCGCCGACCTTGATGGATTCGGCGCTCACCCCGCGAACGGCCGTGTCCCCGCCCCCGGGCTTGCCCGGGTCGGTGTGGTTGGAGGCGGAGTTGCAGGCGGAGACGAGCGCGAGGGCGGCCGCCACGGCGGCCAGGGCGCGGATGGATCGAGGCATGGGTGGATCCCCCTCGGGTCGGAATCCCCGCATTCTGTGCGCGAGCTGACGCACCGTCAATATCAATCACCAAGTAAAATGACGGACCGTCAGATGAGCGTCGGATGAGGCGTCGGGTGGCCTCGCCCGAGACCGCGGTCACGACGGGTACAGGCCCTCGACCTCCCGTGCGTACGCCTTCTCGATCGCACGGCGCTTCAGTTTCAGGGACGGGGTCAACAGCCCGCGCTCCTCCGTGAACTGCTCGGCGAGCACCCGGAAGGTCCGGATCCCCTCCGCCTGCGAGACCAGCGTGTTGGCCGCCACCACCGCCCGCCGCACCTCGGCCGCCAGCTCCGGATCCCCCACCACCTCGGTGGCCGTCAGCTGCGGCAGCCCCCGCAGCGACAGCCAGTGCGCGACCCCCTCCATGTCCAGGGTCACCAGCGCCGCGATGAACGGCCGGTCGTTGCCCACCAGCACGCACTGCGACACCAGCGGATGCGAGCGCACCCGCTCCTCCAACGCGGTCGGCGCGACGCTCTTCCCGTTGGAGGTGACCAGGATCTCCTTCTTCCGGCCGGTGATGGTGAGGTACCCGTCGCGGTCGAGCCGGCCCAGGTCCCCGGTCGCCAGCCAGCCGCCGCGCAGCACCTCCGCCGTCGCCCGCGGATCGTTCAGGTACCCGGAGAAGATGTGCCCGCCGTACAGCCACACCTCCCCGTCCTGCGCGATGTGGACCGTACTGCCCGGGATGGGCTGCCCCACCGTCCCGTACTTCGTCGCCCCCGGCGGATTCGCGGTCGCGGCCGCGGACGACTCCGTCAGGCCGTACCCCTCGAACACCCTGATGCCCGCGCCGTCGAAGAACAGCCCGAGCCGCCGCGACATCGCCGAGCCGCCCGACATCGCGTGCCGCACCCGGCCGCCCATGGCCTCCCGGACCTTCCCGTACACCAGCCTCTCGAACAGCTGGTGCTCCATCCGCAGCCCGGCCGAGGGTCCCGACCCCGTCCCGAAGGCCTTCTCCTCCCGGGCCTCCGCGTACCGCACGGCCGTCTCCACCGCCCGGTCGAACGGCCCGGCGCGCCCCTCCGACTCCGCCTTCCGGCGGGCCGCCGCGAACACCTTCTCGAACACGTGCGGCACTCCCAGCACGAACGTCGGCCGGAACGCGGCCAGGTCCGGCAGGAGTTCGGCCGCCGCCAGCACCGGCTGGTGCCCCAACTTCACCCGGGCCCGCACCGCGGCCACCTCGACCATCCGCCCGAAGACGTGCGCCAGCGGCAGGAACAACAGCGTCGACGGCTGCTCGCCCGGCCCCGCCCGGAAGACCGGCTCCCAGCGCGCCACCATCGTGTCGGCCTCGAACATGAAGTTCGCGTGGGTGAGCACACAGCCCTTGGGTCTGCCCGTCGTCCCCGAGGTGTAGATGACCGTCGCCACGGCGTCCGGGGTGACGGCCCGCCGGTGCCGGTGCACCACGTCGTCGGCCACCGTGCGGCCGTCCGCCACCAGTTCCTCGACCGCGCCCGCGTCGAGCTGCCACAACCGGCGCAGCCCGGGCAGCCCCTCGATGCCCGATCCGACCGTCATCGCCTGGTTCTCGTCCTCCACCACGCACCCGACGCAGTCCGCGTCCTGGAGGATCCACTGGACCTGGTCCGCCGAGGAGGTCGGGTAGATCGGCACCGGCTGCGCCCCGATCGCCCACAACGCGAAGTCGAACAGCGTCCACTCGTAGCGGGTACGGGACATCAGCGCGACCCGGTCCCCGAACCGGATGCCCTGCGCGAGCAGCCCCTTGGCCAGCGCGAGCACCTCCCCGGCCAGCTCCCGCGAGGTCACGTCGCACCAGACGCCGCCCGTCTTGCGGCCGAGCACCACCCGGTCCGGATCCTGCCCGGCGTACTCGAAGACCACATCGGCCAGACCGCCGACCGGCACGCTCGTGACCACGGGTGGGACGGTGAACTCGCGCAACATCCCGCTCCTCTCCCTGGGGCGCCGCGACGCTACCCCACCGGACCCCGCACCCGGCAGCCCCCGGCAAACCTCCACAAGATCCCTACGGCCCGCCCGGGGCCCCGCCCGACCGCCCGGAATCCGGCCCCGCCCCCGCTCCGGACCCGCGGCACACCACCCCGGCCCCGGCGCCCCCGGCGGCCGGCCCGAAGCCGGTCTACGCCGGCCTGCTGAGGCGGTCCCCGCCCGCGAGGACGGCGGCCGCCAGGGCCTCACCGGCCGGTGTCGGCCGCCGCCCCTGGAGCAGCGCGAACTCCACCGGCCCCAGTTCCGGCAGCCCCCCCACCCGGGTCAGCCCCGGTGGGATCAACCCCTTGGTGTGCGCCATCACCCCCAGTCCCGCGCGGGCCGCCGCGATGAGACCGCTCAGGCTGCCGCTCGTACAGGCGATGCGCCAGGACCGGCCCTCCCGTTCCAGTACCTCCAGGGCCCTGGCCCTGGTGATGCCCGGCGGCGGGAAGAGGATCAGCGGCACCGGACGCTCGGGATCCACCCGCAGCCCCTCCGCCCCGATCCAGACCATGCGGTCCCGCCACACCAGCCGACCCCGCTCGTCCCCGGGCCCGCGCCGCTTGGCCAGCACCAGGTCCAGCCGCCCCGCGTCGAGCCGCTCGTGCAGCGTGCCCGACAACTCCACCGACAGTTCCAGGTCCACCTCGGGGTGCTCGTGCCGGAACCCCTCCAGGATCTCCGGCAGCCGGGTCAGGACGAAGTCCTCCGACGCCCCGAACCGCAGCCGCCCGCGCAGCCGGGTCCCCGTGAACCAGGCGGCCGCCCGCTCGTGCGCCTCCAGGATGGTCCGCGCGAACCCCAGCAGCGCCTCGCCGTCCTCCGTCAGCGCCACGCTGTGCGTGTCCCGGACGAAGAGCGCCCGCCCGGTGGCCTCCTCCAACCGCCGCACGTGCTGGCTGACCGTGGACTGCCGCACCCCGAGCCGGTCCGCGGCCTGCGTGAAGCTCAGCGTCTGGGCCACCGTGAGGAACGTACGCAACTGAACGGGGTCGTACATGCGGCCATGCTAGGGCCTGTCGTCGAAGTCCCGCCGTCGCCCGGAGGGCGGCCTCGCGTCGGCGGGGGACGAGCCGGTGGCCATCGCGTCCCGTGATGACAGTCAGCGCGGTATGCGGGTTTCCCGATGGCCCGGGATTCGCGACCATGGGCAGAGGGCCCGCGCCGAGTCCGGCCCCCGGCTCCGCCCGACCCCGCCGGCGCGGTCCGGCCCCGCCCGTACCGCCCCGACAGCAAGCGAGCCCCCGTATGCGCCGCCCCCGACTCCCTTCCTGGCTCCCGCTGGACCCGTACATCCTGGCCCTGCTCGGGACCGTCGGCCTGGCCGCCCTGTTCCCCGCCCGGGGCGAGGCCGCAGGCGTCGCGAACGGCGCCGCGACCGGTGCGGTGGCCCTGCTCTTCTTCCTCTACGGGGCCCGCCTCTCCACCCGCGAGGCCATCGAGGGCCTGCGCCACTGGAGGCTCCACCTCACCGTGCTGGCCTGCACCTTCGTACTCTTCCCGCTGCTCGGCCTGGCCGCCGGATTCCTCGTGCCCGGCCTCCTGACGCAACCCCTCTACAGCGGTCTGCTCTTCCTCTGCCTGGTCCCCTCGACCGTCCAGTCGTCCATAGCCTTCACCTCCATCGCACGCGGCAACGTCCCCGCCGCGATCTGCGCCGGCTCCTTCTCCAGCCTCATCGGGATCGTCCTCACCCCCCTGCTCGCCGCCGCCCTGCTCGACAGCGGCTCGGGCGGGTTCTCCCTCGACTCCCTCCTCAAGATCGTCGTACAGCTCCTGCTGCCGTTCCTCCTCGGCCAGGTCCTGCGCCCCTGGGTCGGCGGTTTCCTCGTCCGCCGCCGGCAGGTCCTCGGCTACGTCGACCGCGGCTCGATCCTGCTCGTCGTCTACGCCGCCTTCAGCGCGGGCATGGCGGCCGGGATCTGGCACCAGGTCAGCCTCCCGCGGCTCGGCGCGCTGATCCTCGTGGAGGCCGTGCTCCTCGCCGTGATGCTGCTGGTCACCTGGTACGGCACCAAGCGCCTCGGGTTCAACCGCGAGGACCGCATCGCCATCCAGTTCGCCGGGTCGAAGAAGAGCCTCGCCGCCGGTCTGCCCATGGCCAGCGTCCTGTTCGGAGCCCAGGCCGGCCTCGCCGTACTGCCGCTGATGCTGTTCCACCAGATGCAGCTGATGGTCTGTGCGGTCCTGGCCCGACGCCGCGCCCAGGACCCGGTCACCGGCGCCCCCGCCGATGTGGCGGAGGTCTCCCGCGCCGTCCAACACCCCGCCCCTCAGGGCCGGTAACGTGCGTCGGTGACCTGGATACGCCCGCTCGCCGCCCACGCCCCACGCCCCTGCACCCTGGTGGTCTGCCGGGGTTGTTGCTGCGGGGACCCGCGCAAGAACCCGGGCTCCGACCACGCGGGCCAACTCGCCCGGCTGCGCGAGGCGGCAGCCGCTTCGGAGGGCCTGCTGGCCGTCCGTACGAGCGAGTGCCTCGGACCGTGCGCCCAGGCCAACGTCATCGTGGTCCAGCCCACCACCGAGAACCGCCGCCGGGGCGCGCGCGCCGTCTGGTTCGGCTTCGCCCTGGACGACACCGCGACGGACGAGATCATCGCCTGGGCCGAATCCGGCGGACCGGGCGCCACCCCGCTCCCGGCCACCCTCGACCTCCACCGGATCGACCCGCCGGAACCCAAGCCCGCCCCCACCTCCCGCCGCGGCCGCCGCCGCTAGGGCGTGTTCTGAAGGTCTCGCCCGACCCCGGGCGCCCGATCCGCGGCGCCCGACCCGCGGCGCCCGACCCGCTACGCGTCCGGCAGGACGATCCGTTGCTCGCCCGCGTACACGTTCATGTCCCGGCCCCGCAGGAAGCCCACCAGCGTCAGACCCGACTCCAGGGCCAGGTCCACCGCCAGCGAGGACGGCGCCGACACCGCCGCCAGTACGGGTATCCCGGCCATCACGGCCTTCTGCGCCAGCTCGAAGGACGCCCGTCCCGAGACCAGTAGCACCGCTCCCGTCAACGGCAGCCGGCCGGCCTGGGCGGCCCGGCCGACGATCTTGTCCACGGCGTTGTGCCGCCCCACGTCCTCCCGTACGTCGAGCAGCTCGCCCTCCGCCGAGAACAGACCGGCCGCGTGCAGTCCGCCCGTCCGGTCGAAGACCTTCTGCGCCGCCCGCAACCGGCCCGGCAGCTCGGCGAGGAGCTCCGGGGTGACCCGTACCGGATCGGCGGCGATGCCGGGGAAGCGCGTCGCCGTACGGACCGCGTCCAGGCTGGCCTTGCCGCACAGACCGCACGAGGAGGTCGTGTAGACGTTCCGCTCCAGCGTGATGTCCGGCAGCGGCACTCCCGCGGCCAGCTGCACGTTGACCACGTTGTAGGTGTTCGAACCGTCCTCCGCGGCGCCCTCGCAGTAGGTCACCGCCCTGACGTCCGAGGCGTGCGCGATCACGCCCTCGCTCACCAGGAAGCCGACGGCCAGCGCGAAGTCGTCGCCCGGCGTGCGCATGGTGATGGCCAGCGGTTTCCCGTTCAGCCGGATCTCCAGCGGCTCCTCGGCGACCAGCGTGTCCGGGCGGACCCCGACCACCCCGTCCCGGATCCGCACGACGCGGCGCCGCTCGGTGACCCGTCCCATGGCGATCGCCCACCCGTTCTGTCCCTCGTCGTGCACCTGACTAGGACATTCTCGCGGATCTGCGGCGCACGGAGCCCCCGGCAGGAAGTTGCTCGGAATTCTCCAAACATCGGTGTGAGATTCCTGTCGGGTCACGCGCCCCTGTACCGACCGGTAGCAGGTCAAGCTGGGGAATCCTGACTTCCGTACAGAGGGGGACCCCGCCCATGACCGGTTCACGCGTGGTGGCGCTAGGGCACTACCAGCCCGCGAAAGTGCTCACCAACGAGGACCTCGCGGCCATGGTCGACACGAACGACGAGTGGATCCGGTCCCGGGTCGGCATCCGGACCCGTCACGTCGCGGGGCCCGAGGAACCGGTCGACGAGCTGGCCTACCAGGCCGCCGGGAAGGCGCTCGCGAACGCCGGACTGATCCCCGACGACATCGACCTCGTCCTGGTGGCCACCTCCACCGCCATCGACCGCTCGCCCAACATGGCCGCCCGCGTCGCCGCGAAGCTCGGCATGGTCGGCGGTCCGGCCGTCATGGACATCAACGTCGTCTGCTCGGGCTTCACGCACGCCCTGGCCACCGCCGACCACGCGATCCGCGCGGGCTCCGCCACCCGCGCCCTGGTCATCGGCGCCGACAAGATGACCGAGATCACCGACTACACCGACCGCGCCACCTGCGTGCTCACCGGTGACGGCGCCGGCGCGGCCGTCGTCGAGGCCTGCGAGGAGCCGGGCATCGGCCCCGTCCTGTGGGGTTCGGTACCGGAAATGGGTCACGCGGTGCGCATCGAGGGCACGCCCCCGGTCTTCGCGCAGGAGGGCCAGTCCGTCTACCGCTGGACCACCAGCCAGCTGCCGCCGCTCGCCCGCAAGGTCTGCGAGAAGGCAGGGATCACCCCGGAAGAACTCGCCGGCGTCGTCCTCCACCAGGCCAACCTGCGGATCATCGAGCCCCTTGCCGCCCGGATCGGCGCCGTCAACGCCGTCGTCGCGCGCGACGTGGTCGACTCGGGGAACACCTCGGCGGCCAGCATCCCGATGGCCCTGTCGAAGCTCGTGGAACGCCGCGAGATCCCCGTCGGCGCACCCGTCCTGCTGTTCGGCTTCGGCGGCAACCTCTCGTACGCGGGCCAGGTCATCCACTGCCCGTAGGCGCGGCCCGGCGCCGCCCCTCCGGGTCACGTCCCCACGTGGACCGGCCCGGGGGCGGGCGCCGACCGCACCCACTCCGCGAGACGCTCCGTCCCGCCACCCGGTGTCGGGCATGCGCGCAGGTCAGCGCGGCGTGGCGGAGTACGGGCGCCCCGGATATGTGGTCGGAACCCCTCCGATCCTTTGCTATTGTTGTCCATGTCGCCGCGGGAAACCGGGGCCGACCACCTGGTCCGGGTGGCGGAATGGCAGACGCGCTAGCTTGAGGTGCTAGTGCCCTTTATCGGGCGTGGGGGTTCAAGTCCCCCCTCGGACACAAGCAAGAGCCCCACACTTCGTGTGGGGCTCTTCTGCGTTCCCGTGCCTCCCTGTGTCGGGAGGCCGGGCGGGCGTCACATGCGCAACACCACCAGGCCGTCGGGCGGCGGGAGGGTGCCCGGGACGACCTCGGTGAAGGTGCGGGGGAGCGAGAGGCGCGGCCCGTCGGGGGCGCCGAGGGACGGGGCGTCGAAGAGGTAGGCCGCCGCCGCCGCGGGGTCGCTGACCAGGTGGGGGCCGCCCGGGGCGGCCGTGGCACAGGTGATGCGGGTCAGCGGGGTGCGGAACAGCCGGCCCAGGTGGCGCAGCGTCTCCGGGGTCATCCGGGTCGAGGGGGGCCCGGCGTCGGGAGCGGGGTCGGCGGGCGGGGCGTCCGGCGGGATGGCGCCCGACAGCAGCAGGGCCAACAGCACCGGGACGGCCTTGCGGCGCAGGGCCTCGGTCGCCGGGCGCAGGCGGTGGGCGTGGGCTGCGGGCAGGGACAGCGCGAGGCTGCCCGCCGCGTTGCCCGTGGCGATCGGTACGGCCGCGCAGACGACGCCGGGGGAGTACTCGCGCAGGTCGAAGACGGGGGCGCCCGGGGTGACCGCGTCGAGGGCGCTGAACAGGACCCGGCTGTCGGTGATGGTGCGCGGGGTGAGCCGGGCCGGTCGGTGGCGGGCGACGTGGTCGGCCCGGCCGTCGTGGTCGAGCTGCGTCAGCAGGCACTTGCCGACCGCGCTGGCGTGCGCGGCCGCGCGGAAGTCCACCCACTCGCGCACCGGAGGGGCGCCCGGCCCGTCCGCCATCTGGGTGATCCGGACCTCGCCCTCGGCGTACCGGCTCAGGTACACGGCGGCGCCCGCGCTGTCACGGGCCAGGGCCAGGGTGCGTTGGAGCTGGCCCGCCAGGCCCTGTCCGCCGGGTGCCGCGAGGCGGTCCAGGGCCGGGCCGCGCCCGTAGACCCCCGCTCCCGGGCGGTAGGCGTACTCCTCCTCGCACAACATGGCGAGCAGCGGGCCCAGTTCCGCCTCGGTCAGGCCCGTCTCCCGGCCCAGCCGGCCGACCCGGACGCCGAGCGGGTGCCGCTCCAGGACGCGTACGACGGCCAGCGCCCGGCGCGCCTGTGCCATGGCCTCGCCGGTGTCGGCCCCGGGCGTCGATCCCCGTGCGGCGGAGGTCAGCGCCGGGTGGCGCAGGGGTCCCGCGTCGGGGCGGGGTCGGGGCGCGCGCAGCGGAGGCGGCGGCAGGAACGCGGCCAGGACCGGGACCAGTCCGGGCTTCGGCAGCGGTACCGGGCCCAGGTCGGGATCGTCCGTCTGATCGACGTAGCGCAGGACGGCTGCCTGGGCGCACAGCCGTACCTCGCGCAGCTCGCGGCGGCCGCCCGGGCGGAAGCCGCGCAGCGCCAGCTCCCGCGCCCAGACCCGGGCGTCGTGGTGCTCGCCGCGCCGGGAGTGGTCGAGGAAGAGGCAGTAGGCGGCGGGCGCGGTGCGCGCGGTGCCCGCGCCGGCCGCGAACTGCCACCAGAACCGGGATCCTTCGCGCAGGCCGGCCAGGTGCAGGAGGCAGCCGAAGACGACCGCGCCCGGCAGGTCGGTGTGCCGACCGTCGAGGAAGCGGCCGAGGTCGTGTTCCGCGCGCGGGTCGCAGACGACGCCCAGGCAGAGGGCCTTCAGGTCGCGGCGGGCCCGTTCGGCGTCGAGGGGGCAGTCGCGGGCGGGATCGCTCCAGCCGAAGGGGCGGCGGCGGACCCGGCCGACGCTCGCCGCGACGCCCGGTACGAGGGGGACGCGCAGCAGCCGGGCCTCGGCGGCGCCGAGGTCGTAGTGCGGGTAGCGGTCGCGGACGCCGGCCCGGTCCAGGAACTCGGCCAGCGCGCGCGGGTACCCGTCGCGGTCGAGGCCCTCCGGCGGCCTCATGATTCGGCGGCCGCGTCGAGCAGCCGGGCCAGCCGCCGGTGCGCCTGGCCGAGTTGCGAGCGGACGGTGGCCTCGTCGACGCCCATCACGTCGGCGGCCTCCCCGGGGGTGCACTGGAGTCCGTAGCGCAGCATCACGGTGTCCCGTTGTCGTTCCGCGAGGCGGGAGACGGCGGAGTAGAAGCGGATCGTGTCGGTCAGCACCTCGTACTGATCGGCGTGCGCTTCCTTCAGGGCGGCTTCGAAGGCGCTGATGTCCATGGGCTCGGGCTGCCCGCGTCGGGGATCGCGGCGGCGTTGCCAGTCGACGATGCGCTGCTTGAGGACGGTCCAGGCGTAGGCGTCGAGACGGTCCATGTGGAGCATCCGGAGCCATTCGTTCATGATCGAGTCGAAGGTGGCGTCGACGGCGTCCTCCGCGGCCGCGTCGGAACCGAGCTGGAGGTACGCGAAGCGCATGTACGCGGGCCGCCGGTTCGCGTGGAAGGCCCAGTACGAAAGGCGCGCGGTCGGATCCCACTGGCTCATCGGTGTCGGCTGTCGGCGCCGACTCGGCAGTCCCACGGCCCCACCGGACTCCTCCGGTCCGCCATCGTTCACCGTTCCCCACCTCATCCCCTGGTGCGGGGGCCATCAGACCAGCGCGGGCGCACTCGGAGGGCGCAGAGAAGAAACCTGGAAATATTACGTTCGGTGATGATCGATTCTTGATCGACCTTGACCGCGTGGCGGCCTGACCAGCGCATACGCATATGCCGGATGCGATCCCGACTCCGGGGGTCCTCCAACGGCACACCCACAGCGTGTGACCATCCCATGATTCACTCGTTTGTCTGAGCGTGGCCACCTCACAGCGATCCGGCTCCACCGCCGTCGAACAGGCCGAGGCGGTGCTCGTCGAGCACTACCCCCATCTGGTCCGCCTCGCGTACGTCACCCTCCCCGACTCCCTGGGGCGACACGCCCGGGTGCTCCTGGCGCACCGGGTCGTGCAACGGGCCCTGCCCCGAGCCGGCGGTGGCCCCGACCCGGGCGGACCCGGCGGCCCCGACAGCCCGGGCGGCCCCCTGGGCGGCGTACGGGTCCGGGTGCTGCGCGCCGCCCTCGCCCCCGCCGGGCGGGCACGCGCACTCCTCGTCCGGGTCGGTTGGCCGCCGGCGCCCCCCTTCGTCTGGGGGCTGCGGCTCTGGCCCCCGGCCGGCGGGATCGACGAGGTGGCCCGCCTGCTCGGTGGCGCGCCCGCGCCCGTCCGGGCCGCGTTCGTCCTGCACCGCCTGGACGGCCTGCCCGAGGAGGCCGTCGTCCGGCTGCTCGGCGCGGCCGGCGCCGGCGACGCGGCCGACGGGCTCCGCGAAGCCCTGGCCGTGCCCGTCGACGAGACGCTCCTGCGGACGCTGACCACACCGGAGTTCGACGCCGGCGTGGTCAGCACCCGACCCACCGACCTGCTGCGCCGCCGCCGCAGGGTGCGCGCCGGGTGGGCCGCGGTGGCGGCACTGGCCCTTACCGGCGGGGTCCTCGTCGCCGACGGGAGCCCGGCCGGAACCCCGACCGCACCCGCCGCGGGACCGGTCGCCGCCGGGGTGCTCGACCCCGCCCGACTGGTCCGGGTCCCCGCCGAGGCCTGGGCCGACACCGCCCGCGTCGACTTCACCGCCTGGCCCGCCCGCGGCGCGCGCACCGCCGACCGGTCCCTCCTCGCCCGGGCCCTCGGCGCCTGGGCGGCCCGGCCCGGCGGCGTCACCGTCTCCGCCGCCCCGGGCACCGTCACCGACCCGCCGGCGCACCACCCCCAACTGCTGTACGCCGGGAACGTGCCGGACGCCGGGGCCGGGCCGGGCCGGACGGTGGTGCTGCTCCTCGACGGCGACCGCGTCGTCCGCTACACCGAGGCCGCGGCCGGCCCCCGCGGTCGGACCCTGGACTTCGCCCGCACCGACGAGGCCGGGGTCACCACCGCCGCCGCCCTCGCCCTCGGGCCGACCACCGACGGGCAGCCCGCGCGCTACCTGCTCGCCCCCTGGATCGCCACGGCCGGCACCCGCGACCTGCTCCGCCCCGGGGACGGCACCACCGCGCTGGCCGTCGGCGCCGACGGGGTCACGGCCCCGGCCGCGGTGCCCCGTACCGTCGGGAGCTGTGACGCCTGGCCCGCGCTCGAACTGACCTCCTCCGCCCGGATCGTGGAGAAGCACTCCTTCGTCCTCGCCGACCTGGGCACGCCGACACCCGTCCACCTCACCTACACCCCGCTCCCCGACGGCCCCGGCGCCGTCGCCGCCCGCCAGCCCCGCGAGGCGACCGGCGCCGCCGCCCGAGCCGCCTGGGCGCCCGTGGCCTGTCGGCTGCGGGAACTGCGCGGCGGCGGCGTACGGGCCGTCAACGTCTGGGACTTCGCCGCCTCGGAACTCCCCGACGGCGCCGGCCGGGCGGTGTGGACCTGCACCCGCGCCTCCGGATGGGCCGGACCGGGCGACGTCCTCGTCCAGCTGCGGCTGCCCGCCGGGCCGCCGCAGGACGTCACGCGCGCCCGGTCCACCGCCGCCTGCGGACGCTTCGGCCAACACCTCCTCGCGGGCACCCGCTGGCGCTCCCCGGCGGGCCGCTGGTACCTCATCGCCGCCGGGAGCCGGGAGGTCGCCGGCATCACCGCGTCCGGCGCGGTCCGCGCGGAGGCGAACGGCCGCACCCTGACCGCCCCGGCCGCGGCGGAGGGCGCCCCCGTCTCCCTGACGGCCCGGCTCCTGAGCGGCGGCCGGATTACCGCACTCGACGGCGCCGGGGGCGGCCGCGACTGAGGCACAGACGCCGGGTACGACCGGATGCCGGCGGGGGCCCGACCGGGGCGTCCGGCCGGGGGTGTCCGCCGGCGCCCCGGTCGCGGCCGTCCGGCTCCCGGACGACGGTCGGTGGCCTGGTCCACCGCCTGTAGCATGGGCCCATCGCGAGGGCCGTGACGGAGAGGTCACGACCCTCGCTTTTGCGTTACGTCCACCCCGACAAAATGCGGCGCGTGCCCTTTCGGCGGTTCGATACGATGAACCCCATCACAATCCGTCACCGGCACATCGTCACCGCATGAACGAAATGGAGCATCCGAGGATGGCTCGACACCTGATCACCAGCGCGCTTCCGTACATCAACGGGATCAAGCACCTGGGCAACATGGTCGGGTCGATGCTTCCGGCGGATGTGTACTCCCGGTACCTCCGCCAGCGCGGCCACGACGTCCTGTACATCTGCGCCACCGACGAGCACGGCACCCCCGCCGAACTCGCCGCGAAGGAAGCCGGCATCTCCGTCGCCGACTTCTGCGCGCAGGCCCACGACGCCCAGAAGGCGGTCTACGACGGCTTCGCGCTGTCCTTCGACTACTTCGGCCGCAGCTCCTCCCGGCAGAACGCGGAGATCACGCAGCACTTCGCGCGCAAGCTCCAGGAGAACGGCTTCATCGAGGAGCGGGCGATCCGGCAGGTCTACTCGCCCGCCGACGAGCGCTTCCTGCCGGACCGCTACGTCGAGGGCACCTGCCCGCACTGCGGCTACGACAAGGCCCGCGGCGACCAGTGCGAGAACTGCACCCGCGTCCTGGACCCCACGGACCTGATCGAGCCCCGCTCGGCCATCTCCGGCTCCACCGACCTGGAGGTCCGCGAGACCAAGCACCTCTTCCTCCTGCAGTCGAAGCTCCAGGTCGAGGTGGAGGCCTGGGTCGCCGAGCACGAGGAGGAGTGGCCGCAGCTGGCGTCCTCCATCGCCCGCAAGTGGCTGACCGAGGGCCTGCACGACCGCGCGATCACCCGTGACCTCGACTGGGGCGTTCCCGTCCCGGCCGACACGTGGCCCGAACTGGCCGCCGACGGCAAGGTCTTCTACGTCTGGTTCGACGCCCCGATCGAGTACATCGCCTCCACCAAGGAGTGGGCGGACGCCGACCCGGCCGAGCGCGACTACAAGTCCTGGTGGTACGAGGCCGAGGACGTGCGCTACACCCAGTTCATGGCCAAGGACAACGTCCCGTTCCACACGGTGATGTTCCCGGCCACCGAGCTGGGCACCCGCGAGCCGTGGAAGAAGGTCGACTACGTCAAGGCCTTCAACTGGCTGACGTACTACGGCGGCAAGTTCTCCACCTCGCAGAAGCGCGGCGTCTTCACCGACCAGGCCCTCGCCATCCTCCCGGCCGACTACTGGCGCTACTTCCTCATCGCCAACGCCCCCGAGTCCGACGACTCGTCCTTCACGTGGGAGCACTTCGCCGCCACGGTCAACAAGGACCTCGCCGACACCCTCGGCAACTTCGTCAACCGCGTCCTGTCCTTCTCCCGCAAGCGCTTCGGGGACGACGTCCCCGCGGGCAACCAGGCCGGAGAGGCCGAGGCGAAGCTCGGCGGACAGATCGCCGAACTGCTGGCCGAGTACGAGGGCCACATGGAAACCCTCCAGTACCGCAAGGCCGCCGCCGCGCTGCGCGCCCTGTGGTCGGCCGGCAACTCCTACCTGGAGGAGAAGGCCCCCTGGCTGGAGATCAAGACCGACCCGGAGGGCGCGGCGCTCACCCTGCGCACCGCGATGAACCTCATCCACCTCTACTCGGTCGTCTCCGAGCCCTTCATCCCCGCCTCGGCGCACGCCATGCGCTCCGCGTTCTCCCTCGCCGACGACACCGCGACGTGGGTGACGCCGGAGCAGGCGAAGGCGCTGGACGCGGTACCGGCCGGAACCCCGTTCACCGTGCCGCCGGTGCTCTTCGCGAAGATCACCGAGGAGGACCTGGAGTCCTACCGCGAGCGCTTCGGCGGCTTCCCGGAGGCCTGAGGCACCGGGGCCCGAGGGCCCCGCGCACGACCGCCCGGAGGGGCGCGTCCCGACACGGGACGCGCTCCTCCGGCGCGTCCGGGCGGCGGCGGGAGGTAGGGGAAACCCCACCACGAAGAGGCCACTTGGGCGTGCAGACCCCAAGGGGGTCGCGCGGCTGGAATGGACCCATGATCCCTTCCCGTACCGCCCGGTGGACCGCCGGCTGGCTGCTCGCAGCCGTCTGGGCGTTCTCGTTCCCGCTGTTCTCCTCGCTCGGGCCGCACCGGCTGTGGGGCTGGTGCGCCGGCGCGGGGTACCTCGTGGCCGCCGGGGCCACGGTCCTCGGCCGGCGCCGTGCGGCGCTCGGCGCGGCCCTGCTCGGGGCGGTCGCCGTACCGCTGGTGTACCTGGTGCTGACGGGCCAGGGACAATCCGAGGTCGGCGTGATCGAACGGGCCGGGCGGCTCCTGCTGCGGACCGGACACGTCTACGTCGACCGGCCCGCCGGAGTCGAGGAGTACACCCCCTACCTCCCCGGCATGGCGCTCCTCGGCGTCCCCCGCGCCCTGCTCGACGGTGCCTTCGGCGCCGGCGGGAGCTGGGCGGTGCGACCGCTGGGCGACGCCCGGATCTGGTGCGCGGCCGTACTGTTCGGTGCGCTGTGGGCCTGCCGCGGACTCCTCGGCGGAACCCGCTCGCCCCTGCTGCCGGTGCTGGTGGCCTCCCCGGTGGTGGCGCTGCCGATGGTGGTGAGCGGGGTCGACCTGCCGCTGGCCGGCCTGTGCTGCCTGGCGCTCGCCGCGGCCGGATCCGGGCGGCCCGGGGCCTGCGGGCTGGCGCTCGCCGCGGCGTGCGCCCTCAAGTGGACCGCGCTGCCCGCGGTCGCGGTGGCCGTCGCGCTGCTCGGCTCCCTCCGGGGTGCGCGGGCCGCCGTGCGCTGCGCGGCCGTCGCCGCCGTCGGGACGACCGCCCTGGTGCTGCCGGGGCTGCTGCTCCAGCCGGCGGAGCTGTGGCGGCAGGTGTTCGCCTTCCCCACGGGCCGCGCCGACGTACCCACCCCGGCGAGCAGCCCGCTGCCCGGGCACCTGCTGGCCGGTGCCGGGCCCTGGGGCTGGTACCTGACGGTGGGCCTGTTGGCGCTCGGGGGACTGGCCGTCGCCGTCTCGCTGGTGGTGCGCCCGCCGCGTACGGTCGTGGCCGCCGCCCACCGGCTCGCCCTCGGCCTCACCCTGGCCTTCCTGTTGGCCCCGGCGGGCCGCTTCGGCTATCTGGCGCTGCCCGTCCTGCTGGTGGCCTGGGCCCGCTCGGCGGTCCCGGCGGGCGCGTCCCGCGTGGTGGCCCGCTCCCGAACGCGTGTGGAGCCCGCCGAAGTGCGGTGAGGGCCCGCGCCGTCCCGATCGGCGCACCGGCCGGCCGCCTCCGGAGGAACGGGCTCAGGCCCCGGCGGAGTCGCGGAGGTGGGCGAGGACCGCCAGGACACGACGGTTGCCCTCGGTGGGGTCCAGCTCCAGCTTCGAGAAGATGCTCCCGGCGTGCTTGACCACCGACGCCTCCGTGATGAAGAGGCGCTCCGCGACCGTCTGGTTGTTGAGCCCCTCGGCGATCAGCGCCAGCACCTCCCGTTCGCGCGGGGTGAGACGGCCGAGTGGTTGGTCCCACGGCGCGGGGGCGAGGAGCACCCGGACCACCTCCGGGTCGATGACCGTCTGCCCGGCGTGGACCCGTCGCAGGGCGTCGAGGAACTCGGTCACCTCGCCGACCCGGTCCTTGAGCAGGTATCCCAGCCCGGCGGCCGGACCGGCTGAGAACAGCTGGGTCGCGTACGCCGTCGCCACGTACTGGGACAGGACCAGCACCGGCAACGAGGCGTCCCGGGAACGCAGTTCCAGCGCCGCCCGCAGTCCCTCGTCGCGCAGGCCGGGCGGCATCCGTACGTCGGTGACGACCACGTCCGGCCGCTCGGCAGCCACGGCCCGCAGCAGCTCGGGGGCGTCGCCGACGGCCGCCAGGACCCGGTGGCCGCCCAGCGTGAGGAGCTCCGACAACCCGGCCCGCAGCAGCACCGAGTCCTCGGCGAGTATCACGCGGAGCACGGCACCTCCACCCGGAGCTCCGTCGGCCCGCCCTCCGGACTGGACACCATCAGCCTGCCCTGCAACATCGCCACCCTGTCCGCGAGACCCGCCAGGCCCGCCCCCGCGCCGGGATCCGCCCCGCCGCGGCCGTCGTCCGTGATGGTGAGGGTGAGCCGGCCGTCCTCGACCCTACCGGCGACACCGACGTGCGAGGCACCACTGTGCTTCGCGGCATTGGCGAGCGCCTCGGTGACGGTGAAGTAGGCGGTGGTCTCCACCGGTTCGGGCAGCCGGGGCACCGGCAGGTCGACCGTCACCGGCACCGGATGGCGCAGGGCCACCTCGGCCACGGCCGCCGCCAGGCCGTGGTCGGTCAGCACTTGCGGGTGGATCCCCCGCACCAGATCCCGCAGTTGCTCCAGGGCGAGCTTCGCCTCGCCGCGCCCACGGCTCACGAGCGCCGCCGCCGAGGCCGTTCCGGGCACCCCGCGCAGTTCCATCTCGGCCAGCCCCAGCGTCATGCTCAGCGCGACCAGTTGCTGCTGCGCCCCGTCGTGCAGGTCCCGTTCGATCCGCCGCCGTTCCGCCTCGAAGGCGTCGACGAGGCGGACCCGGGAGCGCGTCAGCTCCAGCACCCTGCCGTCCTCCCCGCGCGGTCCCAACAGCGACCGGGCGACCCTCACCTGCGCCCCGGCGAGCAGCGCGCCCGCGTACGCGGCGACCACGAGCCCCACCAGACCCACCGCGGTACCGGCCAGACCCTCGACGGGACCCGCCACCGCGCGGCCGGGTACCAGCATCACCGAGTCCGGGGCGATGGCCCACACGATGACCGGCGTGGCGACCAGGATCGCCGAGCCCGCGAGCAGCGTGATGACCCCGAAGCCGGCCGCACCGAACAGGGGCCCCAGGAGCGCGGCATACCCCAACTCCCGCCAGGTGGCGCGCTCCCGCAGCCGCGTCCGCAGCCAGGCGGGCGCGCCGGCCCCGCCCAGGGAGGTGTGCGGATCCGCGACCGGGGCCGGATCGACCCAGCGCAGGCGCCGGCGCTCCAACTCCCCGAGCGGGACCCCGCCCGCCACGGCCGCCACCAGCAGCACCAGCCCGATCCCGACCACGGACAACAACACCCCGAGCCCCACGAGCGCCGCCAGCACCAACAGCACCACGTAGCCGAGCACGGCCCCGCTCCCGAGGTACGCCCAGCAGCGCCACGGCCACCACGACCCGAGGAACGCGAGAGGGCGCCGCATCGCACCCCACACGGCGACGGGCGGGTCACCGAGGGAGTCCTCCTCCACGGACCCCACTACGCGCGGACGGCCGCGTCGGGAACCGCCGCGGCCAGCAGGGGGGACGGTGTCCCGTGCCAGGAGACGGCCAGCGCGTCACGGGCCCTCGTGCAGGCGACGAACAGCAGGCAGTGCTCGGCGGTCAGGTCGCTCTGGTGCTGCAACGGGTCCACCTGGGCGGGCGTGACCTGGGGCGGGAACGGCACCACCCCCTCCGCGACGCCCACGACGGCCACGCAACGGAATTCGAGCCCCTTCATGGCGTGCATCGTCGCCACCCGCACCCCGCTCACCGACGGTCCGGTGGCGTCCTTCACGGCGACCGCCGCGATCCCGTCGCGCCGCAGCCGCCCGATCACCGCGTCGACCAGGGTGTTGAAGCGGGCGCACACCGCGATGTCGGACGGAGCCACGTCGTCCGCCTCGATCCAGGAGCGGACCTGCTCCACCAGGGCGGTCAGCTCCTCCTCCTGGCTCCGCCAGCCGCGCGCCGACGGCGCCCTGCCGCGGAGTTCGGAACGGTACCCGGCGAGGCTGTCCGCCGCGCCCGATTCGTCGTCCTCGCCGAGCCGCCCGATGTGCCGGCCGTGCAGCAACGACGAGGACCACACCAGGATCTCCTCCGTGCTGCGGTAGTTGAGCCGCAGTCGGGTGGAACGACCGGTGACGTGCACCCCCAGGGACCGCAGCGAGACACGGGAGTCGTAGATGCGTTGGTGCGGGTCCCCGACGATGAACAGGTCGTCCGGGCCGGCCGCGACGCTCGCCCGCAGCACCCGCCACTGGGCCGGATGGAGGTCCTGCGCCTCGTCGACGACGACGTGCGCGTACCGGGGGGCCGAGGCGGCCATCAGGTCCGCGGCCATGGAGCACAGTTGCGTGTACGTCGCGGTGTCCCGGGAGGACACGACCGCCGCGAACTCCTGCATGGCCCACCACAGTTGTTCGCGCTGCACGGGGCCGACGGGCGTCCCTCGCCCCTTGCGCGGCACCCGCTGGTACTCCTGCGCCGTGCGGACGTCCTGCGCGATGACGACGTGCCGCAGCTCCTGCGAGAGGAACTGCTCCGACCAGGGCAGCTCCTGGCGCTTGCGGATGCCGGCCCACACACTGCGTTCCGCGGCGGTCCCCAGGGGCTTGGGGACGCGGCCCCGTGCCTCGCGGATGACGCGGGAGGCCAGCGAGTCCACCGTCGTCACGTCGACACGGGCCAGCAGGGGGGCGTCGGCCTCCCCGAGGAGCAGCGCGAGGTTCTGCCGCAGCGTCTCCGCCATGGCGTTGGTGTACGTGGTCAGCAGGATCCGGCCGACGTCCTCCCGGCCACCGCCGCGCAGCAGGTGCCGTACCCGGTGCAGGGCGGCGACCGTCTTCCCCGTGCCGGGACCACCGGTGACCTGCGCCGGCCCGGAATAGCTCGGCACGTAGGCCATGCGTCGCTGCGCCGGGTGCAGGAACACCCGCCAGCGGGCGAAGTCGTCGGCGAGCACGCGGTCCAGTTCGTCGGGCCCGGAGACGTCGACGATGCGGTGCGGTGTGCTGCGGATCGCCTCGGCGAGGTCGGCGGGTTGCCACGCCCCGGAGCCGGTCGCGGGCGGCCGGCGGGCCGCGATGAGCTGCTCCCACACGTCCTCGGGGCTGAACCCCTCGGCGAGGTGGTCCAGCACCTCGTGCTGGTCCGCGGGCATCAGGGGAGGCGCCACCAGCCGCAGGTCGTCGCGGTCCACGCACAACCGGGCCAGGCGCAGGGTCTGTTCGTCGATGCCGAGGTCCCGCAGCACGGTGTCCGAATGGGCGGCGAACAGCCGGGCCGGCGCCGTCTCCGCCTTGTGCTCGAAGAACGGCCGCATGTCCTCCAGCGCCGCCACGTTGCGCACTTCCAGCCCGCCGGTGGCCGAGTTCACCGAGTAAGCCCGCTTGCGCGCCCAGGCGATCGCGTCGTCGTGGTGGGCCACCCGCACCAGCAGGAAGGTGTCGCTGCCGTCGTCAGGGGCCAACACCACGCCCCGGTACGCCTGGGTGATCCGGATCGTCCTGATCCGCGGGTCCCGGGGATGTCGCAGCTGTTCCAGGTGCAGCCCCTTGCCCGCGTGCAGCTGCGCGACCGTGAGTTGCTGGAACATGCGGACGGCGTCGCGGACCGCGGAGCGGACGTGCTTCTCCAGACCGTCGTACTCGTCGAAGAACTCCTCCGAGATGGCGAGCCGGGGCATGGGACTCCTCTGTGCGGGCGATGTGGAGCGGGCTGGAGCAAGCCTACGTACGCGGCGGCGGGGCGGCACGCCGAACCGGGGGCCGTCGGGGGCGCGCGGCTCGCCGGTCGAAGCTGCCTGGTGGGGACGGTGGTTGATTTTCGGTCAGGCGGCGGCGGGGCGGTCGGGCGTGGGCGTGGGCATGGGCATGGGCATGCGTACGGGCGCTGCGCGGCGTCGATCGGCGGCGCTCGCGCCGTCGGCGGGCAACTCCGTTCCCAGCGGCGGCGCTAGCGGCCGGAGGTGGGCGGACGGCCCGGTCCGGGCTGGTCGGCACGCCTCAAGAACCGGCCCGGGAGGGCCCGTCAACGGCTGTCCGTAGGTGACCGACGGGTAGGGGGGTATGGCGAAATGTCGGTTGTAGGCGCTGCTAGGGTCGCCCTCGTGTGCTGGATCACACGCTGCTGAGTGGGGTCGTGGGGGTCGGGGTGCCGGCTCGCCGGGCAGCGGCGTGGAGACCTCCGGCCTGCCACGCAGCGGCGAGCAGCTTCCATGGGGTGACGTGTGAGTTCCTGGGACGTCGAGTCGATCGACGACGGTATCCGACCGGTCGATTCGGCCCACGAGTACGGTGACGGACTGAGCGTCCGGGTCGGGGACGTCGTCCCCTACCGGCCGGCGGACCCGGAATCGGTGTACGGACTCCGGGCCGACGACGACGTCGTCGCCTGCACCGTGTCGCTGACGAACGGCACCCCGGCCGCGTTCGACCTCTCCGGCATCGAACTCGTGATCCGCTGCGGCGCCAACGGCAAGGCCGCGCGCAGGATCCTGGACGACGACTCCGCCGTGCTCGACGAGAACCTGGCGGGCACGCTGCGGCCGGGCCGCACGGTGTCCGCCACGTGGGCCTACAGCGTCCCCCCGGGGACGGCGGGCCTGCTCGACATCGAGGTGTGCTTCCCGTCCCGGCTCGAACGGGAGAGCATCACCTTCACGACGGATCCCGTGACGCAGTCGCAGTCGCAGGCGCCGTTGCGGGCGGCGACGCAGACGTCGGCCGGGCCCGCGGAACCCGACGTGGTCCCGGTCGGTGATCCCGCGCCCACTCCGACCGGCGCACCCCCGGTGGTCGCGGCCACCGCTGCGGGCCCCTGGGTGCCCGCGCCCCGACAGGAGCCGCCGGCATCGCCGCCGGCCGCTTCGGCGCCCCCGGAATGGACACCGGCACCGGCCCCCGGGAACGGGTCCGCACCTTCCCACGGCACGGGACCGGTACCGGGCTTCGGACCTGCTCCCACGTACGAAGCCGCCCCGGCCCCCGCCTACGACCCCGCCACGGCCCCGGCCTACGGCTCACCCCCGGCTCCCGCCCATGACCCCTCGGCTCCGGCTCCGGCCCTGGCTGACGATCCCGCCGCGCCCGCGCCCGCGCCCGCAGCCCCGGCCCCGGCGCCGGTTCCTGCTCCGGCCGAGACCCCCGCACATGACCGCGCGGCGGTAACGGCCTACGGCTCGCCCCTGGCTTCGGGCCCGGCCCCGGCCTACGGCTCGCCCCCGGCTCCCGCCCATGACCCCGCGGCCCCGGCTCCGGCCCTGGCTGACGATCCCGCCGCGCCCGCGCCCGCGCCCGCAGCCCCGGCGCCGGCCCCGGTTCCTGCTCCGGCCGAGGCCTACGGCTCGCCCCCGGCTCCGGTTCCTGCCCCGGCCGAGACCCCCGTCAACGACCCCGCCGCGCCGCCGGCCCCGGCTCATGCTTCGGCCCCGGCTCCGTTCTCGGGTTACGGATCCGCTCCGGCCTACGGGCCGGTCCCGGCGCCCGCGCCGGTTCCCGAGCCCGCGCCCGCCCCCGCGCCGGCGTCGAGCCCCGAGCCCGTCAGGGTCCCGGTCACCGTCCCCGCGCCCGAGGTCCCCGCGCCCGCCCCCGCAGTCACCCCCGCGCCCCTCGCGGAAGCGACCGCCGCACCGACGCCCGTGCGCGGCGTGCCGGCCGGGACCGCGCCGGCCACGGCGTCCGACCAGGACAAGGTCCGCCAGATCTTCCGCTTCCTCGCCGCGGCCGAGGAGTCCCGCACCCGGGCTGTGCGCACCCTCGACGGGGCCCAGGGGACGGTGTGGTTCGCCGACCTGCCCGACGGCCCTGGCATCGCCTCCGTCCTGGAGGGCCCCGTGGCCGCGGACGAGGCCGCCTGGCTCACCGTACGGCGGCCCCAGCGCGCCGAGCCGCCCCTGCCGTCCAAGCTGCTCGAACCCTGGGTTCCGGCAGACCGGATCCGGGACTTCACGGCCGAACACCCCCCGCACCTGCGTCGCCGCGTCGAGCCCGCGGCCCAGCGTGCCGCCGGCGGCATCCAGCTCCGGAAGGCGTACCTCGAACTCGACTCGCACCCGGACCGGGACAAGATCGAGAAGCAGTACGGGACGTGGGAGGCCGCCTGGCGGCAATGGGCCGATCGCCGCCGCGAGGCCGAGCCCGGCGTCAGGCTCTACGACCGCCTCCACAAGATGCACGAGGACGCCGCGAACCTCGGCGAATCCTACGAACTCGTCATCGGCTTCGGGCGCCTGACCTGGCAGTCCCCGGAAGGCCGGCGCGTGGAGCGGCACCTGCTCACCCACCGCGCCGTCCTGCGCATGGACTCCGGTACCGGCACCCTCTCGGCCGCGCCCGACACCGGCGCACCCGGCTTCCAGCTGGAGGAGGGCATGCTGGACGCCGAGCAGCACGTCCAGGGCCTGGTCCGGGAGGAGATCCGGGAAGCCCTCGAACGCGCCGCGGACGCCACCGAACCCGAGCAACTGGACGAGTTGGAAACCGCCCTGCGCAGTTGGGTCAACGCTGCCCACAGCGCCGGTAGTTACCTGCCCGGGGACGAGCGGGTCACCCCGCACACCCTCGCCGTCCCGGTCGTCGGGTTCACCCCGGCCCTCGTCCTGCGCGAACGGACCCGCCGCTCCACGTTGGAGGCGCTGAACACGATCGCCCGCCAGGTGGACGCCGGTGCGCGCCCCACCGAACTGCTGCGCTACGTGGCCGGTGGCGACGGCGCCCGTACCGCCGGCGACGAACCCGCCGCCGACGGCACCCCGCACGAGCTGTACTTCGCGCTCCCCGCCAACGAGGAGCAGCGCACCATCGCGGAGCGGCTGCGCGGCAACCGTCTCGTCGTCGTCCAGGGGCCGCCGGGCACCGGCAAGACGCACACCATCGCCAACCTCGTCACCGACCTGCTGGCGCAGGGCAAGCGCGTCCTCATCACCAGCCACACCCCCAGGGCCCTGCGCGTGGTCCGCGACAAGCTCCCCGAATCCGTCAGGGACCTGTGCGTCAGCCGCACCGAGGACGGCACCAGTGCCCAGCGGGAGCTGGAGGCCTCCGTCCAGACGATCCTGCACCGCTTCGCGGGCTACGACCCGAGGGCGGCCCAGGACGAGATCGACCGGCTCGCGGCCCGGCTGGCGAAGGCCCGGCGTCGACAGACGGCCCTGATCGAGGACCTGGGCGTCCTGCGCGACCAGGAAACCCGGCAGTTCCCGCCGGAGATCGGCGACTACACGGGCAGCCTCCAGCAGATCGCCGAACGGCTGGCCGCGGAGGCTCCCCGCTACGAGTGGATCGGCCCGGTCCCCGCGAACCGGCCCGAGGTCACGGCCGCCGGGGTCCTCACCCTGCTCCGTGCGACCCGGGCCTACACCCCCGCGCAGCAGGCCCTCGCGGCCGAGGTTCCCGGGCCGGAGGAACTCCCCTCACCGGGCGACTTCGACGAAGCCGTCGAGGGCGTGCGCGTGGCCGAGGAGGCGTACGCGGCGGTGCGCGGCGAACCGGTGGCCGCCGCGTACGACGGCCTCGTCAACGGCCTCACCGCCGCGGAACAGCAGCGCCTCGGCGACGCGCTCGGGGCCTTCGCGGCCGCCCGGGGCGAGGCCGTCGCCAAGTCCGGCGCCCTCGGCGACCCGGGACGTGCCGCCCTGGCCGACGTGCTCGGCGGCCGGGACCACGAGGTGCGCTCCCGGCACGCCGCCGCCACCGAGGCCCTGACGGCGGCCGAGGAGGCCCTCGGCGTCCTCGGGAGCGCGCTGGTGTCCGGGATCGAGGGCTTCGCGCCCGCCGACGCGCTGAGCCTCGCCACCACCCTCCACGACGCCCTCGGGCAGGGCCAGAAGCTCCGCGGGCCCCTGGGGATCCGCACCAAACTGGCGAAGGCGGTCGGCCCGTTCGTCGAGCAGGTCCAGGTGGACGGGCGCGCCCCGGACACCGTGGACGGCGCGGCACTGGTCCTGGCCCGGGTACGGCTGGAGCTGCGCCTGGCCCGTTTCGAGGGGGACTGGTCGGGGCCCCGGGCGCCCTGGACCGGGCAGGCCCCCCGGTTGGCCGCGCTGCGCCAGGAGATCGAGTTCCTCGGCGCACTGATGCGGGTGGTGTCCGCACGGGCCGACGTGCTCGCCGCCGCGGCCGTCGTACCCGAACTGGCCCACGCCGCCTGGCACGAGCCGGCCACGGAATCCGCCGTGCGCAACCTGCTGCGGGTGGGCGAGACCCTCCGGGCCGCCGAACGCCCGCGACGCCTGCTCACCACCGCCGCCGAGCTGCTGCGCCGGTGGACGGACCGGCCGGCGGCCGCTCCCGCGCTCGTCGCCGCCCGTGAGGCGGTCCGCGTCCGCGACCGCGCGGCGTACCGGGCCGCCTGCGAACAACTCGCGGACGTACGGGAAGCGGCCGGCCTGCGTTCCGCCCAGGTCGCGGCGAGGTCCCGGGTCGACGCGGCCTTCCCCGCGCTCGCGGAGCGGATCGTGGCGAGCGCCGAGGACGCCGGCTGGGAGCCCCGACTGGCCGACCTGCCCGATGCCTGGGCCTGGTCCGCGTGGCGCGAGCGGATGGAACGGCTGACGGACCCCGCGGCCGAGCGCACCCTGACCCTGGGCCTGGCCGAGGCGGACGACGAGATCCGGATCACGCTCAGCAAACTGGCGGCGGCCCGGGCCTGGCACGGGTCGCTGTCCCTGCTGACCGGTGACCGGACGACCGCCCTGAAGGCGTACCAGAACGCCGTCCGCCGGATCAAGGGCAAGTACCAGCACCGCTACCGTCGTGACGCGCAGACCGCCCTGCGCGAGGCCCAGAGCGCGGTACCGGCCTGGATCATGCCGCTGCACCAGGTCGCGGAGACGGTCCCGATGGACCGGCCGGGCCTGTTCGACGTCGTCATCGTCGACGAGGCGAGCCAGTCCGGTCTGGAAGCCATGCTGCTCACCTGGCTCGCCGACCGGATCGTCGTGGTCGGTGACAGCAAGCAGGTCAGCCCGTCCAACATCGGCCTGAGGCACGACGAGTACTTCAAGCTCCAGGACAAGCTCCTCACCGGCCTGGACCCGGCCCGCAAGGGTCTCTTCGGGCCCGAGAGCAGCTTCTTCGACCTGACGGAGGCACTGGCCGCCGGGCGCGGCACGCTCATGCTCAAGGAGCACTTCCGCTGCATGCCGGAGATCATCGGCTTCTCCAACCAGCTCTGCTACAACGGCGCCCTGCTGCCGCTGCGCCAGTACGGGGCGGACCGGCTGCCCCCGATGCGCCGGATCCACGTCGAGGCGGGGGCGACCACCGGCCTGAACACCAAGCTCGTCAACACGGCCGAGGCGCGGGCCCTGGTCGACGCGCTGGTGGAATGCTGCGCGGACCCCGCCTACGCGGGCCGCACGATGGGCGTCATCAGCCTGCGCGCGAGCAAGGCGCACACGCAGGAACTGGAGAACCTGCTGGCCACCTCCGTTTCCTACGAGGAACGCGAGGCGCGTCGGATCCGGGTGGCCGACGCCGAGGGCTTCCAGGGCGACGAGCGCGATGTCATGTTCATCTCCTGCGTCAACTCCGCCGCGACGGAGTCCGGTCGGGTCCCCGGCGGGTACAGCGGCAAGAACTACGAGCAGCGCATCAACGTCGCCGCGTCCCGGGCCAGGGACCAGGTGTGGGTATTCCACAGCGCGAAGCCGGAGGCGTTCCACGAGAACGACCTGCGCCGCGAGTACCTGGACCACCTGTCGCGGCCCGCCGAGGAGGCGGAGGCCGAGCTCGTCGGGGAGGTCACCGCGGACCAGCGCCACGAGGCCTTCGAGAGCCTGTTCCACCAGCGGGTGTACCGGGAGCTCGTCTCCGAGGGCTACCGGGTGCGGCCCCAGTACCGGGTCGGTCGGCACGCGATCGACCTCGTCGTCGAGGGCGGCACGCAGCGGCTGGCGGTCGAGTGCGACGGCGACACCTTCGCGGAGGGCGAGAACGCCTCGACGGTGGCCCAGCGCCAGCGGGACCTGGAGCGGGTGGGCTGGACGTTCGTCCGCGTCCGGGGCAGCCGCTTCCACCTCGACCGGGACCAGGCGATGGCCCCGCTGAGGGAGGCCCTCGTACGGCTGGGCATCGAGCCGGTACCTGACGAGCCGGCGCAGGCCGGGCGCGGGGTCGTGGCGCCGTCCGGTGAGGGACCGGCCTTCACCACCGGGCCGGTCGACGGGTCGGTGGGGCCGGAGTCCGCGGAACCGGAGCCCGAGCCGGTGGGGCCGGAGCCGGCGACGGAGGACCGGCCGCAGGTCGTGTCGGCGGTCGTGTCGGCGACCGAGGAGCCGCCGGCTCCCGGGCGGGCGGAGGTGCTGTGGCCGGATCCGGCCGCGCCGGCCGCGCCGGCCGCACCGGCCGTGCATGCCGAGCCGCCCGCGCCCGCCGTGCCAGGACCCGCGAAGCTCGGCAGGGCGATGACGTACCGTCAGAGCTCGTCCTTCCCGGTGCGGTCGGTGGCGCCCGCCTGCTACCGCCGCGTACTGGTCGAACTACAGCTCCTGCGCGCCGAGTTGGCGCGGCCGGACGAGTCGCCCGCCGGGGCGGACGCCGCCAACCTGGTCTTCCTGCGCAAGACGCAGAACGACCGGCGGGCCCGCCGGGAGCGCCGGGTCACCCACCTCCAGGCGTTCCTCGACGCCGTCTCGATGGACGGCGACGCCGGGGAGCCGCAGCTCGTCGTCCCGGGCGCGTTGCTCACCCTCGAACTCGACGGGGAGGACGACGGCTCCCGCTACGTGGTGGCGGAGCTGGCGGCGGGGGAGGAGACCACCATCTCGCCCTCCTCGCCGTTGGGCCGGGCCCTCATGTGGCAGGCCGTCGGTCATGAGGTCGAGTACTCCGGTCCGACCGGCACACCGCGGCGGGCCGTCGTCACCGGGATCCGCGCCGGAGGCTGACGGACGGGGCCGACGAGGGGGAGCGGGCGGGCCCACGGGCCCGCCCGACCCGGCTCACAGCGCGGCGCCCAGCGCGAGGAAGCCGCAGATCAGGGCGAAGAGGATCGCCAGCAGCGGCCAGACGAAGCGCAGGTACTTGTCGTATCCGACCTTCGCGAGGGCGACGCCGCCGATGGTGACGGCCGTGGTCGGCACCCAGAGGTTCATCCAGCCGCTGGCCGCCTGCCAGGCCGTCACCACCACCGCTCGGGACACGCCCGCGAAGTCGGCGAGCGGGGCCAGGATCGGCATCGCGAGGGTGGCGTGGCCGGAGGTGGAGGGGATCAGGAAGGCGAGGGGCAGGTTGACCACGAAGACGATCACCGCGAAGAGGCTCGACGAGGTCCCCTTCACCACGCCCTCGATGGAGTGCAGGACGGTGTCGGTGATCTTCGAGTTGTTCATGATGACGGTGACGCCCCGCGCCAGCATGATGACGAGTGCCGGCGACATGAAGTCCGCCGCGCCCTGGATGATCGTGGAGCTGAGCCGCGCCTCACCCATCCGCGCCACCACTCCCACGAGCACCGCCGCGCACAGGAAGAGCGCGGAGAGCTCCGGGAACGACCAGTCCAGCTCCCAGGAGTACGGTCGGGCGTCCGCCTTGCCGGTCAGCGCGCCTGACCACGGCACCACCGAGAAGATCATGAACGCGAAGACCAGGACGAGCAGCACGAGGACCGCCTTGTGCAGCCGCGACAGCTCGGGCTCCTCGGCGGAGTCGGCCGAGGCCTTCTGCATGCGGTCGCCCGGCAGGAACCCGCACAGGGACTTCGAGGGGTCCTTCTGGACGCGCCGCGCGTAGCGGATGACGTACAGGACCGTGACGGTGGTGAGCACCACCCACATCACCGAGCGCAGCAGGATGCCGTCGCCGAGGGAGATACCGGCGGCCGAGGAGGCCACGCCGGTGGCGAACGGGTTGACGGTCGAGCAGAGCACGCCGATGCCCGCGCCCAGGATCGCGGCGCCGACGGCGACGAGCCGGTCGTAGCCCAGGGCCAGCATCATCGGCACCAGCAGGCCGTAGAAGCCGAGGGTCTCCTCTGCGAAGCCCTCGACGGTGCCGAGGACGGAGAACACCACCATCACGGCGGCGATCAGCAGGGCGCCGCGGTCGCGCAAGCGGTGGGCCAGGCGGGCGATGCCGCGGTCGAGGGCGCCGGTGGCGAAGACGACGGTGATGAAGGAGCCGATCGCCAGGACGAAGAGGAAGACGCCGGCGCTGCCGTACAGCGCGCCGGTGAAGCTCGGCCCGACCTCGCCGGTGGTGGCGTCCTGGATGCCGTAGAGGCCGTTGACGGGGGCCAGGAAGAGGTCGTTCAGCCGGTCGGTGAGGCTCCGGGTGTCGTCGACCCGGTGGTAGGTGCCGGAGACCGGGGCGCCGTCCTTGCCCCGGGTGTACTGACCGGCCGGGACGAGGAACGCGAGCAGCCACACCGCCACCGTGACCAGGGCCAGGACGGTCAGTGCGCTGGGGAAGGCGAACCGGCCGCCCGGGGCGGGCGGCTCGTGCTCGTGCTCGGTCGCCCCCGTCGCGTGGGCCCCGTGTTCCGGTGCTGCCACCCGCCACCGTCCCTCCGCCACCGTGCGAGCCCGGCCGAGCCGCGGATCCGCTCCTCCGATCATGGGCGGGGCGGCCGGGAGCGGCGTGGTGTGGTGGGCCGGCAGGGTGAGCGGAGGGCAGGAGGGGGATGGTCGTGGGAGGGCGCGCTCCGGTCCGGGACCGACCGGTCCCGGAGGGTCCGCGGTCCCTCGACGTGCATAGGATTTGCTACATGAACCGGACAGGGCCCAGGGCAGAACTAGGCGACTTCCTGCGGTCGCGCCGCGCCAGAATCCGCCCCGAGGACACGGGAGTGGCCTCCTTCGGTGGCCGCCGTCGCGTTCCGGGCCTGCGCCGGGAGGAGCTGGCGCAGCTCGCCGGGGTCAGCGTGGACTACTACACCCGGTTCGAGCAGGGCCGCGCCGAGAACGCCTCCGAGGCCGTCGTGGGCGCCGTGGCCGCCGCCCTGCGGCTGGACGCGGCCGAGACGGAGCACCTCACCCGGCTGGTGCGCAACACGGGCCGGGCGGCCTCCGCCGCGGAACCCGCGGCGGGGGGCGCCCCCCCCGACGTGCAGCAGGGCCGCCCCC
>NZ_JBHVPG010000031.1:0-17514 GCF_042887545.1 Streptomyces sp. NPDC057939
AGCTACGGCTCGGCGCCCGGTGGCGCCCCCGCCGGACAGGGCGCCCCCGGCGCCCCGGGCCCCGGTGCGGGCTTCGCGCCCCCGGCGGGCCACGGCGCGCCGCAGCCGCCCGTCGCGCACGGCACCGGCGCCGGCTTCGCGCCGCCCCCGAACGTCGGCGGCCCCGGTGTCGGCACGCCGCCGCAGGGCTACCCGGCGTACGACGCCGGGCCCGTCACCGAGGCATTCCCCGCCTACACGGAGCCCGCCGGGCCGACGGGCGGGCCCGCGATGGGGACCGTACCCGTGCACGCCGACGAGGCCCCGCGCTGGCCGGGCCCCGAGGCGGGCGGCGCGCCGGCCCCGGCGCCCGGTCCCGTCGCGCCCGTGCCCCCGCCCGGTCCGCAGCCGCCCAAGCAGAACCGGCCGACGCCGCCCGCGCCCCCGGCGGGCAAGCAGAGCAAGGGCGCCAAGCCGGCCGGCAAGCCCGCCAAGCCCGCCAAGAAGGGCCGCTCCAAGGTGGTCCTCCTCGCCGGCGGCGTCATCGCGCTGGCCGGCGTGGCCTACGGCGCCGGGCTGCTCCTGAACCACTCCGACGTCCCCAAGGGCACCACCGTCCTCGGCGTCGACATCAGCGGCAGCCGCGACGAGGCCGTCAACAAGCTGGAGAAGGCCTTCGGCACCCGTGCCGCGACCCCCCTCCAGCTCGGCGTCGGTGGCAAGCAGGTCGAGCTGAAGCCGGAGAAGGCCGGGCTCACCCTCGACGCGCAGACCACCGTCCGCAACGCGGCCGGCAGCGACTACAACCCGGTCACCGTCATCGGCTCGCTCTTCGGCGTCGAGCGCACGGCCGACGCCGTCATGCCGGTCGACGAGGAGAAGCTGCGCGACGCGCTCCAGGAGCTGGCCGGCGGCGCGGGCGGCGTCACCGAGGCGACCATCAAGTTCGACACCGGCAAGGCCGTCGCCGTCCCCGGCAAGGCGGGCGAGGGCCTCGACGTGGACGGCTCGGTGGACCTGGTCCGCAAGGCCTTCGGCGCGCTCGTCGGCGGCGGCAAGGCGGCCCCCGTCGAACTCCCGGTCACCACCCGGGAACCCACCATCAACCAGCCCGAACTGGACCGGGCGATGAAGGAGTTCGCCGAGCCGGCCATGGCCTCCCCGGCGACGGTCAAGGCGGGCGGCAAGTCCCTCCCGTTCGGCGCCAGGTCCCTGCCGAAGATCCTCAGCATGACGGCCGTGGACGGCCGCCTCGTCGAGAAGTACGACCTGGAGGCCCTCAAGGCCACCTACGGGAACGCCTTCGACGGGGTCATGGTCACGCGGGGCACCGGGGCGAAGACCGCCGTGACCCCCGAGGACGTCGCGGGCGCCCTCGGCAAGGCCCTCAGGGGCAAGACGCCCGCCGAGCGGATCGCGGTCATCGACACCAACGCCGGCTGACCGCGGCACCCGGCCGCGCACCGACGCGGCACGTGAGCCCCCTCCCGGCCGGGGAGGGGGCTCACGCGCACCCGGGCTCAGTTCAGCAGCGCGCGGGCCGACACGGCCTCACCGCGGATGCGGGCCGCGGACTCGGCGTCCACGGCGTCCATCACCTCGGCGTAAGCCTCCAGTTCGCCCGCGCCCTCCGTGAAGGCGCCCCGCTCCACCAGCAGCCGCGCCCGCTCGTAGCGCAACGCCGCCGGGTGCGAGGGCATCGACAGCGCCAGGTCCAGCGACCAGAGGGCCACCGCCGAATGCTCCGGGCGGGCCGAGGCCCAGGCCCGGATGTTGTTCAGGATCCGCAGCACGATGTCGTGGGTCCGGGCCGGGGTGCGCGGCCCCGCCGCCAGCTCCGCGGGGCCCGCGCCGAGCGAGGCGCCGCCCGCGAAGGGGTCCGCGACGAAACCGTCCTCCGGGTCCCCGAAGCCCACCACGAAGTGCCCGGGCAGACCCAGCCCGTACACGGGCGCGCCCGCCCGCCGCGCCACCTCCATCCAGACCACGGACAGCAGGATCGGCAGCCCGCGCCGGCGCCGCAGCACCTCGTGCAGCAGGGAGGAGGAGAGCCGGTCGTAGTCCGCCGGGGTGCCGTGGAAACCGAGCCGGCCCCCCAGCAGCTCCGTCAGTGCCGAGGCCCAGGCCTTCCCGCCCCGCAGCCCGTACGGCAACATCCCCGCCAGCCGGTCCAGTTCGATCTGCGCCCAGTCCATGGCGCGTTCGTCGAGGTCCGGGTCCGCCTCCGCCGCCAGCAGCAGGCACAACTGCGCCAGATCGGGCCGCTCCGCGCGGGCCTCCGCCGCGAACAGCTCCCGCGTCCGCGCGCTCACCGCGTCGCCCCGTCCCGGAAGTGGTGGTACGCGTGGTGCGTCGCGAAGCCCATCCCGTCGTACAGCGCCCGCGCCCCGGGGTTGTCCGTCTCCACCTGGAGCCAGGCGGCGGAAGCGCCCTCCTCCAGCGCGCGGCGGGACAGCGCCGTCATGATCGCCGTGGCCAGGCCCCGCCGCCGGTGCTCCGGGGCGACCGTGACGGCACCGAAGCCCGCCCAGCGCCCGTCCACCACGCACCGGCCGACCGCCCTGCCGTCGGGGAGCGAGGCGAACCACACGGAGGGGCCCGCCACGAGCATCCGCGCGGCCAGGTCCGGGTCCCGGACCTTGCCGTAGCGGCCCAGCCAGGCCTCGTCGGGCGTTCGGGTCAGGCGTACGTCCGACACGTCGGCGTCCAGGTCCGCGACCGGGGCCAGGCCGCCGGTGCGGACCTCCGCCGAGACCTCGTTGACCCAGCCGCGCCGTTCCAGCTCCGCGCAGAGCGGCTCCTGCGTGCCCACCGAGCCGGTAGCGGCCTGCACATACGCCGGAAGGTCGCGTTCCGCGTACCAGGAGGTCACCCGGCCGAGTGCTTCGTCCAGGGGTATGCCGGGATCGCCGAGCGGGAGGACGGAGTTGGCCCGCCGGGTGAAGCCCCCCGCGGCACGCAACGTCCACTCCCCGAGCGGTTCGCTCTCCAGCGGGACCCAGGCCCGCGCCGTGACCCGGGCCAGTTCCTCGAAGGAAGCCGCCGGACCTCTGCGGCGGGCGGGTGCGGGAGGCACCGTCTTGCCCGCGACCAGCGATGATTCCGGGATGTGGACGGACACGCCGTCCTTGCGTGTGATCGTCAGCACACCCTCGTTCCAGGATGTGAGAACCCCTACGGCGTCGGCGAAGACGGGGGAGCGCCCCGACCCCTCCTCCACCCGTCGTACAGAGACTCGTTTACCCACGTCAGCCGGGGTGATTCGGATCTCCAGCAGCCCACCGGCAGTGATTTCCACAGCTCTGTCCGCCCCTCCTGTTCGGATCGTGCCCGGGAACGGAGATACTAGGTGCGGGCATCGACGACGCCGCGCTCCCGCGCGAATGGAAAGCCCTACCGAGGAGGAACGAGAGCGTGACCTACGTCATCGCGGAGCCTTGTGTCGACGTCAAGGACAAGGCATGCATCGAAGAGTGCCCCGTCGACTGCATCTACGAGGGCCAGCGGTCCTTGTACATCCACCCGGACGAGTGCGTCGACTGCGGCGCGTGTGAGCCGGTCTGCCCGGTCGAGGCCATCTTCTACGAGGACGACACCCCGGAGGAGTGGAAGGACTACTACAAGGCGAACGTCGAGTTCTTCGACGAGCTCGGTTCGCCCGGTGGTGCCTCCAAGCTCGGCCTGATCGAGCGCGACCACCCCTTCGTCGCGGCGCTGCCGGCGGACATCAACCCGCAGCACTGACCGTTCACGGCAGACGCTCCTCGGTCCCGTCCGGCATCCGTGCCGCACGGGACCGAGCCGTTTCACCACCCGCACCCAGCGCGTACCCAGAGAGAGCAGAGACCCCCGTGGCCGCAGTATCCGACCGCCTTCCCGCCTTTCCCTGGGACAAGCTGGAGCCGTACAAGGCGACGGCCGCGGCCCACCCGGACGGCATCGTCGACCTGTCGGTCGGCACGCCCGTCGACCCGGTTCCGGAGCTGATCCAGGGCGCCCTGAAGGCCGCCGCGGACTCCCCGGGCTACCCGACGGTCTGGGGGACGGTCGCCCTGCGCGACGCGATCACGGGCTGGCTGCGCGGCCGGCTCGGCGCGAGCGCCGCCGGACACCGCAACGTCCTGCCGGTGGTCGGCTCCAAGGAGCTCGTCGCCTGGCTGCCGACCCAGCTCGGCCTCGGCGCCGGCGACAAGGTCGCCTACCCGCGCCTGGCCTACCCGACGTACGAGGTCGGCGCCCGGCTGTGCGGCGCGGAGGCCGTCGTCTACGACGACCCGACCGACCTCGACCCGGCCGGCGTGAAGCTGCTGTGGCTCAACTCCCCGTCCAACCCCACCGGCAGGGTCCTCCCCAAGGAGGATCTGATCCGGATCGTGGCCTGGGCGCGCGAGCACGGGATCCTGCTCTTCAGCGACGAGTGCTACCTGGAGCTCGGCTGGGAGGCGGAGCCCGTCTCGGTCCTCCACGACGAGGTCTGCGGCGGTTCCTACGAGGGCATCGTCGCCGTCCACTCCCTGTCCAAGCGGTCCAACCTGGCGGGCTACCGGGCCGCCTTCATCGCCGGTGACGCCGACGTGCTCGGCGAGCTGCTGGAGATCCGCAAGCACGGCGGGATGATGACCGCGGCCCCGGTGCAGGCCGCCGTCGTCGCGGCCCTGGGCGACGACGCCCACGTGGCCGAGCAGCGCGGCCGCTACGCCGCCCGCCGCGAGGCCCTGCGCACGGCCCTGGAGGCCCACGGCTTCCGCGTCGAGCACAGCGAGGCCAGCCTGTACCTGTGGGTGACCCGGGACGAGCCCTGCTGGGACACCGTCGCCCACCTGGCCGAACTCGGCATCCTGGCCGCGCCGGGCGACTTCTACGGCGAGGCGGGCGCGCGGTTCGTCCGCGTGGCCTTCACGGCCACCGACGAGCGGGTCGCGGCGGCGGTCAAGCGCCTGGGCTGAGCCGCCGGGCCGATCACCCGGGTCGGGCGCCTCGGCCGGGCCGCTCCCCGGCGGGCCCGGAACGGCCCGAGGGGCCGGGAGCGCGTGCTCCCGGCCCCTCGGCGTTCCCGCGGCGGCGTCAGCCGCCCAGCGGCAGGCCGGCCACGGGCAGGGTGCTCACCGGCAGGGAGCCCACAGGCAGGCCGCCGAGCGTCTTGGTCGCCGTACCGGCCAGCTCGCCGGCGGGGCCGGTGGCGGGGACGGCCCCGGTGACGGCGCCCGTGGCGTCCGTCGCCGCGGCGGTGGCGCCCGCGGAGTCCGGCGCGGTGAGCGCGCCCAGCGGCACGGATTCAAGGCCCGCGGCGGCGGCAACGCCGGCCGCACCGACCACCGGCGCGGTACCGGCGGCGAGGAGCAGCGCGGTACGGGCGATCCGGCGGGTCAGGGGGAGGGACATGATGCTCCTAAGCGGTAGCGGCTGAGTACGCCGTGTACAACCGCTCCCGGGGTGGATCGAGTTGCGGATGCCCCGGGTAAAGGATCGGTAATGCGTCGGCTAATCGGGTTCGGCGACAAGCGGATGAGATGCCCGTACGCCCTCCCGCCACGCACGCCCACCAGCGGGTCCGCGTGCCGGCGCCGCCCGGCTGCGGGCGCCGCGCGCCCACCCCCCGCGGGGGACGGCTCGTACGCCTGTCCGCGCGGCCGCGGTCACCGGGAGCGGGTCGGGAAGATCCTCACGTCCTGCGGCCCCGCCGCGCGCGGATCGCCGGACCCGGACGCCCCGGGGACGCTCGGCACCCACTCGCCCCGGTTCTCGCCGGCGGTCCAGGCCATGCCGTCGTGGGAGACCCGCTGGATGCCCAGCTCGAAGGCGTGCGCGACGGCCCAGTTCGCCAGCTCCCAACCGCGCCGCTGGTCCCGCACCGGCAGGGAGACCTCGCTCGTGTCCCGGGGCGCGGAACTGCCGTGCGGGGCACCGGCCTTCGGCAGCACGCCCGCCCCGAAGTCACGGCCGAGCGCGTCCCGCACCCGCGCCGGATCGCCCTCCGGCTGTGCCTTCGGGCCGGCGCAGGCCAGCATGCCGCGGGCCCGCCCGGTGAAGGCCGTGGTCAGGAGCGCCGCGTCCGGCTCGTGCTTCGCGTACGCGTCCGGGAAGCCGCTGCGCTGCACCTTCTGCGCGGCCACCGTCAGTGGCATCCCCGCGTACCCGGGGACGTCCTCCAGCCGGTCGTAGAAGATCCCGGCCGAGTACACCGGATCCATGATCTGCTCCGGGGTGCCCCAGCCCTGCGAGGGGCGCTGCTGGAAGAGGCCCAGCGAGTCCCGGTCGCCGTGGTCGAGGTTGCGCAGCGCGGACTCCTGCATGGCGGTGGCCAGCGCGATCGTCACGGCCCGCTCGGACCTCCCCCTAGTCGTTCCGACGGCGGCTATCGTCGCCGCGTACCGGGCCTGCTCGGGGCTCAACTCGTAGGTGCGCGCGGTTCCACCGCCCGCCGCGTCACGGGAGTCGCGCACCTTGCAGTACGGGGCGCCCGCACCGCCGTTGGACTCGTACTGGACGACGAGGTACCCGGCCAGGCCGAGCAGCACGAACAGTGCCGCGGCCCCGCGGAGCGGGCGGCGGCGCCGGGGACGGGAGCGATCGGTCTCGGACACGCGGCTACCGTACTTGAGGCATATGACGCGTCCACCGGCCGGACGGACCCGGTTCCGGGGCATCCCGGGGCGTTAGGGTCGGGTCCATGTCCGAATCCGAGCTGGACCTCACCCTGGACGCTGCCGAGCTGACCGCCCGGCTCGTCGACATCCCCTCCGTGAGCGGCGACGAGAAGGTACTCGCCGACCTCGTGGAGAACGCGCTGCGCGGCATCCCGCACCTCACCGTCGACCGGTACGGCAACAACGTCGTGGCCCGTACGCACCTCGGCCGCGCCGAGCGCGTCGTGCTCGCCGGCCACCTCGACACCGTGCCGATCGCCGACAACGTCCCCTCCCGCCTCGACGAGAACGACGTCCTGTGGGGCTGCGGCACGACGGACATGAAGTCCGGGGTCGCCGTGCAGCTGCGCATCGCCGCGACCGTGCCCGAGCCGAACCGCGACCTCACCTTCGTCTTCTACGACCAGGAGGAGGTCGCCGCCGACCTCAACGGCCTCGGCAAGGTCGCCGAGGCCCACCCCGACTGGCTCACCGGGGACTTCGCCGTCCTGCTGGAGCCCTCCGACGCCGAGGTCGAGGGCGGCTGCCAGGGCACCCTGCGCGTGCTGCTCCGCACGGCGGGCGAGCGCGCGCACTCCGCGCGCAGCTGGATGGGCTCCAACGCCATCCACTCCGCCGCCCCGATCCTGGCGAAGCTGGCGGCGTACGAGGCCCGCAGGCCGGTCATCGACGGCCTGGAGTACCACGAGGGCCTCAACGCGGTCCGCATCGAGGGCGGCGTCGCCAACAACGTCATCCCCGACGCGTGCACGGTCACCGTGAACTTCCGCTACGCCCCCGACCGCAGCGCCGAGGACGCCCTCGCCCACGTCAAGGAGGTGTTCGCCGACTGCGACATCGCCGAGTTCGTGATCGACGACCACTCCGGCGGCGCCCTGCCCGGCCTGTCCCACCCGGCCGCCGCGGCCTTCATGGAGGCGGTCGGCGGCCGCGCCATGCCGAAGTTCGGCTGGACGGACGTGGCCCGCTTCAGCGCCCTCGGGGTGCCGGCGGTCAACTACGGCCCCGGGGACGCCCTGCTGGCCCACAAGGTCGACGAACGCGTGGAGACGAAGGCGATCCTCCACTGCGAAGAACGACTCCGCGCCTGGCTGACCTCGTAAATTCCCCTTCTCGTCACCTTTGTGCGCCTAACCTGATCCAACGATCAGCAGGAGGGAGCACATCATGGGCAACCACCGCAATTCCGAAGGGGACGCCCGTCGGCGGCCCGAGGAGCAACAGCTCGGGCCCGTGCTGCGCAGGCGGAGCCAGGTGCAGGCGGGCAGTACGACGGACCAGCGGCTGTTGGACTCGGCCGGGCCCTCCGAGTGGGTGCACACCGATCCCTGGCGGGTCCTGCGCATCCAGTCGGAGTTCATCGAGGGCTTCGGCACGCTCGCCGAGCTGCCGCCCGCGATCAGCGTGTTCGGTTCGGCCCGCACCCCGGTCGACTCGCCGGAGTACGACTCCGGCGTACGGATCGGACGGGCCCTCGTCGACGCGGGCTTCGCCGTCATCACCGGCGGCGGCCCGGGCGCGATGGAGGCGGCCAACAAGGGCGCGCGCGACGGCGGCGGCATCTCCGTCGGGCTCGGCATCGAGCTGCCCTTCGAGCAGGGGCTCAACGAGCACGTCGACCTCGGGCTGAACTTCCGTTACTTCTTCGTCCGCAAGACGATGTTCGTGAAGTACAGCCAGGGCTTCGTGGTCCTGCCGGGCGGCCTCGGCACCCTCGACGAGATGTTCGAGGCGCTGACCCTGGTCCAGACCCAGAAGATCACCCGCTTCCCGATCGTGCTGTTCGGCACGGAGTACTGGAGCGGCCTGATCGACTGGCTGCGCAACACGGTGATCGCCCAGGGCAAGGCCTCGGAGAAGGACCTCCACCTGTTCCACGTGACGGACGACGTGGACGAGGCGATCGCCCTGGTGACGAAGGAAGTCGGCAAGTAGCAACCGCCGCTCCGCGCGCCCACCGTTCCACCCCCCGGCGGCCGACCGCCGGGGGAGGACGGTCGGGGCCGCCGCGGGCTCAGGCCAGGCCGCGGCGGGCGACCGCCGGCGGGCGGTGTCCCTGGATCGAAGCCACCATGTCGAGGACCTGTCGCGTCTCCGCGACCTCGTGGACCCGGTAGACCCGGGCCCCCAGCCACGCCGAGACGGCCGTGGTCGCCAGGGTGCCCAGCAGACGCTCCTTGACCGGCTTGTCGAGGCTCTCGCCGACGAAGTCCTTGTTCGAGAGCGACACCAGCACCGGCCAGCCGGTGGCGGTCATCTCGCCGAGCCGGCGGGTCGCCTCCAGCGAGTGGCGGGTGTTCTTCCCGAAGTCGTGCCCCGGATCGATCATGATCGCGTCCCGGCGGACGCCGAGCGCCACCGCGCGCTCCGCGAGTCCGACCGTGACGGCGAGGATGTCCTCCATCACGTCCTCGTACGAGGTGCGGTGCGGCCGCGTCCGCGGCTCCACCCCGCCCGCGTGGGTGCACACCAGGCCCGCGTCGTAGCGCGCCGCGACCTCCGCGAGCTTGGGGTCCACCCCGCCCCACGCGTCGTTCAGCAGGTCCGCGCCGACCTCGCACACGGCCTCGCCGACCTCGTGCCGCCAGGTGTCCACGCTGATCACCACGTCGGGGTGGCGGCGCCGCACCTCGGCCACGAAACCGACGGTGCGCCGGGCCTCCTCGGCGGCGTCGACGTGCTCCCCGGGACCCGCCTTCACCCCGCCGATGTCGATGATCGCCGCGCCCTCGGCCACGGCCCGCTCGACCCGGTCCAGCGCGGGCTCGTCGTGGAACGTCGCGCCCTGGTCGTAGAAGGAGTCGGGAGTCCGGTTCACGATGGCCATGATCACCGGCTCGTGGGT
Organism: Streptomyces sp. NPDC057939; assembly: GCF_042887545.1. Lineage (NCBI taxonomy): Bacteria > Bacillati > Actinomycetota > Actinomycetes > Kitasatosporales > Streptomycetaceae > Streptomyces > Streptomyces sp. NPDC057939. The sequence goes on from NZ_JBHVPG010000031.1 coordinate 9,472, forward strand.
GGCGAACTCTCGTCTGCCCAGTCGCAGCATCCTGCTCTTTCCTCCTTCGGCGACCCTTGCGCCTCGTCTGTGACCTTAACCTGGTGGCCGGAGCCTCTCAGGGGAGTTGATCGTGTTCTGGTTCTTGCTGATCGCGCTGGTCGTGGTCGTGGCCGCGGTCACCCTCGCGGTGGTCGGCGGCGGTTCGGAGGCCGTACTGCCCGAGGCCGAGCCGGACCGGGTGGCCGACGGGCTGCCGGAGAGCCGGCCGGTCGTGCGGTCGGACATCGACGCCCTGCGGCTGCCGGTCGCCCCGAGGGGCTACCGGATGGCCGAGGTGGACGACGTGCTGGACCGGCTCGGGGCCGAGCTGGCCGAACGGGACGCGCGGATCGCGGAGCTGTCGGCCGCCGCGGCGCCCCGGGACGCGGCGCCCGCCGACGCCTCGATCGACCTGACCAAGGACGCGCGGTGAGCGGTGGGCCCGCCGCCGGCCCGGACGGCGTCCTGCGCTGCCCGTGGGGGCTGTCCACCGAGGACTACGTCGCCTACCACGACACCGAGTGGGGCAGGGCGGTCCACGGCGACGACGCCCTGTACGAGCGGCTGTGCCTGGAGGCCTTCCAGTCGGGCCTGTCCTGGCTGACGATCCTGCGCCGCCGCGAGGGCTTCCGCACGGCGTTCGCGGGCTTCGAGATCGCGGCCGTCGCCCGCTTCGACGCGTCGGACGCGCAGCGGCTGCTGGCCGACGAGGGGATCATCCGCAACCGGGCCAAGATCGAGGCCACCCTCGCCAACGCGAAGGAGCTCGCCGGTTGGAAGCCGGGGGAGCTGGACGAGCTGATCTGGTCCCACGCACCGGAGGAGCCGGGCCCGGCCCCCAGGACCGTGGCGGACGTCCCGGCGGTCACCCCCGAGTCCACGGCCCTGGCCAAGGCCCTGAAGAAGGCCGGGATCCGGTTCGTCGGCCCCACGACGGCCTACGCGCTGATGCAGGCCTGCGGACTGGTCGACGACCACCTGGTGGGCTGCGTCTCCCGCGGGGCCTGAGCCACGCGGGAGGACGACGGGCGGTGCGTCAGCGGCCCAGGTACTTCGGCGGCTGCTTGGCGAGGAAGGCCTGGACGGCGATGGAGTGGTCCTCGGAGGCCCCGGCGCGGGCCTGGAGGGCCTCCTCGCGCTCCAGGGCCTCGGGGAGGGTGCGGGAGGCCCCGTACGCCAGGGACTCCTTCAGTGCGGCGTAGGCCACCGTGGGGCCCTGCGCGAGGGTGCGGGCCACGGACTCGGCCTCCGCGTGCAGGTCCGCCGCGGGCACCAGGCGGTTCGCGATGCCGAGCTCGTACGCCTCGCGCGCCTTCACCGAGCGGGGGAACAGCAGCAGGTCGGCGGCGCGGGACGCGCCGATCAGGCGGGGCAGCGTCCAGGACACGCCGGAGTCGGCGGTCAGCGCGACCCCCGCGAAGGAGGTGTTGAAGGACGCCTCCTCCGAGACCACCCGGTAGTCCGCCGCCAGGGCGAAACCGAAGCCGGCCCCGGCCGCGACGCCGTTGACGCCGACCACCACGGGCTTGGGCATCTCCGTCAGCGCCCGGACGATCGGGTTGTAGTGGTCGGCGACGGTGTCCATCGTCAGGGACGAGCCGTTCTCGCGGTCCGCCGCCAGGTTCCCGATGTGCTCCTTGAGGTCCTGACCCACGCAGAACGCCCGGGTGCCCGCCGCGGTGAGCAGGACGGCCCGCACCCCGGCGTCCGCCGCCGCGGCCAGGGCCGCGTCGCGCAGGGCGACCTTGGCCTCCGTGTTCATGGCGTTCATCGCGTCCGGACGGTTGATCGTGATGGTCGCGAGTCCGTCGGTCACTTCGTAGAGCACGCTGTCGGCCATGGCAGGGGGTCCCCCTTCGTCGCGGGCTTGGCTACCGGCCGGTACCGGCCGGTGCAAGGGTCAGCATGGCGGACGCCGGGACCGCGGGACATGTGATGTGCGTCAAACAAAGCGGGGGCCGTCCCCCGGGAGCAGCGGCGAAGTATCGCAGGCGGGTCCCCGAAATGAGTGGTTTTGGCAGAGCGCGTTGCGCAAGCGTTCCCAACCGATGTTGGTCATCGGGTCCTGACATGCGGGATAATGGCCGGGAAGCAATGTGTTCGATGCCGGGTACTAGGCGCCTGAACGGGGCCGTCGGCTGACGATGAGCTGGTTTCAGGAAGGGGAACGAGCATGGCGGCCATGAAGCCGCGGACGGGCGACGGCCCGCTCGAGGTCACCAAGGAGGGGCGGGGCATCGTCATGCGCGTACCGCTCGAGGGCGGCGGTCGGCTCGTCGTCGAGCTGACTCCGGACGAAGCGGACGCCCTGGGTGACGCCCTGAAGAAGGTCGTCGGCTGAAGCGTCGGCACCATCTGAACCATCTCTGCACCGCCCCGGCCGCTCCTGCGTCCGGGGCGGTGTCGCGTCCGCCCCCGGTGGACGCCGCGGCGGGTCGGATCCGCCCCGGATCCGGGCCGGACGCCTTCCGCCCGCCCCGTACGGGACTCAGCGACGGACCGCGCACAGCAGGCCGTCACCCACCGGGAGCAGCGCGGCCTCCAGGGCCGGACTCTCCCGGACGCTGCGCAGCAGCTCGCGCACCCGGGTCACCTCTATGTGGACGGCCGTGGAGTCGACGGTGAGGCCGTCGGAGAAGACCCCCTCGAAGCACACCAGCCCGCCGGGGCGCAGCAGGCGCAACGATTCGGCGAGGTAGTCGAGGGACTCGGCGGGGTCGCCGTCGCAGAAGACGAGGTCGTACCCGCCGTCCGCGAGCCGGGGCAGTACGTCCAGCGCGCGGCCGGGGATGAAGCGCGCCCGGTTGCCCGCGAAGCCGGCGGCGCGGAACGCCTGGCGGGCGAAGGCCTGCCGGTCGGGTTCGGGATCGACGGTGGTCAGGACGCCGTCCGGGCGCATTCCGTGGAGCAGGTGGATGCCGGAGACACCGGTGCCGGTACCGATCTCGGCGACCGCCTTGGCGTCCGCGGTGGCGGCGAGCAGGCGCAGCGCGGCCCCGGTACCGGGGGAGACGGAACGCAGGCCCGCTTCCCTGGACCGGTCGCGGGCCCATCGCAGAGCGTCGTCCTCGGCGACAAACGCGTCGGCGAACGCCCAGCTCGTCTGCCGGTTGCCGCTAATGACCCTCTCCTGTCCCCATAGTTGGCGCAACGGTGACTGTATCCGCTGGCGTCGGGAACCCGCAGATGGGACCGGGCGTTGGGAGGGGTAGACGCGGGACGGAGGGGACGGCAGCGGGCAGATCGGCGGCCGGGGCCCCGAGGCCCGTGCAAAGTTAACGTAAAAACGCTTATCCGGAGCTGACGGGAGGGGTGGTTATGGTAGGGGCTCCACTGGACACCACCAGAGCCGATAGGGGAGGTGCGGCTGCGCCTGTGGATCGTGGAGGCGTCCTCAGACGCTTCTTCTGGTCGGCGGGTGAGCCGAAATCCGTGACCGACATTGCTGACCGCTTCCACACCGCCGACACCGCAACCACCGCGACCTTTGCCGCCGATGCGGGCTCCCAGGCGTGGACCCCTCCCACGTGGGAGGAGATCGTCAGCACGCACAGCGCGCGGGTGTACCGCCTCGCCTACCGTCTGACGGGCAACCAGCACGACGCCGAGGACCTCACCCAGGAAGTCTTCGTCCGCGTCTTCCGGTCGCTGTCCACGTACACGCCGGGAACCTTCGAGGGCTGGCTGCACCGCATCACCACCAACCTCTTCCTGGACATGGTGCGCCGAAAGCAGCGGATCCGCTTCGACGCCCTCGCCGACGACGCCGCGGAGCGGCTGCCGAGCCGCGAGCCGTCCCCCCAGCAGGTCCTCCACGACACCCACTTCGACGCGGACGTGCAGCAGGCGCTGGACACCCTCGCGCCGGAGTTCCGTGCCGCCGTGGTGCTGTGCGACATCGAGGGACTGTCCTACGAGGAGATCGCCGCCACCCTCGGGGTGAAGCTCGGCACCGTCCGCAGTCGCATCCACCGCGGTCGCTCGCACCTGCGCAAGGCGCTCAAGCACCGGTCCCCGCAGGCGCGCGCCGAACAGCGTGCGCTGGCCGGGGTGGCGGTGGGCGCCCCGGGCGCCGGGGGAGAGGGCGGAGCCGAGTGAGCGGAGCCAGTCCGTCCCCCGCCGAACAGCACCTGGGTGACCGGCTCGCCGCCCTCGTGGACGGTGAGCTGAACCACGACGCCCGGGAGCGCGTCCTGGCCCACCTGGCGACCTGCGCCAAGTGCAAGGCCGAGGCCGATGCCCAGCGCCGTCTGAAGACCATGTTCGTGGAGAGCGCGCCACCACCGGTGTCCGCCGGGCTGCTCGCCCGGCTCCAAGGCCTGCCGGGAGGTGCGGTTGACGGTCTGTCGGGACCACCGGGGGCCTCGGGCCCGTCCGGAGTCCCCCGCGGGCCGGGTCTCACCCCTCCGCCGGGCGCCGAGCCCTTCGGGGGCTTCGCGTACGCGGCCCCGGCCGCCCGCCGCGAAGGCTTCCGCATCCATGAGGTGGGCCGGCCCAGACACCGACTCGCCTTCGTCGCGGCGGGAGCCGTGTCGCTGGCCGCGATCGCGCTCGGCGGCTCGCTGCCGCTGGAGGCGGTGGAGCCGAACGCCCGGGGCGAGGCGCCGGCCTCCCGGCCCGGCCCCGCGGTGCCGCTGTCGGCGGTCGTGCGGGACCGGTTGCCCAGTCCCGGCGGCGTGCCCAGCCTGGGTCCGTCCGGTCACCTGCCCGTGACCGCCACCGCCACCCCGGCCACCGCGCAGCCGGTTTCGCTCTCCCGCTGAGCCGGAAGGGCCGCCGGACCCGGGCCCCCGGTGGGCCCGGGTACCTGGTTGAATCTGCGGCAGATGCGCCGCCGTGCGGTGCGACAGGCACGCGGGGGAGCATCCATGTCCGACAGTCAGCAGCCCGACCGTCAGCAGCCGCCCGCCCAGGAACCGGAAGCCCGGGCCGTCACCGTCGGCCCCGCGGACCGGGCGACCTCCGCCGACGGGTCCTCCGGCACCGACCCCTCCGGCACCGACCCCTCCGGCACCGACCCCTCCGGCACCGACCCCTCCGGCACCGACCCCTCCGCCGCCGCGCCCGCCGACCTCCCCGCCGGCCCGCTCCCCGAGGCGCGACAGTCCGACGGTCCGCAGCTCGACGGTCCGCAGTCCGCCGCGGAGCCCCACGGGATGCCCGACGGCACTTCGCGGGCCGACGGCGGGGACTCCTCCGGCGCGGACCCCGATGATCGGCCGCCGGCTCCGCGGTGGTGGAGCAGGCCGGCGGGACCGGCGGGCGGGACCCCGTCCGACGGTCCCGCCCCGGACCGGGAGCCCGCCGCGGGCGTGCCGGCCGCCGCCGACGAGGGGCCCTGGGACCCCTTCGCGTTCCCCGACGCCGCGCCGGGCTCCGGCCCCCGCTACGACCCCTGGGCGGACCGCCCGCTCCAGGTCGCGGACATGGGCCACGCCCCCCGGGCGCCCCGGCTGTGGCAGCTGGCCGCCTTCGGCGCCGTGATCGCGCTCCTCGCGGGCGGTATCGGCGGCTACCTCGGGATCGTCGCCGAGCGGCGCAGCAGCACCCGCCTGGAGCTCCCGCAGGCGGCCGCGGAGAACAAGGGTCGGGCGCCGGACAGCGTGGCCGGGATCGCCGCGACCGCCCTGCCCGGAGTGGTCACCCTGCACGTCGCGGGCGGCGCGGGCGGGGGCACCGGAACGGGCTTCGTCCTCGACTCCCAGGGCCACATCCTGACGAACAACCACGTGGTCGCAGGCGCCAAGGACATAACGGTCACCTTCAGCACCGGCGAGAGCGTGCCCGCCACCCTGGTCGGCCGCGACGGCGGCTACGACCTGGCCGTCGTGAAGGTCACCGGCGTACGGGGCCTGCGGCCGCTGGCCCTGGGCAACTCCGAGAACGTCAAGGTCGGCGACCCGGTGGTGGCCATCGGCGCTCCCTTCGACCTCTCCAACACCGTCACCGCGGGCATCATCAGCGCGACGGGCCGCCCCATCACGGCGGGCGGCGACAAGGGCGACGGCAGCGACATCAGCTACGTGGACGCCCTCCAGACCGACGCCCCCATCAACCCGGGCAACTCCGGCGGACCGCTGCTCGACTCCCGCGCCCACGTCATCGGCATCAACAGCGCCATCCGCGGCGCGGACCAGGGCGAGGACGACGAGTCCGGTTCCCGCCAGAGCGGCAGCATCGGCCTGGGCTTCGCCATCCCGGTCAACCAGGGCAAGCGCGTCGCCGAGGAGCTGATCCGCACCGGCCGCGCCACCCACCCCGTCATCGGCGTCACCCTGGACATGCAGTTCAAGGGCGACGGCGCCCGCGTCGGGACCAAGGGCGAGGACGGCAAGCCGCCGGTGGTCGCCGACGGGCCCGGCGCCCGCGCCGGCATCAAGCCGGGCGACGTGATCACCAAGGTCGACGGGGTCAGGGTGCAGGGCGGCGACGAGCTGATCATCAAGATCCGCGCCCACCGCCCCGGCGATCCGCTCCGGCTGACCGTGCTCCGCGACGGAAAGGAGCGCACGCTGGACGTGGTGCTCGGATCCGCGAACGGCTCCTGAGGCCGAATGCGGGGTGACGGCCGGGTGAATCCGGGAAAGGGCCGGCACCGGCGTAGGGGGCCGAGGTCATCGCCGGGTACCGTTGTCCTGGCCCGACGTGGAGAGAGCCGAGGAGCGGCAAGGTGTTCAACGACATAGGCGCACTCGAACTGGTCACCATCGTGGTTCTCGCCATCCTCGTCTTCGGCCCGGACAAGCTGCCGAAGGTGATCCAGGACGTTTCGAACGTGATCCGCAAGATCCGGTCGTTCTCCGACAGTGCCAAACAGGACATCCGCTCCGAACTCGGCCCGGAATTCAAGGACTTCGAGTTCGAGGACCTGAATCCGAAGACGTTCATCCGCAAGCAGCTCACGGAGAACGAGGACCTCAAGGAACTCCGGACCAGCTTCGACCTCCGCAAGGAACTGACCGACGTCACGGACGCGGTCAACGGCAAGGAGAACCCGGCCGCCGAGGCCGCCGCCACGCCCGCCGCCGGAACCGGCCCGGACCTGCTGAAGAAGCCCGCCGCCCCGGCGCCCGAGCCGCGCACGCCCTTCGACGCCGACGCCACCTGAGCCGCCGCCTGCCCGGCGATCCCGGGTCGGATGGCTATCCTCCATCTGTCCGGACCGAAGACGCCCGAGGGAGGGGGTCCCCCCAGCGAAGCGAGGGGGAGGGCCGTTCCGGACCCGACGGAACGAGAGGCCGCCCAGATGGAGACGACGCGCAGTAGCCGGGTGGGCGCACAGCCCGCCGAAATCCCTGCCGCCGCACCCCCGCAGACCGAGCACACCGCCCAGGATCCCCAAGGGGCGCCCGGACAACCCCAGGACACCGCTGCGCCCGTCCCGGCGGCCCGCCGGACGGCGGAGGGGTACCTGAGCGCGGATTTCCCCTGGTACGGGCTGGACGGGGCCTTCACCGGCCGCCGCTGGCTCATGCAGGTCGGCACCGGCGCCGACGGCACCGTCGAGCACGGCTCCACCGGCCACGGTGACGAGCCCTCCGCCCGCGGGGAGATCGCCACCGGCGAGAAGGAACGCTTCGCGGTGGTGATCACCGTGGCCAGCAACCCGTTGCGCCGCAGCGGCGACGGCACGGGCACCCTGGAGGCCACCTCGGTCTCCTCGGCGGCCTGGCTGGCCGGCTCCGGACTGCTCTCGTACAGCTGGCCCGGGCAGATGGACCACTCCCTGCGCAGCGACTGGCTCGACCAGCAGACCGAGGCCGCCTGGGAGCTCGCCGACGACCTCGGCGGCGAGGACTGGTCCACGCTGTCCCTGCCGGTCGACGGGGAGCCGACGCCCTTCCACTACCGCGAGTCCGAGTTCGGATGGGTGCTCGCCGGCTCCACCCCCGGCGGCGTCCACCTGGGTGCCTACGGACGGGGCATGAGCGCCTACGGGATCGGCTTCTCCGTCATCGCGGACCTGGCCGTCTACGAGTAGCCGCCCGGCAGGGCCGCGCACGTGGAGGAGGGGGTCACCGT
>NZ_JBHVPG010000031.1:17524-97664 GCF_042887545.1 Streptomyces sp. NPDC057939
CCGCGTCCGCCCCTCCCCCCATCCGCGCCCCCGCCCCTCATCGCGACGCGCCCCGCGCGGGCCCGCCCGGGTGCTGCGGGGGCCCCCCCCCGGGCGGGGGCCCCCCCCTCCTCCACGTGGTCTCAGAACTTGTTGCGCGGGGTGATGCCCAGCGACATGCCCGACAGGCCGCGGGCGCGGCCCCCCAGCTTGCCCGCGATCGCGCGCAGGGCCGCGCCGGCCGGGGAGTCCGGGTCGGACAGCACGACGGGGGTGCCGTCGTCGCCGCCCTCGCGCAGCCGCACGTCGATCGGGATCGTGCCGAGGACCGGTACCGAGGCGCCGACCGTCTTCGTCAGGCCGTCGGCGACCTTCTGGCCACCGCCCGAGCCGAAGACGTCGACCATCTCGTCGCAGTGCGGGCACGGCAGGCCCGACATGTTCTCGACCACGCCGACGATCTTCTGGTGGGTCTGCACCGCGATGGAGCCGGCCCGCTCGGCGACCTCGGCCGCCGCCTGCTGCGGGGTGGTCACGACGAGGATCTCGGCGTTCGGCACCAGCTGCGCCACGGAGATCGCGATGTCGCCCGTACCCGGCGGCAGGTCGAGCAGCAGCACGTCCAGGTCGCCCCAGTAGACGTCCGCGAGGAACTGCTGGAGCGCGCGGTGCAGCATCGGGCCGCGCCACACGACCGGCGCGTTGCCCGGGGTGAACATGCCGATGGAGATGACCTTCACGCCGTGCGAGGACGGCGGCATGATCATGTTCTCGACCTGGGTCGGGCGGCCCTCGACACCGAGCATGCGCGGCACGCTGTGGCCGTAGATGTCCGCGTCGACGACGCCGACCTTCAGGCCGTCCGCCGCCATCGCGGCGGCCAGGTTGACCGTCACCGAGGACTTGCCGACACCGCCCTTGCCCGACGCGACCGCGTACACGCGGGTCAGCGAGCCGGGCTTGGCGAACGGCACCTCGCGCTCGGCGGTGCCGCCGCGCAGGGTGGCCGCGAGGTCCTTGCGCTGCTCGTCGCTCATCACGTCGAGGGTCACCGCCACGGAGGTGACGCCCGCGACCCGTTCCACGGCCTCGGTGACGTTCTTGGTGATGGTCTCGCGCATCGGACAGCCCGACACCGTGAGGTAGACCGTGACGGCCACCGCGCCGCCCTCGCCGATCTCCACCGATTTGACCATGCCGAGTTCGGTGATCGGCCGGTGGATCTCGGGGTCGTTCACCGTCGCCAGAGCGTCCAGGATCGCGTCCTGCTCAGGCACGGCGGCGGAGCTTGTGTCGGTAGCCATGCCCCGATGGTACGGCTCGGTAGCACGGCTCAGGAAAGCTCCTCAGCGGTCGCCTTCATCACGTTCCGGCGGGAATAGCCGCCGCTCGTCCATCTCCTTGATCAGGTCCTGGAACTCGGACCTGATCCAGTCGCGCGTGGCGACCTCGCCCAGGCCCATCCGCAGCGCCGCGATCTCGCGCGTCAGGTACTCGGTGTCCGCGATGGACCGCTCGTTCTGCTTGCGGTCCTGCTCCAGGTTGACCCGGTCCCGGTCGTCCTGCCGGTTCTGCGCGAGCAGGATCAGCGGCGCGGCGTACGAGGCCTGCAGGGACAGCATCAGCGTCAGGAAGATGAAGGGGTACTGGTCGAACCGCAGGTCGTCCGGCGCGAAGATGTTCCACAGCACCCAGACGATGATGACCAGGGTCATCCAGACGATGAACCGGCCCGTGCCGAGGAACCGCGCCACCTTCTCCGACAGCCGCCCGAACGCCTCCGGGTCGTACTCCGGCAGCAGCCGGCGGCGCGCCGGGCGCGGCAGGTCCAGCCGGACGCGTGAGCGCGACAGCGCGCTCGACCCGGACGGCGCGGTGCCCTTCGCCCGCTCGGTGGAACGTTCCGGCCGCTCGTGCCGCAGCCGCTCCGCCGCCTCCTCCAGCCGGTCGGACAACCCGTCCCGGGCGTGTTCGCGCCGCTCCCGGCGCCGTTCGCGCGCGGCTTCGCCGCGCCCCCGCTCAGTGGCCACGGACGGCCTCCTCGGAATGGAAGTCCGTCTCGCGCCAGTCTTCGGGCAGCAGGTGGTCCAGTACGTCGTCGACGGTGACCGCGCCGAGCAGCGAGCCGCTCTCGTCGACGACCGGCACGGCGACCATGTTGTAGGCGGCCAGATAGCTCGTCACCACCGGCAGCGACGCGTCCGGCCGCAGTGGCGGCAGGTCGGTGTCCACGATCGAACTGACGAGGGTGAACGGCGGGTCCCGCAGCAGCCGCTGGAAGTGCACCGTCCCCAGGTACTTGCCCGTCGGCGTCTCGTCCGGCGGGCGGCACACGTACACCTGCGCCGCCAGCGCCGGCGACAGGTCCGACTGCCGTACGCGGGCCAGCGCGTCCGCGACGGTCGCGTCGGGCCGCAGCACGATGGGCTCGGTCGTCATCAGGCCGCCCGCCGTCCGCTCCTCGTACGACATCAGGCGCCGCACGTCCGCGGCGTCGTCCGGCTGCATCAGCGTCAGCAGCCGCTCCTTGTCGTCCTCCGGCAGCTCGGACAGCAGGTCGGCCGCGTCGTCGGGGTCCATCGCCTCCAGGACGTCCGCCGCGCGCTCCTCCTTCAGCTTGCCGAGGATCTCCACCTGGTCGTCCTCGGGGAGCTCCTCCAGGACGTCCGCGAGCCGGTCGTCGTCGAGGGCGTTGGCCACCTCGGCGCGCCGCTTCGGGGTCAGGTGGTGCAGGACGTTCGCCAGGTCCGCCGGGCGCATCTGTTCGAAGGTCGCGACCAGGCTCTCGGCGCCCTGTCCGTCCTCCTCCAGCGAGAAGCCGGTGACCGCGGACCACTCCACCGTCAGCGTCTCGCCGCGGCGGCGCAGCGCGCCCGCCTTCCCCTTGCGGACGAAGATCCGGTCGATCTCCCAGTCCCGGCGGGCCGGGAGCTGCTGGATGGCCACGTCGAGGACGGTGACCTCCTCGCCGGTCGCCCCCAGCGTCACCCGCCGGTCCAGCAGCTCGCCGAGGATCAGCCGTTCGGTCGGGCGCTGCTCGAAGCGCCGCATGTTGACGACGCCGGTGGTGATGACCTGGCCGGACTCCACGCCCGTCACCCGGGTCATCGGCAGGAAGATCCGACGGCGGCTGACGACCTCGACGACCAGCCCGAGCAGCCGGGGCGGTCGTCCACCCACGCGCAGCATCGCGACCAGGTCCCGGACCCGGCCCACCTGATCGCCGTTGGGATCGAAGACGGGCACACCCGACAGATGCGAGACGAAGATCCGCGGGGCGCCTGCAGCCATCCGAGCGCCTCCTAGAGCGTCAATCGACAGTCCTGCCGTGCCTCAGGCTAGCCCGTGCCGCGCGCAACCGTCCTGGTGGGGCCGTCCGCCCGGGGGTCCGGAAGCGGCCGCGCCCGGGGCGGGTACGCTGCCTGCTGCCCGCAGCCGCACGACGAGAGGCACCCGCCCGTGACCGCCTACCCCTCCGCCGCACGGCTGCGCAGGGCCGCCGTCATCGGCGTCCTGTGCGCGGGCCTCGCCGTCACCGGTGCGGGCTGCGGCGAGAAGAAGGACCCCGACAAGGGCACGAACGGGATCGGCAAGCTCCCCGCCGAGAAGATCGAGGCCCAGGCGAAGGCCGCCGCCACGGCCGCCGAATCGGTGCACCTGTCCGGGACGCTGGTCACCGGCGGCAAGACCTTCACGCTCGACATGCGACTGAAGTCGGAGGGCGGCACCGGCGAGGTGAAGTCGCAGGAGGACACCTTCCAGCTGCTGCGCGTCGGCGAGCAGCTCTACCTGAAGGCGAGCGCCGCCTTCTGGGGGAAGTCCGACTCGGCGGGCAAGCTGGGCGACAAGTACGTGAAGGTCCCCGAGAACGACCCCTCCTACAAGCAGTTCCGCGGCTTCACCGACATGGACGTCCTGCTCGACGGCCTGCTCGGCCTCGACGGCAAGCTCACCAAGGGCCCGTACAGCACGGTCGGACCGACCCGCGTGGTGCCCGTCCTGGCGGAGGGCGGCAAGGGCGGCCGGCTCTCCGTCTCCCTGACCGGCACCCCCTACCCGCTGCTGATGGAACGCGCGGGCGGCGCGGGCCGGGTGGAGCTCGCCGAATGGGGCAAGGCCTTCCCGCTGGACCCGCCCCAGGAGGACCAGACCGTCGAACTGCCCACGACCAAGGACGGCCAGGGCGGCGGCGCCTCACCGGCCCCCACCAACACGGCGGGAGCGGGCACCGGCTCGGGTTCGGGCTCCGGTACGGGTTCCGGCGAGGGCAACGGGGGCTGAGCGCGTCGCGGCGCCGGCTCCTCCTCGGCGTCCGCTCCTCCTCAGCGTCCGCTCTTGCGCTTCCGCTTCAGCAGCAGCTTCGGCAGCCCCGCGGGAATCGCCCGGCGGGTCGTCGCCTGGGTCGGCAGCGGAACCGCCGCCAGCGAACCGTCCGGCAGCCGTCCGGACACCGCCACCGGCTCCAGGCGCAGCAGCCGGCACTCGCGCGCCCAGCGGTCCGTCATCAGTTCGGAGTCGGGCGCGTTCAGCCGCTTGCCCTTGAGCTCGGCCACCGCGGCCTCCCACGCCTCGCCGCGCGGCTCCAGCTCCCGCACGGCCGCGGTCCAGGCGACGAGGCGTCCGCCCTTGTCCTTGCTGCGCACGGTCACCTCGGCGGTGGACCCGTCGGCCAGACCCGGGAACGGCTGCTCGCCGGGCCCGTCCCCGAGGACGTGCGCCGCGCCGTTCACCCAGGCGTGCCACAGGGCCCGGTCGGCGCCTTCGCCGCGGACCCAGATCAGGCCGGACTTCTTGGAGGCCTCCTCGACGAGGGCGAGGTCGAGCGCGCTGAGAGTCATGCGCACAGGGTAGGCCTTCGCCTGCGGCGCGCTACAGCCAGCCGTTGCGGCGCAACGCGCGGTGGATCGTGAAGCAGACCCCGACGATCGTGGCCATCACCATCGGATAGCCGTACTCCCACTGGAGCTCGGGCATGTGGTCGAAGTTCATCCCGTACACCCCGCAGATCATCGTCGGCACCGCGATGATCGCCGCCCACGAGGTGATCTTGCGCATGTCCTCGTTCTGGGCGACCGTCGCCTGCGCGAGGTTGGCCTGGAGGATCGAGTTCAGCAGCTCGTCGAAGCCGACGACCTGCTCGTGCACCCGCGCCAGGTGGTCGGCCACGTCGCGGAAGTACTTCTGGACGGCCGGGTCCACGAGCCGCATCGGCCGCTCGCTCAGCAGCTCCATCGGCCGCAGCAGCGGCGCCACCGCCCGCTTGAACTCCAGCACCTCCCGCTTGAGCTGGTAGATCCGGCCGGCGTCGCCGCCGCGCGCGACGCCCTTGGCGGGAGCGGCGAAGACCTCGCTCTCCACCACGTCGATGTCGTCCTGCACGGCCGCCGCGACCGCGATGTACCCGTCGACGACGTGGTCGGCGATCGAGTGCAGTACCGCCGAGGGGCCGCGCGAGAGCAGGTCCGGGTCGTCCTGGAGGCGGTGGCGCAGGCCCTTCAGGGAGCCCTGGCCGCCGTGCCGGACGGTGATGACGAAGTCCGGGCCGGTGAAGCACATCACCTCGCCGGTCTCCACGACCTCGCTGGTCGCCGTCAGTTCGGCGTGGTCGACGTAGTGGATCGTCTTGAAGACGGTGAAGAGGGTGTCGTCGTAGCGCTCCAGCTTCGGCCGCTGGTGCGCGTGCACCGCGTCCTCGACGGCCAGCGGGTGCAGGCCGAACGTGGCGGCGATCCCCGCGAACTCGGCCTCGGTCGGCTCGTGCAGGCCGATCCAGGCGAAACCGCCGTCCTCACGGACCCGACGGATCGCCTCACGCGGCGTCAGACGGCCGGAGCCCGGATCCCGCGGATCGCGGCGCCCGTCGCGGTACACCGCGCAGTCGACGACCGCGCTACTGGCGGAGGGGTCGCGGGTGGTGTCGTAACCGGGCTGCGCGGGGGTGGACCTGCGCAGGGCCGGGCGGACGGCGGCACGGAGGTAGGGCAGCATCGACATGGCAGGCTCCTTCGCGCGCACGGCTGCGGACCGTACGGGTGGGAGACCTTCCGGCGCGCGGGCGGGCGGGCCCGGGGCGAACGGAAGGAAGCAGGACGGGAGGACAAAGTTCTGCCGTCGCTCTTCTACTGATCAGAAGATCACAGAGGGCGGGAAGCGCCCGCCGCAGAAGTGGAAGAGCGATTGGTACTGCACGATCGACTTCGATCCATTGCAGCCCCACCTCCTCCGGCCGGTCCCCCGTGGGGGACGTCCTCCACCGCCTTCGGACGGGGCCCTGCTGCACGCGGCCCCGACCAGCTGTCCACACTAACAGCCGACGGATGGTCAGGACCCGCGCTTTACCCCCGCGATACGAGTTCTATGCTCGTTCCATGGCAGAAATTCCGGCCCTCGTCGAAGCCCGGCTCCGCAGCACGTTCGGCGAGCCCGACGCCCGCGCCGCCGTCACCTTCCTGGGCACCGACCGCATCGAGGTCCTCCGCTTCGCCGAGGGGGACCTCCTGCGGTACGCGACCCTCGGCATGTCCGCACACCCCATGACCGACCCGACCGACATGGTCGCCGACCCCGTGCGCGGCCCGCGCGCCGAGCTGGTCCTGACCGTACGGGCCGGGCTCGCCCCGACCGACAAACTGCTGCGCCCGCTCGCCGTGCTGGCGGCCTCCCCGATGGTCGAGGGGCTCATCGTCGCCCCCGGGGCCTCCCTCGACGTCGGCGAACCCCTCTGGGACGGGGCCCCGTTCACCTCCGTCCTCGTCGCCGAGTCCGGCGGCCTGGTCGAGGACCTCGACCTGGACGAGCCCATGGACCCGGTCCGCTTCCTCCCCCTCCTCCCGATGACCGCGAACGAGGCCGCCTGGAAGCGCGTCCACGGCGCCGCCGCCCTCCAGGAACGCTGGCTCGCGCGCGGCACCGATCTGCGGGACCCTCTGCGTACGGCCGTCGCACTGGACTGAGCGCCGCGCCCGCGGGTACGGATGACATCCGGACGGGTGACCGTGCCTTGACGGGGCGCCGGGCGGGGAGGAGCGTGCTTCTTATGAGGGGCGAACCGAGTTGCCCGAAGTGCGGTGGCCGGGTGCGCGCGCCCGGTCTTTTCGCCGACTCCTGGCAGTGCGCCGCGCACGGCGCCGTCCACCCGTTGCAGCCCGTCATCCCGCCCAGTGTCGAGGGGCTCGGCGTGGTCGTCCACCGGGCGCGGGTGCCGGTGTGGATGCCGTGGCCCCTCCCGGTGGGGTGGCTCTTCACCGGGGTCGCCACCGCGGGGGACGACCGCAGCGGCGGCCGCGCCACCGCCGTCGCCTGCTCGGGCCCCGGGCCGCTGGGCGGCCTCGGGGAGCTGCTGCTGGTCGCGGAGGAACTCGGCGTCGGACTCGGCGCGCGGTTCGCGGGCATCGACGGGCCGGACCCCGGCCCGCACATCGACGTTTCGGGCCCGCCGGACGCGAAGGTCGTCGCGGCGGGGCGGCCGGCGCCGCTGTGGCACCTCAAGGGCGTCCCCGACGATCGCGCCGTCTTCGCGGGCGAGGCGCGGGGGCTGTGGCTGTGGGCCATCGTCTGGCCGGAACAGTCCGGCCTCCTCATGTACGACGAACTGGTCCTCACCGACCTGCGCGAAGCGGGCTCCGAGGTGGAGCTCCTGCCCTGCGGCGCCCTGAGCCCCCGCATCCTGAGCCCCTGACCCGCCGCATCCTGAGCCCTTGACCCGCCGCGCCCCGTGCCCCCGATCGGTCGCGGGAGGGGCTTGCCAGTGGGCCGCCGGCAGGGTAAAGGGCACGGGGTCGGCGCGGTTATCCTGGAGTGTCCCCCCGTCCCCGCGAGCCCTGGAGTTCGGCTGTGCGCATCGATCTGCACGCCCACTCCACCGCCTCCGACGGCACGGACACCCCCGCCGAGCTGGTGCGCAACGCCGCCGCCGCGGGTCTCGACGTGGTCGCGCTGACGGACCACGACACCGTCGGCGGATACGCGGAGGCGACCGCCGCCCTCCCCGACGGGCTGACCCTCGTCACGGGGGCCGAGCTGTCGTGCCGCATCGACGGGGTCGGCCTGCACATGCTGGCGTACCTCTTCGACCCGCTGGAGCCCGAGCTCTTCCGGGAGCGGGAGCTCGTCCGCGACGACCGCACCCCGCGCGCCCAGGCCATGATCGGCAAGCTGCGGGACCTCGGCGTGGACATCACCTGGGAGCAGGTGGCGCGCATCGCCGGTGACGGCTCGGTCGGCCGCCCGCACATCGCCACCGCCCTGGTCGAGCTGGGAGTCGTCCCCACGGTCTCCGACGCGTTCACCGAGCAGTGGCTCGCCAACGGCGGCCGCGCCTACGCGGAGAAGCACGAGTTCGACCCCTTCGACGCCATCCGCCTGGTCAAGGCGGCCGGCGGGGTCACCGTCCTCGCGCATCCCGCCGCCGTCAAGCGCGGCCACTGCGTGTCCGAGGAGCAGATGGCCGCCATGGCGGCCGCCGGCCTGGACGGCATCGAGGTGGACCACATGGACCACGACGCCGACACCCGTGCCCGGCTGCGCGCCCTGGCCGCCGACCTGGGCCTGCTGACGACCGGGTCCAGCGACTACCACGGCAGCCGCAAGACCTGCCGTCTCGGCGAGTACACGACCGACCCCGAGATCTACGGCGAGATCACGCGCCGGGCGACCGGCGCCTTCCCCGTGCCCGGCGCCGGCGGAGCCCCGCGCGCGTAAGCGCCGCCCCGCGCGCTCTCCTCCCCCTTTTTCTTCACACCCCTCACCTGCAAGGCATCACTGTGCTCGACTTCGCCGTCTTCGGATCCCTTTTTCTCACGCTTTTCGTGATTATGGACCCCCCGGGAATCACGCCGATCTTCCTCGCGCTGACCTCCGGGCGTCCCGCCAAGGTGCAGCGCCGCATGGCCTGGCAGGCCGTCTGCGTCGCCTTCGGCGTCATCGCCGTCTTCGGGCTCTGCGGTCAGCAGATCCTGGACTACCTGCACGTCTCCGTCCCCGCGCTGATGATCGCGGGCGGTCTGCTGCTCCTGCTGATCGCGCTCGACCTGCTCACCGGCAAGACCGACGAGCCCAAGCAGACCAAGGACGTGAACGTCGCCCTCGTCCCGCTGGGCATGCCGCTGCTGGCGGGTCCCGGCGCGATCGTGTCCGTCATCCTGGCCGTGCAGAAGGCCGACGGGGTGACCGGGCAGGTATCGGTGTGGTGCGCGATCATCGCCATGCACGTGGTGCTGTGGCTGACCATGCGCTACTCGCTGGTGATCATCCGGGTCATCAAGGACGGCGGCGTGGTCCTCGTGACCCGGCTCGCGGGCATGATGCTCTCCGCCATCGCCGTCCAGCAGATCATCAACGGCGTGCTCCAGGTCGTACGCGGAGCCTGACGCGCCGGCCGGGGCGCACCAGGCCCCGGACACACGAACGCCCCCGCACCGGATTTCGGTGCGGGGGCGTTGCGCGAAGTTCAGGAGGACGCCGGTCCGGCCGGTCGGATCAGAATGCGCTGGCCCACTGAGGCCGCCTGCTGCACGATCCGGTTGACGGAGGCCGCGTCCACGACGGTGCTGTCCACGGCGGATCCGTCGACGTCGTTCAGGCGCAGAATCTCGAAGCGCATGGGCTTCTCCCTTCGTCGGTGTTTCTCCTTGCACAGGGTTAACGAAGTGTAAGCGGCAAACATTCCCTACGCTAAGGAAATTTTTTCACTCGCTAACTACCTCTGAAGGGCGGTGTCCCAGAAGGAGGCCAGCGCACCCGCTGTGACCTGCGGGTTCTCTGCGTTGGGGGAGTGTTCCGCGTCCTCGACGACCACTCGCGCCGCGCTCAAGCGGACGGCCATGTCGTCCATCAACGGGACGGGCCAGGCGTAGTCGACCTTTCCGGACAGAACGAGCTTGGGCAGCGCGACCTCCGCCAGCTCCGCCACCCGGTCCGGCTCGCCGATCAGCACCCGGCCGGTGGTGATCAGCTGCTCGGGCACGGTCGCCAGCCAGCGCTCCCGCAGGAACTCCGTCAGCGCGGGGCCGTCGGGGGTGGTGTCCTCGGGGTCCTGGGCCCGCATCGCCGCCCACAGCGCCGGCATGTCGTCCCGCAACGCCTCCAGACCGGCGACCAGCAGCTTGGTACGGGCCCGCTGGACCTCGGTGATCGCGCCCGGCCCGCTGCTCATCAGGGTGAGCGAGGCGAAGGGAGCGGCGTCGCGCAGGACGGCCGCGCGGGCGATGAGGCCGCCCAGGGAATGGCCGACCAGGTGCAGCGGCCCGCCGCCCAGCGCGGCGGCCTGGGCCAGGACGTCGCGGGCCAGCTCCTCCAGCCCGTACGCCGCCTCGTCGCGGGGCCCCGGCGTCTCGTACTGGCCGCGCCCGTCGACGGCGACGACCCGGTACCCGGCCGCCGCCAACGGCTCCAGCAGGCCGACGAAGTCCTCCTTGCTGCCCGTGTACCCGGGAACCAGCAGGGCGGTGCCCCGTACGGGCTGCCCGGCCTCGTGCGCGGCGAAGGCGCCGCGGGCGGTGGTGAGGCGGTACGCGCGGGCGACGGACGGCAGGGTGAGGCGCGGCGGCTTGCTCATGGCCCGAGGCTACCGGCCCGTAGCCCCCGGGTACGAGAACGGCCCCGGCCCCCTTCGAAAGGGGACCGGGGCCGCCGTGCGGGCGTGGGCCCTACGCCTCGGGGGCGGTCTCCGCGACCTTGCGGGCGCGGGTGCGCTTCGGCTTGGCCGGAGCCTCCTCGGTGGCCGCCGCGGCGGCGACCTCGGCGGCCGGGGCCGCCTTGCGGGTCCGCGTGCGCTTCGGCTTCGCGGGAGCCTCCTCGGCCGGCGCGGCGACCTCGACGACCGGAGCCGCCTCGACCACCTTGCGGGGCCGGGTCCGGCGGGTCTTGACCGGCGGCTCCACCATCGGGGCCATCTGGAAGTCGGGCTCGTCGACGGCGGGCGCCACGACCTTGCGGACGCGGGGACGGCGCGGGGCGACCGGAGCCTCCTCGACCACTGCCGGAGCCGGAACGAGCACGGCCTCGGCGGCGGGCGCCACGGCCTTGCGGGCCCTGGTCCGACGCGGGGCAACCGGGGCCTCCTCGGCCGGGGCCGGGATGACGGCGGCCTCGGTGACGGCCTCGGCGGCGGGCGCCACGGCCTTGCGGGTCCGGGTGCGGCGCGCCTTGACCGGGGCCTCGTCGGCGACGGCCGGAGCCTCGGTCGCGACCGGGGCCTCGGTGACGGCGACCGGCGCCTCGGCGACCGGCGCCTCGACGACGGCGGCCTCGGCCACCGCCGCGGCGGCGGCACCGGCGGACACCCGGGTCCGGCGGCGGCGCGGCCTGCGCGGCTCCTCGACGCCCGGAGCGGCCACGGCCGCGTCGGGGGCCGGGGTCACCGGCGCGTCCACGGCCTCGGCGCCGAGGTCCGAACCACCGCGGGTGCGGCGGCGCTGACGCGGCGTACGGGTGCGCGCGGGACGCTCCTCGGTCACCACGGCGGCAGCGGCGGGGCCGCGACCACCACGGCCACCGCGCCCACCGGTCTCGCCGAGGTCTTCGAGGTTCTCGGCCTTCAGGCCGGCCCGGGTGCGCTCGGCGCGGGGCAGGATGCCCTTGGTGCCGGCCGGGATGTTCATTTCCTCGTACAGGTGCGGGGACGTGGAGTACGTCTCGACCGGGTCGTGGAAGTCCAGCTCCAGCGCCTTGTTGATCAGCTGCCAGCGCGGGATGTCGTCCCAGTCGACCAGGGTGACGGCGATGCCCTTCTTGCCCGCGCGGCCGGTGCGGCCCACACGGTGCAGGAAGGTCTTCTCGTCCTCCGGCGTCTGGTAGTTGATGACGTGGGTCACGCCCTCGACATCGATGCCACGAGCGGCGACGTCGGTGCAGACCAGCACGTCGACCTTGCCGTTGCGGAAGGCGCGCAGCGCCTGCTCGCGGGCGCCCTGGCCGAGGTCGCCGTGGACGGCGCCCGAGGCGAAGCCGCGCTTCTCCAGCTGCTCGGCGATGTCGGCCGCCGTGCGCTTGGTGCGGCAGAAGATCATGGCGAGGCCACGGCCCTCGGCCTGCAGGATGCGGGAGACGAGCTCCGGCTTGTCCATGTTGTGCGCACGGAAGACGTGCTGCGTGGTGTTGGCGACGGTCGCGCCCTCACCGTCCTCGGAGACGGCGCGGATGTGCGTCGGCTGCGTCATGTAGCGACGGGCCAGGCCGATGACGGCGCCCGGCATGGTCGCCGAGAACAGCATCGTCTGTCGCTTCGGCGGCAGGTAGCTCATGATGCGCTCGACGTCGGGCAGGAAGCCCAGGTCCAGCATCTCGTCGGCCTCGTCCAGGACGAGCGCGCGGACGTGCGAGAGGTCGAGCTTCTTCTGGCCGGCCAGGTCGAGCAGGCGGCCCGGGGTGCCGACGATGATGTCGACGCCCTTCTTGAGCGCCTCGACCTGCGGCTCGTACGCGCGGCCGCCGTATATGGCGAGGACGCGGACGTTGCGGACCTTGCCCGCGGTGAGGAGGTCGTTGGTGACCTGGGTGCACAGCTCGCGGGTGGGAACCACCACGAGGGCCTGCGGGGCGTCCGTCAGCTGGTCGGGGCGGGCGCGGCCGGCCTCGACGTCGGCGGGAACGGTGACGCGCTCCAGCAGGGGGAGGCCGAAGCCCAGCGTCTTGCCGGTGCCGGTCTTCGCCTGGCCGATGACGTCCGTGCCGGAAAGGGCGACGGGGAGGGTCATCTCCTGGATCGGGAAGGGGGACACGATGCCGACGGCCTCAAGGGCCTCGGCCGTCTCGGGATAGATCCCGAGGTCTCGGAACGTAGTCAGGGTGCTGCCTCTTCTGTGAGACGCGGCGCGAGGCGGCGAGGGGGGTCGTACCGTGCCGTGCTTGCAGTACTGCTACGTACGAAGCTGCGCGGGACCACTAGCCTTCGCTCAAGCGCTTCTGCCGCTGAGGGGGCCCCTCGTGCGGAGGCTGTACGCATGGACGTACGCACCACACCGAGGGCGGTCGGGTTGGAGCCGATCGGGCCACCGACCGGGCATCCTCATTCGGATGGCCCGCCGAGTATTCGGCAGGCGCATTACCACTGTACCCCGGAATCGCGCAGCTGTGTCGGGTGAATTCACCGGGTAGGCGCGTTTACGTGGACTGACAGTGTGCAGGTGTGGTGACTTGTGCGGCCTTTCGGGCGGCTATTGTGCGGAGCATGTCGACCGTAGAAAACGCATCTCCCGCCGACGACAGCGCCCCCGCCGAGGCGCACGGAATCGCCGCCCAGGACTGGGCGACCGCCTCGGCGTCGCCCCAGTACCGGGCCGCCGTCGTGGACCTCCTCGGCGCGCTGGCGTACGGAGAGCTCGCGGCGTTCGAGCGGCTCGCGGAGGACGCGAAGCTCGCACCCACCCTCGATGACAAGGCCGAACTCGCGAAGATGGCGTCGGCCGAGTTCCACCACTTCGAGAGGCTGCGCGAACGGCTGGCGGCCATCGACGTCGAGCCGACGGCCGCGATGGAGCCCTTCGCGAAGGGCGTCGACGACTTCCACCGCCAGACCGCCCCGTCGGACTGGCTGGAGGGCCTGGTCAAGGCCTACGTCGGCGACTCGATCGCCAGCGACTTCTACCGCGAGGTCGCCACCCACCTGGACACCGACACCCGTGCGCTCGTCGTCGGCGTCCTCGACGACACCGGCCACGGCGGCTTCGCCGTCGAGAAGGTCCGCGCGGCGATCGAGGCCGACCCGCGCTGTGGCGGCCGGCTCGCGCTGTGGGCGCGCCGCCTGATGGGCGAGGCGCTGTCGCAGGCCCAGCGGGTGGTCGCCGAGCGCGACGCGCTGTCCACGATGCTGGTCGGCGGCGTCGACGGAATGGCGGCGGGCTTCGACCTGGCGGCCGTCGGCGAGATGTTCACCCGGATCACGAAGGCGCACACCAAGCGGATGGCGGCACTGGGCCTGGCGGCCTGACCGCTCGCACGGCGGCGAAATCCGGGGGTCCTGTCCGCAGGGCCCCCGTTCCGTTTCTCCGGGTCCCCCGCTCCGGGACCGGTGTTCACGGGTCGCCGCGCCGCTCCGGGTCCTCAGGGCCCCCGCAGCGACCCTTCCGGAGGTTCCGCGGCCCCGCTCCCCGAGGGGTCAGCCCCGCGACGGGAGCGAAAACGGAGCCCCGCGGGGCGGCCTCCCCGAGTGCGAGGCAGGGCGCAGCAGGAGGGACAGCACGACGGCCGACACCAGGGCGGCGCCGAGGAACGTGTACGCCAGGGTGTTGTGCCCGGGGCCCAGCGCGGTGTGCGTGAGGTAGGCCCCGAAGAGCGCCCCCGCCGCACCGCTGACCAGCACGATTCCGGGAGACGGCAGCCGCCGGGCGAAAACCCGCACGGCCGCGCCGGCCAGGGCGAGACCCAACAGACCGGAGCCGAGCGCCTCCAACAGCAGCATCTGGTCACTCCCATTCGGTCGGGGGCAGGCGGTCACTGCGGTCCTACCCGAAGCGGAACAAAGGGAAACGGCCCGGCGAGTCAACCGCCGGGCCGTTCCTCTCAGTTCTCGGTGCTTCAGAGCGCTCCGAAGCCGACCTTGCGCACGCTCGGCTCACCCAGGTCGATGTACGACAGGCGGTCCGACGGCACCAGGACCTTGCGGCCCTTGATGTCGGTGAGGCTGAGCAACGGCGCCGAGCCCGACAGCGCGGCGGAGACGATGCTCTCCAGCTCCTCGGCGCTCAGGTCGCTCTCCAGCACGATCTCCCGGGGTGCGTGCTGCACGCCGATCTTGACCTCCACGGCTTTGTCCCTCCGACGGTCCGGTTCGCGCGATCAGCCGCGCCGTACCCGGTCCACATTAGCCCGGAGAGGGGACACGATCGGCTCGCGGCGGACACGCTCGCAGCGAACAGGTGCCGGTCAGGCGTCCGTGCCGTGCAGCGGGAAACCGGCGATGCCGCGCCAGGCGAGCGACGTCAGCAGGTCCACGGCGGTGTCCCGGGCGACCGGGCTCGCGCTGGACAGCCAGTAGCGGGCCACCACCTGGGAGACCCCGCCCAGGCCCACGGCCAGCAGCATCGACTCGTCCTTCGACAGTCCCGTGTCCTCGGCGATCACGTCGGAGATCGCCTCGGCGCACTGGAGCGAGACCCGGTCGACGCGCTCGCGCACCGCGGGCTCGTTCGTCAGGTCCGACTCGAAGACCAGCCGGAAGGCGCCGCCCTCGTCCTCGACGTACGCGAAGTAGGCGTCCATCGTGGCGGCCACGCGCAGCTTGTTGTCGGTGGTCGACTCCAGCGCCGTGCGCACCGCCACCAGCAGCGCCTCGCAGTGCTGGTCCAGCAGCGCCAGGTAGAGGTCGAGCTTGCCGGGGAAGTGCTGGTAGAGCACCGGCTTGCTGACTCCGGCGCGCTCCGCGATGTCGTCCATCGCGGCGGCGTGGTAACCCTGTGCGACGAAGACCTCCTGGGCCGCGCCCAGGAGCTGGTTGCGCCGGGCGCGACGCGGCAGTCGCGTGCCCCGCGGACGCGCTGCCTCGGTCTGCTCGATGGCTGTCACGCCGCCTCCCACTTTCTTTAAGTACACAGTGCGCTCTGCGCCGCGCCGCCATCGTACTTTTCGGTAACCCGATCTGGTGGGTTCAAGCCGAGTTTTCTCGCGGTACGGACCGGCCGGACACGCTGGTCAGCGGCGGGCGCGGGCCGTGAGCGGGCCGCCGGTGCCCCTCAGCGGTAGTCCTCCTCGTCGAGCGGGACGACGCGGGCCTGCTCCGCGGCGTCCGCCTCGGGTGCCTCGCCCGGCTCCAGGCCGGACAGCGGGTCGTCCTCCTGCGGTTGGAGTTCGGCCCGTTGCTCCGCGACGTCCGCCTCGGGCGCCTCGGGGTCGGTGATCTCCGGAATCCTCCCCCGGAAGGTGTCCGGTTCCGCAGGGTCGGCTGTCATCGCGCTCCCCTCGCCTTCGCTCGTACCTATGAGCCTAGGAGGATCGGGGATCCGCCGCCAGGTGGTCCTGTGACCGCGAACACAAGGGAAGTCCGAGGGGTGGGCGTGATCCTCTCGTAACATTGCCCCATGTCTTCGACCGAGCTGCCGGGTGTGCGGTCCACCGTCGAGCCGAACTCCCAGGTGGGAGCGGTACGGGTGGCCGAGGGTGAGCGGCTGCGCACCGTCACGCTGCCGGGCCTGGAGCTGAACGTACGTTTCCGGCCACCCGTGCGGGAGGGTCTGCCGCCCGCGCTCTTCGTGCACGGACTCGGCGGCTCCTCCCAGAACTGGTCGGCGCTCATGGAGCAGCTGGCCGACGCCGTGGACGCCGAGGCCGTCGACCTGCCCGGCTTCGGTTGGTCCCCGCCGCCCGCCGACCGGGACTACTCGGTGACCGCGCTCGCCCGCGCCGTCATCCGCCACCTCGACGCCGCAGGGCGCGGGCCCGTCCACCTGTTCGGGAACTCCCTGGGCGGCGCCGTCTCCACCCGGATCGCGGCGGTCCGCCCCGACCTGGTGCGCACGCTGACGCTGGTGTCGCCGGCGCTGCCGGAACTGCGCGTACAGAGATCGGCCGTCCCCACCGCCCTGCTGGCGCTGCCCGGCATGGCCACCCTGTGCACGCGGCTCACCCGCGGGCTGACCGCCGAACAGCGCACCCGGGGGGTGACGGCGCTCTGTTACGGGGACCCCGCACGGGTGACACCCGAGGGGTTCGGATGGGCCGTCGAGGAGATGGAGCGGCGGATGGCCCTGCCCTACTTCTGGGACGCGTTGGCCCGCTCGTCACGCGGGATCGTCGACGCCTACACCCTCGGCGGGCAGCACGGACTGTGGCGTCAGGCCCAACGGGTGCTCGCACCGACGCTGTTGGTCTACGGTGGCCGGGACCAATTGGTCTCGTACCGTATGGCGCGCAAGGCCGCCGCGGCCTTCAGGGGTTCGCGGCTGCTGTGCCTGCCGGAGGCCGGGCACGTGGCGATGATGGAGTACCCGGAGGTGGTCGCCGCCGCCTTCCGGGAGCTGTTGCACGACACCGAGCGGGATACCGAAGACGGCAAGGGCTGAGGACCATGGGACGACATAGTCGCAAGGCCCCTGCTCCCGCCGTCCCCGCTCCGGCGGACGGCCCGCCGCGGCCGGAGCCCCTTCTCCACGAGGACCCGTACGAGGATCCCTACGGATCCTTCTCCGGCGCCCTGTACGAACCGGCGCCCCACCGGGCGTCCGCGGCCACCGACTTCCCCCCGGCGCCGCCCGCTCCCCACGCGGAGCCCCGCGGCCCGCGCCGGGCGGCCGAGCCCACCGTCATCCACCAGGGGTACGTCCCGCCGGCCGGTTCCGGCGCGCGACCCGGCGGCCGGCCCGAGCAGTACGAACCCGGTGGGGCCTGGGGCGCGCAACCGCCGGCGGAACCCGCTCCGCCCGCCGTCCACGGCGACCGGCGCGGCACCCCCCGGACCCCCGCGTCCGTCTCCCCGCGGCAGAGCTCCGCCGGAGCGCCCGTGTCGGTCGCGCCCCGTCCGTTCGTCACCGATCCCTTCGTCACCGATTCCTTCGTCACCGATCCGTTCGTGGACGACCCGTTCGCGGACGACCCCTTCGTCACGGGCCGTCCCGCCCCCGACCCGTTCGCGGCGGCGCCCCTGGTGCCCGGGCCGCGGGAGGCCGAGCCGGCCGCCACCGGCGGGCGCACCGGCTCCGGGCGCGGCGCGAAGTTCCGCACGTACACCGGGATGGCCGCCGCTGCCGTCACCACCGTCCTGGCCGTCGTCGTCGCGGGCCAGGTGGCGCTCGACGACGACTCCATCGGCGGGACGCGCGCCGCGGGGGACGACGGCGCCGAACGGGCCATGAGCGGCCGCACGGACCGGTCCGAGGGCCGCCCCACCCCCGACGCCCCGCCGGTCGTGGCCGCACCCGCGCCGGAGCAACCGCTGACGTACGAGCAGCGGATGGCGCTTCAGCTCCCGATCGACCCCCGACTGAAGGGCCCCGGCACCTTCGACACCGTGGCCGGCGTGGAGAAGGCGCCCGGCAAGGGCAAGGTGGTGCGCTACCGGGTCGACGTCGAGCAGGGGCTCGGCATGGACCAGCAGCTCTTCGCGGACGCGGTCCAGCGCACCCTCAACGACCCGCGCAGCTGGTCCCACGGCGGGCAGATGACCTTCGAGCGGGTACCGGCCGGCGACGTGCTGTTCGTGATCACCCTGGCCAGCCCCGGGACGACCGGCGAATGGTGCGCCAAGTCCTCGCTGGACACCACCGTCGACAACGTCTCCTGCGACTCCGCCTCCACCGAACGCGTGATGATCAACGCGTTCCGCTGGGCCCAGGGCTCCACGACCTTCGGCCCGGACCAGATGCTGGCCTACCGCCAGATGCTCATCAACCACGAGGTCGGGCACCGGCTGGGACACGGGCACGTGAGTTGCCGGACGCCGGGCTCGCTCGCGCCGATCATGCAGCAGCAGACGAAATCCCTCGACATCGACAATATTCAATGCAAGCCCAATCCCTGGGTCTTTCCCGGGAGTTGATCGGAAATCCGGGGGCGGGGCCGGTCGATTCGTTGACAAGGTGTCCGCTCATCGGTAATTGTTCTCCGCATGTCGCACCGCCACACCCTCTTCGCGAGCGCCGCCATCGAGCTGGCGCTCCTCGGTGTGGCCGCGCACAGCGTGGCCGACATCTCCTGTCGCTGACGCCTGCCTGAGCGCGCGACTTCCTCACCGACTGCCTCGCCGCGCCCGGGCATTTCCTGCCCGCGGGCGCGGCTGCTCCTTCCCGACGGTCCATTCCGTTCGCCGACCGGCGACAGCTGCCCCTCGCGTGGCCTTTTCCGCATCCCCCTTCATGCCGAGAGGTCCCCTTTCCCATGCATTCCGTCGGTCCAGCCCGTCAGTCCCACATAGCGCGCCGCGTTGCCGCGGTCGCCGTCAGCCTCGTACTGGCCGGGGGAGCCGCGGCGTGCGGGCCCGAGGACGCCACGGACAAGGCCGCCGCCGGAGGCAAGCCGGGTGCCGCCGGGGCCGCGCCGCAGAAGGGCGGCACCCTGACCGTCCTCAACAACGAGCCGCAGAGCGACTTCGACCCCGCGCGGCTCTACACCTCGGGCGGCGGAAACGTTCCCTCGCTGGTGTTCCGCACGCTGACCACCCGCAACCGCGAGGACGGCCCGGCCGGCGCGAAGGTCGTCCCCGACCTCGCCACCGACCTCGGCAAGCCCAACGCCGACGCCACCGAGTGGACGTACACCCTCAAGGAGGGGCTGAAGTACGAGGACGGCTCCCCGATCACCACCGCCGACATCAAGTACGGCATCGAGCGCTCCTTCGCCGCCGAACTCTCGGGCGGAGCACCCTACTTGAGGGACTGGCTGGTCGGCGGCGAAAGCTACGAGGGCCCCTACAAGGACGGCGGCAAGGGCCTCGACTCCATCGTCGTGCCGGACGCGAGGACCATCGTCTTCAAACTCCGCAAGCCCGAGGGCGAGTTCCCCTTCCTCGCCACCCAGACGCAGTTCGCGCCGGTGCCCAAGGCCAAGGACACCGGCGTCAAGTACGAGGAGCACCCGGTCTCCTCCGGTCCGTACAAGGTCGTCAAGAACGACGGCGACGGCGAACACCTCACCCTGGAGCGCAACGAGCACTGGGACGAGAAGACCGACGAGGAGCGCAAGGCCTACCCGGACAGGATCGACGTCCGCTCCGGGCTCGACGCCGCGGTCATCAACCAGCGGCTGACCACCAGCTCCGGCCCCGACGCGGCCGCCGTCACGACGGACACCAACCTGGGCCCGGCGGAACTCGCGCAGATCGGCGACTCCGCCGACAAGAACGAGTTGGCGTCCCGCGTCGGCACCGGCCACTTCGGCTACATCAACTACCTGGCCTTCAACCCGAAGGTCGCCCCCTTCGACAACCCGAAGGTCCGCCAGGCCATCTCCTACGCGATCAACCGCACGAGCGTCATCAACGCGGCCGGCGGCTCCGCCCTCGCCGAGCCCGCCACCACCTTCCTGCCCGAACGCGAGGCCTTCGGCTTCACCGCCTACGACCACTTCCCGGCGGGGAAGACCGGCAACCCGGAGAAGGCCAAGGAGCTCCTCAAGGAAGCGGGCCACCCCGACGGCCTCACCATCACGCTGACCCACTCCACCGCCCAGAACCGGCAGACCAGCCCCGAGGTCGCCACCGCCGTCCAGCAGGCGCTCGCCGCCGCCGGCATCACCGTCAAGCTGGAGGGCCTGGAGAACAACGCCTTCAACGAGAAGCGTTGGGACGTCAAGAACACGCCCGGCTTCTTCCTCTCCCGCTGGGGCGCCGACTGGCCTTCCGGCGCCCCCTTCCTCGCCCCGATCTTCGACGGGCGGCAGATCGTCACGAACGGCTCCAACTACAACCACGCACAGCTCGACGACCCGGCCGTGAACACCGAGATCGACGAGATCGCCAAGCTCACCGACCTCGCCGCCGCGGGCAAGCGCTGGGGCGCCCTCGACAAGAAGATCGGCGAGCAGGCCCTCGACGTGCCGCTCTTCCACCCGGTCTACAAGCGCCTCGTCGGCAAGGACGTCAAGAACGTCGTCATCAGCGACTGGACCGGCGTCCTCGACATCTCGCAGGTCTCCGTCAAGTGAGCGTCCTGATCGAAAAGCCGGTCTCCGCCGCCGGGGTCGTCACCCCGGCGGCGGGCGCCGCGCGCCAGGTCCTGCGCCGGGTGCTGCGCCGCCCCTCGGCGATCGCCGCCGCCGCGGTCCTGGCACTGCTCGTCCTGCTCGCCCTCACCGCACCACTGTTCGCCCAGCTCACCGGCCAGGACCCGAACGCCTACCACGACGACCTCGTCGACTCCGCGCGCGGCGGCGTTCCCCTCGGCCCCTTCGGCGGCGTCTCCGCCGACCACTGGCTCGGCGTCGAACCGGGCACCGGCCGCGACCTCTTCACCCGCCTCCTGTACGGAGCGCGGGTCTCGCTGCTCGTCGCCCTCGGCGCCACCGTCGTGCAGATCGCCGTCGGCGTGGCCGTCGGACTCGCCGCGGCCCTCGGCAACCGCTTCGTCGGCCAGGTCATCGGCCGCTTCACCGACGTGATGATCGCGCTGCCCATGCTGGTCATCGGCATCGCCCTCACCGCCGTCGTCCCGCCCGACTTCCCCCGCGAGCTGCTGCTGATCCTGCTCATCGGACTGTTCGACTGGGGCGGCACCGCCCGCATGGTCCGCGCCCAGACCCTCGCCCTGACCGGCCTCGACTTCGTCGAGTCCGCCCGGCTCTCCGGGAACGGCACCCTGCGGATCGCCCGCCGCGAACTGCTGCCCGCACTGGCCGCACCCGTCATCACCCTCGCGGCGATCAAGGTCCCCGGCGCCATGGTGGCCGAGGCCTCGCTCTCCTTCCTCGGGGTCGGGGTCAAGCCCCCCACCCCCTCGTGGGGGCAGATGCTGTCCAGCGCGCAGACCTGGTTCCGCGCCGACCCCGCCTACGTCCTGCTCCCCGCCGGGCTGCTCTTCGTCACCGTGCTGGCCTTCACCGTCCTCGGCGACGCCGTCCGCACGGCCCTCGACCCGCGCGAGGGCTCGCGCCTGCGGGTCGGCACCAGGAAGGAACGCACGGCGTGACCCGCTTCGTGCTCAAACGGACCGGCGGCGCCCTCCTCGTCCTGCTCGCCCTGTCCGTCGTCATCTACGCCCTCTTCTACGTCGCCCCCGGCGACCCCGCCCGCCTCGCCTGCGGCGAACGCTGCAGCCCGCAGCAGATCGCCCAGGTCCGCGAGCAACTCGGCCTGAACGACTCCGTGACCGTGCAGTACCTGCGCTTCCTCCGGGGAATCCTGGTCGGCCGGGACTACTCCGGCGGCGCCGGGCTGCTGCTCCACTGCGACGCCCCCTGCCTCGGCTTCTCGTACCAGAACGATCGGCAGGTCACCGAGCTGCTCCTGGAACGGCTGCCCGCGACCCTGTCGCTCGCCGTCGGCGCGCTCGTCATCTGGCTCGTCATCGGCGTCGGCACCGGACTGCTCTCCGCGCTGCGCCGCGGCGGCCTCACCGAGCGGGCCCTGACCGTCCTGACCCTCGCCGGGACCGGGACGCCCGTCTTCATCCTCGGCCTGCTGCTGCTCATGGCGATCTGCGCCCACCTCCGGTGGCTGCCCTTCCCGACCTACGTCCCGCTGGGCGAGGACCCCGAGCAATGGGCCTGGAACCTGCTGCTGCCCTGGCTCACGCTCGGCCTGTTCGAAAGCGCCAAGTACGCGCGTCTGACGCGCAGTTCGACCCTGGAAACGCTCGCGGAGGACCACATCCGCACCTTCCGCGCCTACGGCGTGGGCGAGCGCGCCATCGTCACCCGGCACGCCGTGCGCGGCGCCGTCGCCCCCGTGATCGCCCTCAGCGCCGTGGACTTCGGCACCATGATCGGCGGCGCGGTCCTCACCGAATCCCTCTTCGGCATCCCCGGCCTCGGCAAGACCCTGATCGACGGCGTGCGCGTCGTCGACCTGCCCGTGGTCGTGGGCGTCGTCCTCACCATCGGAGCGGCGGTCGTCATCGCGGGCGCCGTCGCCGACCTGCTGTACGCCGTCGCCGACCGAAGGGTGGCCCTCGCATGACGGAACTCCTGGTGGAGGTCGACGCACTCGTCGTCGACTTCCCGGTCGGCGCGCCCGGCGAACACGTACGGGCCGTCGACGGCGTCTCCTTCACCCTGGAACCCGGCCGCGCCCTCGGCATCGTCGGCGAGTCCGGCAGCGGCAAGTCCACGGTGGCCGCCGCCCTGCTCGGGCTGCACCGCGGCACGGGCGCCCGCCTCGGCGGAACCGTCCGCGTCGACGGCACCGACGTGGGCACGGCGTCCGCCACCGACCTGCGCCGACTGCGCGGCTCGGTCGCCGCGATGGTCTTCCAGGACCCGCTCGGCGCCCTGGACCCGTACTACGCCGTCGGCGACCAGATCGCCGAGGTGTACCGGGTCCACGCGGGAGGCTCCCGACGGGCCGCCCGGAAGCGGGCCGTCGAGGTCCTGGACCGCGTGGGCATCCCCGACGCCGTACGACGTTCCCGCTCCCGGCCCCACGAGTTCAGCGGCGGCATGCGCCAACGCGCCCTCATCGCGATGGCCCTGGCCTGCGAGCCGCGCCTGCTGATCGCCGACGAACCGACCACCGCGCTCGACGTCACCGTCCAGGCGCAGATCCTGGACCTGCTGCACGGACTGCGCGAGGAACGCGGACTCGGTCTGCTGCTGGTCACCCACGACGTGGGAGTGGCCGCCGAGAGCGTCGACGACCTGCTCGTCATGAGGGACGGCTCCGCCGTCGAACGGGGGCCCGTCGCCGAGGTCCTCTCCGCGCCGGAAGCGCCCTACACGCGGACCCTGCTGGCCGCAGTGCCCCGGCTCGACACGCCCCGCCCGCCCCGGCTGCGGGCCGCCCCCGCCGAATCCGCGCCCGCCGTCGAGGCCCTCGCTCTGACCCGGGAGTTCGGCCGGGGCGGGCGCCGGGTCACCGCCGTCGGGGGCGTGTCCCTCGCCGTGCGGGAAGGGGAGACGCTGGGCATCGTCGGGGAGAGCGGCAGCGGCAAGAGCACCCTCGGACGGATGCTCGTCGGACTGCTGGCGCCCACCTCCGGACAGGTCCGGCACGCCGGCGCCGAGGTCAGGGGCGTGGCGGCCGGTGCCCAGATGGTCTTCCAGGACCCGGTGTCCTCCCTCAACCCGCGCCGTTCCGTCGGGGAGTCCATCGCCGACCCGCTGCGCGCCGCCGGCGAGCGCGACGAGGACGCCATCCGCTCCCGGGTCGGCGAACTCCTCGCCCGCGTCGGACTGGAGGCCGCACACCACGACCGCTACCCGCACGAGTTCAGCGGCGGCCAGCGCCAGCGCGTCGGCATCGCCCGCGCTCTCGCCCCCCGACCCCGGCTGATCGTCTGCGACGAACCGGTCTCCGCCCTCGACGTCACCACCCAGGCCCAGGTCACGGCCCTGCTGGCGGAGCTCCAGCGGGAGCTGGGCATCGCGCTCGTCTTCATCGCGCACGACCTGGCGGTGGTCCGGCAGGTCAGCGACCGGGTCGCCGTCATGCGCGGCGGCCTGATCGTCGAGGAGGGCCCCGTGGACCGGGTCTACGACCGACCCGCCCACCCGTACACGCGCCGGCTGCTCGACGCCGTACCGGCCCTCGACCCGGCACTGGCCGCCGGCCGCCGCTCCGCGCGTCAGGAGGCCATCGCCTAGGGCGCGTCTCCGGGGGCGCCCCGGGGCGTTCGGGGCGCGTTCGGGGGAGTGCGGGAGAGGCCGGGGAGACACCCTTTCCTAGCGTGCTCGAACGCGAACCGTACGGGAAAGTTACGACTCTTCACCCCTTCCGGTGGCGCGACGGACAACCGTCCGTCGCGCCTTCGGCATATCCGCTTGAGTTCTTCCGCGGCGGGTCGCCGGGCCGACGGCGACCCCCTGAACGGGAGATCGGGGGTGCCACTCGTGCGGATCGCACTGCTCACGGAAGGCGGTTATCCGTATGCGGCCGGAGAGGCGAGGCTGTGGTGCGACCGGCTCGTGCGCGGTCTCCCGCAGCACGAGTTCGAGCTCTACGCGCTGAGCCGCAGCGCCCGTCAGGAGGAGCACGGCCGCGTCCGGCTCCCCGACCACGTCACCCGCGTCCGGACCGCCCCGCTGTGGGCCCCCGCGGACGACGGGCGCACCCACTCCCGCCGCGAACGGCGCCGCTTCACCGAAGCCTTCGGGGAACTGGTCCGGGGCGTCTGCGCCGGCGAGGGCGAGCCCTTCGCCACCGGGCTCTACGACCTTGCCGAACTCGCCCGCGACCAGGGCGGGATGTACGCCGCCCTGCGCTCCGAGACGGCCGTGCGCACGGTCGAGTCCGCCTGCCGGTCACGCGGCGCGGCCCGCGCCGTCCAACTGGCACAGGTCCCGGACCTGCTGGAGTTCGTCGACGAACTGGAACGGGCGCTGCGCCCGCTGTCCCTCGACTGGTACGAGGACGGCGACGAGGGCCTCGGCGCGGTCGACGTCTGCCACGCCGCCGCCGGCGGGGTCGCGGCGCTCCCCGGCCTGCTGGCCAAACGCTTCTTCGGGGTCCCGCTCCTGGTCACCGAGTACGGGGTGCAACTGCGCTCCCACTACCTGGCCGACACCGACGACACCCGGCCCGCGCTCCGCGCCCTGCTCGCCGCCTTTCACACCCGGCTCGCCGGCGAGATCTACGCCCGGGCCGACCTGCTGACCCCCGGCAACGCCCACGCCCGCCGCTGGCAGGAGCGCTGCGGCGCCCCCCGCGACCGGCTGCGCACCGTCTACCCGGGGATGGAGGCGGACCGATTCGCCGCCGTCGGCGAGGAGCCGGACTGCGGCGACCCCGACACCCTGGTGTGGGTCGGCAGGGTCGACCCGGCCAAGGACCTGATCGCCCTGCTGCACGCCTTCGCCGAGGTCCGCCGGGCCGCCCCGCGGGCCCGGTTGCGGATCTTCGCCACGGCCGTCGCGCCCGGCGCCGCGGCCCTCGGCTACCTCGCCGACTGCCGTTCGCTGGCCGCGCAGCTCTTCCCCGACGAGGCCGCCGACGCCCGCACGGTGGGGGAGAGCCCCGTCACCTTCGAGGAGGTCGGCGGTCCCGAGGCGCCCACTCCCGCCGACGCGTACGGAGCCGGACGGATCGTGGTGCTGTCCTCGGTGATCGAGGGGTTCCCCATCACCCTCGCCGAAGCCATGTTCTGCGGCCGGGCCACCGTCTCCACCGACGTCGGCGCCGTCCGCGAGGTCATCGGCG
This sequence comes from Streptomyces sp. NPDC057939, assembly GCF_042887545.1. Taxonomy (NCBI): domain Bacteria; kingdom Bacillati; phylum Actinomycetota; class Actinomycetes; order Kitasatosporales; family Streptomycetaceae; genus Streptomyces; species Streptomyces sp. NPDC057939. The sequence continues at coordinate 43,215 of NZ_JBHVPG010000031.1, forward strand.
GCACCGGGCTCGTCGTCCCGCCCCGCAACCCCCGCGCCCTCGCCGACGCCTGCCTCGCGCTGCTGGGCGAACCCGAACGGGCCCAGCGGCTGGGCTCGGCCGCCCGGGCCCGCGCCCTCGAACTGTTCACCGTCGAACAGAACGTCACCGCCTTCCAGGACATCTACCTGCGGCTGCTGGCCCGCGGCTCCGCCCGGCCCGACGGGGAGATCCCCTTCGAGCAACCCGCGGAAGCCCGGGTCCCCGGCCACTGGACCACCCCCACCTGGGCGGCACCCGGTTCCACCGGCGGCGCCTCCGGGATCACGGAGGCCACCGCGTGACCACCCTCGACCACGGCCCCCTCGCGAGCGACGCGCACGGCCCCGGCGGCGCACCCACGGCGCCGATCGCACCCGGCGCACCGGCCGCGAAGCCCGCGGCCGAAACGGGCCCCGGCCCCGCCGCCCCCCGCCCCCTCACGGGACCCGACGGCCAGGACCCGCGGGCGCCCCGGCGGCGGACCGCCGCCGGGGACCCCGTCAAGTCGCTGCTGCACCGCCACCGGGAACTCTGCGAGCGGGCCGTCGACCCGCTGGAGATCGCCGCCGGACTCGAAGCGCACGGCATCACCGACCGCACCGCGGCCCGGTTCCGCCACCGCGACGTCTTCTCCCTCGCCGAGGAGCTGTACGCCCGCACCCCCCGGGACGAGGCCCGCCCCGCTCCGACCGCGCCGGCGCCGGCCGCCCGGGCGGCGTCCGGGCGCACCCTGCGCGGAGTCGGGTACTCCCTGCTGCCCGGAGCCGTCGCGGTGGGCGCGGCCGCCACCGGGACGCCGTGGGCGGGCCCCCTCGCGGCGCTCGTCACCGCCGGGGCCCTGGTCCTGCCCGGGCGCGCCGCCGGCGGCCGGTTCCCCTGGGTCGCCCACCTGGTCGGCGCGGCCGCCGTAGGCTGGGCCGTGCACCGGCACGGACCCGCCCTCGGTGCCGCCCTCGCCCTCGCCGTCGCCCCCGGACACCTGGCCGGTCTCCTCTTCGCGGCCGGCGCCCGCCGCCGGCTCGCCGCCAGCCGGGCCCTGGATGACTTCGCCGACGGGGCGCGGCCCCTGCTCGCCGGGACCCTCCTGCTGTTCACCGCGGCCGCCACGGGGGCGGCCGCGGTGATCGGAGCCCCCCTCGCGGCGGCCGTGCCGCTCGCGGTGCTGCTGTTCCTGGCCCGTCTGCTGCTCGGCCACGGCGCCCACCGCGCACCCGTGGCCGTGGCTCTGGCCCTCGCCCTGGTCCCGGACCCGGCGGTGGTGACGGCCGCCGCGGCGGGACTCCTCGTACACGCCTTCCTCGCGCTGTCCCGGGCCTCGGCCCACGCGCGTCCCTGAGCTTCGGAGCCGACGCCGGAGCGCCGTATCCCCTACCGAACCCCACCACCAAGGAGAAACAGGATGACCGGCCAGCCAAACAACCAAGGGGCGGCGCGATGAGGGTGCTGCTGATCGGAGCCAACGGGTACCTCGGCCGCTACGTCGCGGACCGACTGCTCGCCGACCCCGCCGTCCAGCTCACCGCCCTCGGCCGCGGGGACGACGCCGACGTCCGCTTCGACCTCGCCACGGGCAGCCCCGGCGCGCTCACCCGCTTCCTCGACGCCGTCCACCCGGGCGTCGTCATCAACTGCGCGGGCGCCACCCGCGGCGGCGCCCGGGAACTCACCCGGCACAACACCGTCGCCGTCGCCACCATCTGCGAGTCGTTGCGCCGCAGCGGCTGCGGCGCCCGGCTCGTCCAACTCGGCTGCGCCGCCGAGTACGGGCCCAGCCAGCCCGGTTCGTCCACGGCCGAGGACGCCGTGCCGAGACCCGGCGGGCCGTACGGCGTCAGCAAGCTGGCCGCCACCGAGCTCGTCCTCGGATCCGGGCTGGACGCCGTGGTCCTGCGGATCTTCTCGCCCGTCGGCCCCGGCACCCCCGCCGGCTCCCCGCTCGGCCGGCTCGCCGAGGCCATGCGGCGCGCCATGCAGTCCGGGGACGGCGAGCTCAAGCTGAGCGGCCTCGGCGTGCAGCGCGACTTCGTCGACGTACGGGACGTCGCCCGGGCCGTGCACGCCGCCTCGCTGTCCGCGGCGCAGGGCGTCGTCAACATCGGCACCGGCCGCGCGGTCCGGCTGCGCGACGCCGCGGCCGTCCTCGCCCGGGTCGCCGGGTACGGGGGCGCCCTGCACGAACTCGACCTGCCCCAGCAGCACGGGCACCCCGGCCGGCCGCCGGGACTCGCGGCCATCGGCTCGCCGCGCTCCGAGGCGACCGCCGAGCAGCTCGCCGGGACCGCCCCGCAGCCCTACCCGTACCCGGACGGCTGCGGCGCCTGGCAGCAGGCCGACGTGCGCACCGCCCGCGACCGGCTCGGCTGGCGGCCGCGCATCAACCTGGAGGAATCCCTGGCGGACATCTGGATGGAGGCGGCGTGCCGCATCTGACCACGCCGCCCGGAAGCCCGGCGGCGGCCGCGACCGGGGCCGGCCGCCTCGGTCTCGGCGCCCCGGGCTATGCCCATCCCCTGCTGGCCCCCGTCGAATGGGCCGAGCTCACCCGGCCCGGGACGCCCCTGCACTGGGCGGTCCTCAACGTCACGGAGGGTCCGGGAGGGCGCCCCGACCCGCACTGCGGTGACGCGGCCGCGAAGCTGCGGGCCCCGGGGGCCGGGGGGCCCCGCCTCCTCGGGCATCTCGCGATGCGAGACGGTTCGCGGCCCTTCGCGGAGCTGATCGCCGACGCGCACCGGTTCCGCGACTGGTACGGGGTGGGCGGCTTCTACCTCGCCGACGTGCCCGCCGACCGGTCGGAACTGGCCTTCGTCCGCCGGGTCGCGGACACGCTGCGCGGGCTCGGCGAGGACCTGCTCATCGTCCTCGGGCACGGCACCCACCCGTACGCGGGCTACGCGGAGGCCGCCGACCAGCTGGTCACCTTCTCCGGGGCCTGGGCCGACTACCGCTGGTCGCAGGTGGCGGAGTGGACGGCCGAGCATCCGCCGGAGCGGTTCTGCCACCTCGTCCACGGGGTGCCCCGCACCCACCTGGAGGAGGCCGTCCGGATCGCCCGCTGGCAGGGCGCCGGGACGGTCTGGCTGACCGACCGGCGGGGGGCCGGCGATCGGGACCCGTGGGCCTCGATGCCCGGGTACTGGGACGAAATCGTCTCGCGGATCGGGACGAGTGTCTCGGAATGAAGTGGAGCGTGGCAGTGTTACGGGACATAACTAGCCTTTGATGCTCCCCGTGACCGCGGGGATGACCCGCCTGGAGCCCCCGTGTCGCTGCCACCCCTGGTAGAGCCAGCTGCTGAGCTCACCGTTGACGAGGTCCGTCGGTACTCCCGTCACCTGATCATCCCCGATGTCGGGATGGACGGGCAGAAGCGCCTGAAGAACGCCAAGGTGCTCGCGGTGGGCGCCGGCGGCCTCGGTTCGCCCGCCCTCATGTACCTGGCCGCGGCCGGCGTCGGCACGCTGGGCATCGTGGAGTTCGACGAGGTCGACGAGTCGAACCTGCAGCGCCAGATCATCCACAGCCAGGCGGACATCGGCCGTTCGAAGGCCGCGTCGGCGCGCGACAGCGTGCTGGGCATCAACCCTTACGTCAACGTGGTCCTTCACGAAGAGCGGCTCGAAGCCGAGAACGTGATGGAGATCTTCAGCCAGTACGACCTCATCGTCGACGGCACGGACAACTTCGCCACCCGTTACCTGGTCAACGACGCCTGCGTGCTGCTGAACAAGCCGTACGTGTGGGGTTCGATCTACCGCTTCGACGGCCAGGCCTCGGTCTTCTGGTCCGAGCACGGACCGTGCTACCGCTGCCTGTACCCGGAGCCGCCGCCGCCGGGCATGGTCCCGAGCTGCGCCGAGGGCGGCGTGCTGGGCGTGCTCTGCGCGTCCATCGGGTCCATCCAGGTCACCGAGGCCATCAAGGTCCTCACGGGCGTGGGCGAGCCGCTGGTCGGCCGCCTGATGATCTACGACGCCCTGGAGATGCAGTACCGCCAGGTCAAGGTCCGCAAGGACCCCGACTGCGCGGTGTGCGGTCCGAACGCGACCGTCAAGGAGCTCATCGACTACGAGGCCTTCTGCGGCGTCGTGTCGGAGGAGGCCCAGGAGGCCGCCGCGGGTTCGACGATCACTCCCAAGCAGCTCAAGGAGTGGATCGACAACGACGAGCCGATCGAGATCATCGACGTCCGCGAGATCAACGAGTACGAGATCGTCTCGATCCCCGGCGCGAAGCTGATCCCGAAGGGCGAGTTCCTGATGGGCACGGCCCTCCAGGACCTGCCTCAGGACAAGCGCATCGTCCTGCACTGCAAGACGGGTGTCCGCAGTGCGGAGGTCCTCGCCGTCCTGAAGTCCGCGGGCTTCGCCGACGCGGTGCACGTCGGTGGCGGCGTCATCGGTTGGGTCCACCAGATCGAGCCCGAGAAGCCGATCTACTAGGACGACCGGGGAGACCCAGGTCCCCGAAACGCCCCGACGGGGCCGTACCGCGTCCGCGCGGTACGGCCCCGTTCGCGTTCCCGGGGTCCCGGGGTCAGGGTGTGCGGGGCTCAGGTGCTCTCCGAGGCCTGCGGTCCGTCGGGGGTCTTCGTGGCGTCCGGGACCGCCGTGCAGACGGAGTTGGCGGTCGGCACCTTCCCGTCCAACAGGTAGCCGTTCACCGCCTTCTGCACGCAGGGGTCGCCGCTGTTGTAGGCGCCGTGCCCCTCGCCCTTGTACGTCAGTTCCACGCCCACGCCCTCGCCGAGCCGCTCCACCATCTTGCGGGCCCCCTCGTACGGGGTCGCCGGGTCTCCGGTGTTGCCGATCACCAGGATCGGGGCGGAGCCGGGGGCGGAGACGTCCGGGGTCTCCCAGGCGCCCGCCACGGGCCAGTCGGTGCAGCTCAGCATGGCCCAGCCGAGGAAGTCACCGAAGACGGGCGACGCCGCACGGAACTCCGGGAGCTTGGCCCTGGTCTGCTCCAGGGTGTAGCGCTCCTTGGAGTCGGCGCAGTTGATGGCCGTGTTCGCGGCCATGATGTTGCTGTAACGGCCTTGCTGGTCACGCCCGTTGAGGGAGTCCGACAGTGCCATCAGCAGCTGGCCCTGGCCGCCCTCCGCCTCGTCGAGGCCCTGCTCCAGCAGCGGCCACAGCTCCTTGGAGTACAGGGCCTGCGCGATGCCGTTGGTCGCCGCGCTCTCCGTGAGCTGCCGGTCGCCGATGCCCGCGATGGGCTTGGCGGCCAGCGACTTCTGGAGCTTGATGACGTTCTCCTCGATCTCCTTGGCGGTGCTGCCCTGGAGCAGGCAGGCGTCGCCCCGGTCCACGCAGTCCTGCGCGAAGTTGCCGAGGGCGAGCTGGAATCCCTTGGCCTGGCCGAGCGAGCCCTGTTCGGAGGTCTGCGTCGGGTCCACGACGGCGTCGAAGACGGCCCGGCCGACGTTCTTGGGGAAGAGGTGCGCGTAGACCCCGCCGAGTTCGGTGCCGTAGGAGATGCCGAAGTAGTTCAGCTTCTCGTCGCCGAGGGCCTGACGGATCCGGTCCAGGTCGCGCGCGGCGTTCTCGGTGCCGACGTAGGGCAGGACCTGGCCCGAGTTCGCCCGGCAGGCCTTCTGGTACTCCTTGATGCTGTCCAGGTACGCCTTCTCCTGCGCGGGGGTGGTCGGGGAGGAGTCCTGGGCGTAGTACGCGTCCAACTGCTTGTCGGTCTCGCACCGGACGGGGGCGCTGTCGCCCACGCCCCGGGGGTCGAAGCTGACCAGGTCGTACCGGTCGCGCAGGGCCTCGAACTCCTTGGCCGCGCCGGGGAGGGTGGCGATGCCGGAGCCGCCCGGACCGCCGAAGTTGAAGACGAGCGAGCCGATCCGGTTCTTCTGGTCCCGGGCCTTGGCGCGGATCAGCGCGATCGGGATCGTCTCGCCCCCGGGGTCCGCGTAGTCCAGCGGCACGTCGAGGGTGGCGCACTGCCAGTCCTTGGCGGGCGCCGGGCCACCGCCCTGGAGGGCGGTGGGGGCTTCGCACTCGCCCCACTTGAGGGGCTTGACGTCGCCGGAGCCGTCGGCGCCGGGTTTCTTCGTGCCGCCCCCGTCGGAACAGGCGGCGGTGGTGAGCAGCGCGGCGGCGAGGGCGGCGGCAGCGGCGTTCCGCAGGGCGTTTCTCGGCATGTTCCCCATCCTGCGGGGGTCGTGGCCGCTCCGCCCGCGCCGTGGGCCGTTCGGGGGTCCGGCGGCCCGTCCTGCCGGCACCGGCGTCAGTCGTCGGCCAGGACCTCCTTCGCGGCGTTGCGGCCCGTCGCCACGCAGGCCGCGACGCCCACGCCCTCGTAGGCCGCCCCGCACACCGCGATGCCGGGCAGCTTCCCGACGGCCTCGCGGATCCGCGTCACCCGTTCCCGGTGGCCGACGCCGTACTGCGGCAGGCCCCGGTCCCAGCGGGTCACGCGGGCGGCGAGCGGTTCGCCCATCGGTCCCACCGCGTGGTGGAGTTCGGCGATGGCGGTGCGCACCAGGTGCCGGTCGGGCCGGTCCAGCAGTTCGTCCTCGCCGATCCGACCGATGGAGGCGCGGAGCACGAACACCGAGGGGGCCGAGTCGTGCAGCCAGGCCCACTTGTTGGACAGGAACGAGGCGGCCTTGATCGTGTGGCCGTCCACGGCCGGGACGAGGAACCCGTTGCCCTGCGGCAGGAAGTGGGACCGGGCCCGGGAGAAGGCCATGGTGACGACGGCGGTCGAGGCGTGCGGGATGGCCGCCAGTTCCTCCTCGGCGAGGGGGGAGTGGGGTCGCAGCAGTTCGGCGGCTGCGAAGGCGGGGAGCGCGAGGATCACGGCGTCGGCGTCCATCGTCAGCGGGCCGTCGGAGGTCATCGCCTGTACGCGCCAGCCGCCGCCCGGCAGGCGGTGCAGGGAGCGGGCCGTCGTACCGGTGAGGATGCGCGCGCCGCACGCCCGCGCCACGGCCTGCGGGAAGCGGCCCGTGCCGCCGGCCACGCCCTGGACGGCCACCGCGGCCGAGCGGGGCGCGCCCGCGGCCCGCATCCGGCGCAGGGCGGGCAGCAGCGGGGCGCCCTGTTCGGCGAGGGCCGCGATCCGGGGCATCGCGGCGCGCAGCGAGAGCCGGTCCGCGCGGCCGGCGTAGACGCCGCCCAGCAGCGGCTCGACCAGCCGGTCGACCGCCTCCTGGCCGAGGCGGGCGCCGAGGTAGGCGCTGACCGAGCAGTCCTCGGTGAGCGGGGCGGCCGGGAGGGTCTCCTCCGACGCGGCGCGTCGGACGCCCTCCGGGGAGAGCAGTCCGGTGCCGATCAGGGCGGCCGGGTCGGTGGGTATGCCCATCACGTGTCCGGCGGGCAGCGGACGCAGGGCGCCGTCGGTCCAGATGGTGGTGGGGGACTGGGCCGGGTCGCGCAGGGCGTTGCCGAGCCCGACGGCCGCGGCCAGTTCCACGGCCTCGGGCCGCAGCGCCATCAGTGATTCGGCGCCCTCGTCGACGGTGATGCCGGCGATGGTGCCCGTGCGCAGCTTGCCGCCGACCCGGGCCTGTCCTTCCAGGACGGTGACGTCCGCGCGACCGCGCAGCTGCCAGGCGGCCGCCAGACCGCTGATGCCGCCACCGACGACGATCACTGAACGCATTGTCTTCTCCTGCGGCCGTGGACGATATGTTCCCATTTGAAACATATGGGACGGGTGGGGCTCAGCGCATCGTGCTTTCGGTCAGGGCCGCCACGTCCCCCGGGTACGGGAAGCTGCCCGGCTCGTACGCGCAGTACGGATCGGCCGCCAGCACGTCCCCGGTGGTGCCGTACGCCCGCGACCGCGAGCCCCCGCACACCGCCTTGTACTCGCACGCCCCGCAACGGCCGCGCAGCAGCGCCGGATCGCGCAGCTCGGTGAACAGCCGCGACTCCCGGTAGACCGAGGCCAGCGTGCGGTCCTTGACGTTGCCGCCGGACAGCGGCAGGAAGCCGCTCGGGTGCACCTCGCCGGTGTGCGAGACGAAGACGAAGCCGCGCCCCGAGGAGACGTCCATCGGGGCCCGGCGCACGGCCCGCCGCGCGCCCTCGAAGAACCCGAGGTCGTCGGCGCGTGCGCGCAGCCGCTCGTACAGCGGGCCGAGGTCGGGGCGCTCGCCGCGCGCGTCGAGCACGGTCCGCTGGAGCGCGACCCGGCGGAAGTGGTGGCCCTCCGTCGTCTTGGTGGCCATCACCGCGCCGCAGTCGTGGAGGAAGTGCAGCACGTCCTCGATCTCCGCCGGGGTGAGCGGGTCCAGGTCCCGCGCGCGGCCGGTCGGCACCAGGAGGAAGCCGGACCACAGCATCGCGCCCTCGCGCCGTACGAGGGCCGCGATGTCGGCGAGGTCCTCCAGACTCTCACGCGAGACCGTCGTGTTGACCTGCACCTTCATGCCCAGTTCGCGGGCTGCCCGCCAGCCCTCCAGGGTCCGCTCGTACACGCCGGGGACGCCCCGGAAGGCGTCGTGCCGGGCGGCGGTGGAGGCGTCCAGCGACAGCGACAGCGCCACCGCGCCGGCGTCCCGGACGGCTTCCAGGTTCTCCCGGGTCAGGGTCGGGGTCCCCGAGGGGGAGACGGCGACCCGCAGCCCGAGCGAGGTCCCGTACGCGATCAGATCCGTGAGGTCGGCGCGCTGGAAGGGGTCCCCGCCGGTGATCACGAACAACGGGCCGGGCCGGCCGAAGGCGGCGCTCTGGTCCATCACCCGGCGCGCGTCCGCCCCGTCGAGCTCGCGCGGGTCGCGCGCCGTCAGCGCCTCGGCCCGGCAGTGCAGGCAGGCCAGCGGGCAGGCCCGGGTGGCCTCCCAGATGACCAGGAACGGACGTTCGGCAACCGCGTGCCGGGGCCGGCGCACGACGGTGGGCGGCCTCATGACAGCCGCTCCCAGCCCCGCCTCTGCGGGCGGTTCGCCGTCTGCCGGGGATCGCGCCGCCGGTAGACCACGTAGGGCCGGGCCAGGTACTTCAGCGGCGCGGAGAACATGTGCACCAGCCGCGAGTACGGGATCAGCGCGAACAGGGTGAGGCCGAACAGGACGTGCAGCTTGAAGACCAGCGGGGAGCCGGCCATCAACCCGTATTCGGGGGTGAGGGTGAACAGGCTGCGGAACCAGACCGAGACGCCCTCGCGGTAGTTGTATCCGCCGGTCCGCCCGGTCGAGTTGAGGAGGGTGGCGGTCAGCCCGAGGGCCATCGCTCCGAGCAGGAACGTGTACATCAGGTGGTCGCCGCGCAGGGTCGCCCGGCGGACGGCCGGGACCTTGAACCGCCGGTACACCAGGATCCCGATGCCCGTGGCGGCCGCGACGCCCGCGACGGCCCCGGTGGAGACGGCGAGGAGGTGGTAGGCGTGGTCGCTCAGCCCGAGGGCGTCGGTCCAGTCCATCGGGACGAGCAGGCCCACGACGTGGCCCAGGACGACGAAGAGCATGCCGAAGTGGAAGAGCGGGGAGCCGATCCGCAGCAGCCGGGACTCGTGCGACTGCGAGGAGCGGGTGGTCCAACCGAACTGGTCGTACCGGGCCCGCCAGACGGTCCCCGCGACGAGCAGGGCGATCGAGACGTACGGCAGCACGCCCCACAGGAGGAGGTCCATCAGGCCGTCTTCCTTCCGGTGGTGGGCCAGGGGAGGTCGGCGGTCCGGCCGGGCGGGAAGCCGCCCGCGAGCACCGCCGGGAAGTCGGCCGGGAGGTCCTGCGGCGGATCGATGCCCGGCCCGAATGGTTCGAGGGCCGAGCCCGCGCCCACCAGCTCCTGCGGCGGCCCGTTGCGCGCCAGCGCCTTCGCCGCCGCCCGGGTCTGCGGCGAGGTGCCGGGCAGGGTGGTGCAGACGGCCTCCAGGACCCGGGCGTACGGGGACCCGGACTCGGTGAGCGCGAGGCGCAGGAGCTCCAGCCCGGCCCGGTGCTCCTGGAGCAGCTCGGTACCGGCCTCCTCCCGCAGCGCCGCGAACTCCAGGGCCACCGGCAGGAAGTCGGGGAGCTCCTCGCCGGCGAACTCCAGGCCGAAGTCCCGGTAGATCCGCTTGAGTCGGACGAGGGACAGCCCCCGCCGGCGGGTGTCGCCGTCGGTCCACCAGGTCAGGTACAGGCAGCGCCGGTTGCGGGTGTCGAACGTGGAGGTGTACTCGGCGCACAGTTCGATCGGCCGCAGCCGTTCGGTGTGGTCGAGGAACGCTCCGAGCAGCGCGGCCGGTTCGGCGGGTGCCCCGGCGAGGGCCGCCCGGAGCCGGGGGAGCTCGTCGTGGAAGTGCTCGCCCGGGTACTGCAGGACGCAGCCGGCGACCAGGCGTACCAGGCCATGGGGGTTCACGAACTCCTCCTGGTGGGACTGAGGTTGAGCATCACGCGGGGCTGCGCGGGCTCGCCCACGGGGCAGCCGGCGTCGAGCGGGTGGGTGTCGGCGAGCGCGTCCGCCTCGGGGCGGGCGGCCGTGGGGACCACGTACCGGTCCTCGATCTTGGCGATGGCCAGCAGCCGGAACATGTCCTCCATCTCGTGGCCGGTCAGCCCGACCGCGGCGGCGATGGACTCGTCCTTCGGCTCGCCGAGGTTGATCTTCCGCATGTAGGCCCGCATGGCCGCCATCCGGCGCAGCACCGCCTCGACGGCGTACGTGTCGCCCGCCGTGAGGATCGCCGCCAGGTACTCGACGGGGATGCGCAGCGCGTCGATCGCCCCGAACAGGTTGCCCGCGTCCTCGCCGTCGCTGCCGGTGGCGGCGACCGCCTCGACGACGGGGGACAGCGGGGGGACGTACCAGACCATCGGCATGGTGCGGTACTCCGGATGGAGGGGGAGCGCGACCTGGTAGGTGGCGATCAGGTCGTACACGGGGGACTCGCGGGCCGCCTCCAGCCACTCGTCGGTGATGCCGGCCTCGCGGGCGGCCGCGGCCACGGCCGGGTCGTGGGGGTCGAGGAAGCAGTCCAGCTGGGCGGGGTACAGGTCGTGCTCGTCCTCGACGGCCGCGGCCCGCGCGACCGCGTCGGCGTCGTACAGCATCACGCCGAGGTAGCGCATCCGGCCCACGCAGGTCTCGGAGCACACGGTGGGCATCCCGACCTCGATGCGCGGGAAGCAGAACGTGCACTTCTCGGCCTTGCCGGTGTGGTGGTTGAAGTAGACCTTCTTGTAAGGGCAGCCCGTCACGCACATCCGCCAGCCGCGACAGCGGTCCTGGTCGACGAGGACGATGCCGTCCTCCTCGCGCTTGTACATCGCGCCCGAGGGGCAGGACGAGACGCACGCCGGGTTCAGGCAGTGCTCGCAGATCCGCGGGAGGTAGAACATGAAGCTCTGCTCGAACTCGAAGCGGATCTTCTCGCCCACCTCGTCGCGGATCTTCTCCACCATCGGGTCCCTCGGCGCGTGCGCGGGGGCGCCACCGAGGTTGTCGTCCCAGTTCGGGCCCCATTCGATCGTGTCGATGGGCTCGCCGGTGATCTGGGAGACGGGCCGGGCCGTGGGCATGTCGTCGCCGGCCGGGGCCTCGGTGAGGTTCTTGTACTCGTAGGTCCACGGCTGGTAGTAGTCGTCGATCCCCGGCAGGTCCGGGTTCGCGAAGATCTTGCCCAGCTTGGCGAGGCGCCCACCGGCCCGCAGCCGCAGCCGGCCGGAGCGGGTGCGCTCCCAGCCGCCCTTCCACTTCTCCTGGTCCTCCCAGCGGCGCGGGTAGCCCTGGCCGGGGAGGGTCTCCACGTTGTTGAACCAGACGTACTCGGTGCCCTGCCGGTTGGTCCACGCCTGCTTGCAGGTGACCGAACAGGTGTGGCAGCCGATGCACTTGTCGAGGTTCATGACCATCGCGATCTGTGCCATGACGCGCATGCGGATCAGTACTCCACCTTCTGGTCGCGGCGGCGGATGACCGTCACCTCGTCGCGCTGGTTCCCGGTCGGGCCGAGGTAGTTGAAGGCCCAGGTCAGTTGGGCGTAGCCGCCGATCAGGTGGGTGGGCTTGAGCATCACCCGGGTCAGCGAGTTGTGGATGCCGCCGCGGCGGCCGGTCTTCTCCGTCTTCGGGACGCCGACGGTCCGCTCCTGCGCGTGGTTCATGTAGACCGTGCCGGGCGGCATCTTGTGGGAGACGATCGCGCGGGCGGTGACCACGCCGTTGCGGTTGACCGCCTCGATCCAGTCGTTGTCCGCGACACCGATCGCCTCGGCGTCCTGCGGGGACATCCACACGGTCTGACCGCCCCGGCCGAGCGTCATCATGTACAGGTTGTCCTGGTACTGGCTGTGGATCGCCCACTTGTTGTGCGGTGTCAGGTAGCGGACGGCGACCGTCTTCCCGTCGACGACGCCCAACTCGGGCTCCCCGTAGAGGGTGTGCATGTTCAGCGGCGGCTTGTAGACGGGGAGGGACTCCCCGACCTCGTGCAGCCAGTCGTGGTCGATGAAGAAGTGTTGGCGGCCGGTGAGGGTGTGCCAGGGCTTGAGGTGCTCGGTGTTCACGGTGAAGGCCGTGTAGCGGCGCCCGCCGGCCTCGGAGCCCGACCACTCGGGCGAGGTGATCACCGGGACCGGACGGGCCTGCGTGTCCGCGAAGGTGATCCGCTTGCCCTCGGCCTCGGCGGCCAGGTGCGCCATGTGCGTGCCGACCTGCTTCTCCAGCGTCTCGAACCCCTGGGTCGCCAGCCGTCCGTTGGAGGTGCCGGACAGGGAGAGGATCGCCTCGCAGGCCCGCCGGGCCGTGTCCAGACGCGGACGGCCGTCCGCGACACCACCCCTGACCAGGCCGTTCTTCTCGCCGAGGTAGGTGACCTCCTCGGCGACGTCGTAGGTGATGGCCTTCGTCGTCACGCCGAGCCGGTCCACGAGCGGGCCGAGCGCGGCGAACTTCTCACCGACCGCCCCGTAGTCCCGCTCGACGACCGTCAGGTTGTACATGGTTCGACCGGGTACGGGCGGGCACTCGCCCTTCGACCAGTCCAGGGCCACCCCGCCGGGCTGGGCCATCTCGCCGCCCGCCGTGTCGTGCTGGAGCGCGGTCGCGACGAGGTCCTTGCGGACGCCGAGCCGGGGCCCGGCCAGCTCGCCGAAGCGGCGGGCGATCGCGAGGAAGGCGTCGTAGTCGGAACGGGCCTGCCAGGGCGGGTCCACGGCCGGGGTGAACGCGTGCAGGAAGGGGTGCATGTCCGTCGAGGACAGGTCGTGCTTCTCGTACCAGGTCGCCGCCGGGAGGACGACGTCCGACAGCAGCGTCGTGGACGTCATCCGGAAGTCCATGGACATCAGCAGGTCCAGCTTCCCCTCGACGTCCGCCTCCCGGTACGTGACGTCCCTCGGCTCGCAACGCGGGCCGTCGTCGGGGAGGTTGGAGTGGGTGCCCAGGAGGTGCTTGAGAAAGTACTCGTTGCCCTTGGAACTGGAACCGAGGAGGTTGGCCCGCCACACGTTCAGCACCCGCGGCCAGTTGCGCGGGGCGTCCGGGTCCTCGCCGGCGAAGCCCAACGTGCCGTCCTGGAGCCGACGAACCGTTTCGGCAACCGGGTCCTCGGCCTCCGCGAGCTCCAGCGGGTTGCGGTCGAAGGTCGGGTACGACGGCATCCAGCCCATGCGGGCGCTCGCGGCCAGGCAGTCCGCGCCGGTCATCCCCGCGAAGGCGCCCGACGCGAGCGGCGAGGCCAACGCCTCGGCGGGCAGGGTGTCGTAGCGCCACTGGTCGGTGTGCAGGTAGAACCAGGCCGCGCCGATCATCTGGCGCGGCGGCCGAGACCAGTCGGAGGCCGCGGCCAGGGTGGCCCAGCCCGTGACCGGACGGCACTTCTCCTGGCCGACGTAGTGCCCCCAGCCGCCGCCGTTGCGGCCCTGGCAACCGGTGAGGGTGAGCAGCGCCAGGAAGGACCGGTAGATGGTCTCCGAGTGGAACCAGTGGTTGGTGCCGGCGCCCATCAGGATCATGCAGCGCCCGCCGGAGCTCTCCGCCGTCCGCGCGAACTCCCGAGCCACACGGGCCGCCTGGGCGGCCGGCACCGACGTCAGCGACTCCTGCCAGCCGGGGGTGCCGGGCTGCGAGGCGTCCTCGTACCCGGTGGGCCACTCGCCGGGCAGGCCCGGGCGGCCGACCCCGTACTGCGCCAGCATCAGGTCGAAGACCGTGGTGACGAGGCGGTCACCGAGCCGCCGCACGGGCACCCCGCGCCGCACGGTCCCGCCCCGCTCGTCGTCCTCGAAGCGCGGCAGGACGATCTCGGCGCTCCCGCCCTCCCCGAGGAGCGAAAGCCGGGGCACGGTGTCCCCGAGGTCCAGGTTCCACTCGGGCGTCTCGTTCTTCCCCCAGCGGTGCCCGAGGGTGCCGTTCGGCACGACGGGCTCACCGGTGACGTCGTCGACGAGGACGGTCTTCCACTCGGCGTTCTCGGTGTCCTGCCCCAGGTCGGCGGCCGTGACGAACTTGCCCGGAACCAGGCCCCGTTCGGTCTCCGTCAGCGAGACCAGGAACGGCAGGTCGGTGTACCGGCGGACGTAATCGGTGAAGAAGGGGGTCTCCTTCTCCACGAAGAACTCCTTGAGGACGACGTGCCCCATCGCCAGGGCCAACGCCCCGTCCGTTCCGGGGTGCGGATGCATCCACTCGTCGGCGAACTTCGTGTTGTCCGCGAAGTCCGGGGAGACGGTGACGACCTTCTGGCCCCGGTAGCGGGCCTCCGTCATCCAGTGCGCGTCCGGAGTACGGGTCACGGGGACGTTCGAGCCCCACATCATCAGGTACGCCGCGTCCCACCAGTCGCCCGACTCGGGCACGTCCGTCTGGTCGCCGAACACCTGCGGCGAGGCCACCGGGAGGTCGGCGTACCAGTCGTAGAAGCTCAACATCGGGGCGCCGATGAGCGAATGGAAGCGGGCGCCCGCCGCGTGCGAGGCCATCGACATCGCCGGGATCGGCGAGAAGCCGGCGACCCGGTCCGGACCGTGCTCCGCGATGGTGTGCACGTGCGCGGCCGCGATGATCTCGGTCGCCTCCTCCCAGCCGGCGCGCACCAGACCGCCCTTGCCGCGCGCCCGCTGGTACGCCCGCCGACGCTCCGGATCACCCTGGATGTCGGCCCACGCCGCGACCGGATCGCCCAGGCGCGCCTTGGCCTCGCGGTACATCTCCAGCAGCGTGCCGCGCACGAGCGGGTACCGGACCCGGGTGGGGGAGTAGGAGTACCAGGAGAACGAGGCACCGCGCGGGCAGCCGCGCGGTTCGTACTCGGGGCGGTCCGGACCGACGGACGGGTAGTCGGTGGCCTGGGTCTCCCAGGTGATGATCCCGTCCTTGACGAACACCTTCCAGCGGCAGGAACCCGTGCAGTTCACACCGTGCGTGGAGTGCACGACCTTGTCGTGGCTCCACCGGTCCCGGTAGAAGGCCTCGGCCGCGCGGCCGCCCGTCCGGTGCACCGTGCGCAGGTCGTCGGACACCTCGGCGCGGGTGAAGAAACTGCCCGCCCTGACGAGCGACTCGACGGCGTTCGGCTGCGGCTGCTCCTCCACGGGCTCCAAGCCCTTCCGAGGACCCTGGCTCTTCCGAGGGCCCTGGCTCTTCTGACGCTCGTGCACAACGACCCTCCGGGGCGGGAAACGGGACGGAACGGACCCCGCAACGACGCTACGCCCGCCGCGCCCGCGAACCCGGTGACAAAGGTCCCGTCCACCCGTGACCTCCTTCCACACTTTCCCGGGCCCGGCGGGTCCACCCTGGAGGGGACCCCAACTGCGCTGGGTCGTGGGCGAATCGCGCCGCGGGCGCATCGGTCGGAGCGCGGCGACAGGAGGAGGGCCGGGTGGTGGCAGCCGTCGGGTACCGCTGGATCCCCGATCAGCACGGAGCCTGGGCGATGCTGGTCGTGCCCTTCCTCGCGGGCACCTTCCTCGCGCCCCGGCCCGGACCGGAACACGTCCTGCTCCTCGCCGCCTGGCTGCTCGGGTACGCCGCCGTCTTCCACGCCCAGCAGTGGCTGCGGCTGCGGGCGCGCGGCCTGCGCTCGGCCGCCCGGCACGGCCGGCCGGCCGTGGTCCTCGGCGCCGCCGCCGCGGCGGCGGCCCTGCCGCTGGTGCTCCTGAACCCCTGGCTCCTGATCGCGGGCGCGGCGGCCGCGCCCTTCGTCGCGGTGAACACCCGGTACGCGGTGCGGGGTCGGGAACGGGCCCTGGTCAACGGCCTCGTTGCGGTGGTCCCGGCCTGCGGCATGCTGCTGGTAGCGGCCCGCCTCGGCGGCGCGGACCCCGCGACCGACTGGCGCCCCGCCCTGGCCTGCCTGCTCTACTTCGCGGGTACCGTGCCGTACGTCAAGACGATGATCCGCGAGCGCCGCTCCCGGGCGTACCGGCGCGGCTCGATCGCCTACCACGCGGTGGCGCTGGCCGCGGCGAGCGCACTGTCCCCGTGGCTGGCCCTGCCCTTCACCGCCTGCCTCGTCCGCGCGGCCGTCCTCCCGGGCCGCGGTCTGAGGCCCCCGCTGGTCGGCGCGGTGGAACTCGCCCTCTCGGCCGCCCTCCTGACCACCCTGCTCCTGGCGTTCTGAGGGGCGCGCACGCCCGCCGCCGCCGGGGCTATCCTGCGCCGATGTCTCCAGCCGATGCCCTCTCACACGCCCTGGAATCCGACGCCGAACCCGCCCTGAGGCCGCTGCCGCCGGTGGTGGCCGACCTGCTGCGCTCCCTCGACGCCCCTCCCCGGCTCGCCGCCCACCTGAGGGCCGTCCACGACGTGGCGTGGCAGCTCACCGAATGGGTCCGCGACCGGTGCCCGGACCTCGCCTTCGACCGGGAGGCCGTGCTCTTCGGGGCCGCCACCCACGACATCGGCAAGACCCTGTACCCGGAGGAACTGTCCGGACCGGGCTCGGCCCACGAGGAGGCCGGCCGGATCCTGCTGTTGGAGCGCGGCTTCCCCGCGGAACTCGCCCGGTTCGCCGGTACCCACGCCTCCTGGGCGGCGCCCGGCGTGCTGACGGAGGACCTCCTGGTCAGCACCGCCGACAAGGTGTGGAAGGACAAGCGGGTCCCGGAGCTGGAGGACCTCCTCGTCAGCCGGCTCAGCGGGGCGACCGGACGGCCCCCGTGGGAGGAGTACCTCGCGCTCGACACCCGGCTCGAACGGATCGGTGAGGGCGCCGGCCCGAGGCTCGCGTTCCAGGCGGCCTTCCCCCTCTGAGCCGCGCACGCGGCCGGGCCCGACCGGTTCCCCCGGCCGGGCCGGGCGGGGGAACCGGTCGGGGGTTCCAGGATCGCCCCCCCGGGCGCCCCCGGACCGGACCCCCCCCGGAGCGCTTCCCTAGATCGCTTCCTTGCGGGTCAGGAAGTTGAACGAGATCCAACCCGGCAGGACCGGCAGCCAGAAGGTCATCGTGCGGAACAACAGCACCGCCGAGATGGCGATGTCGCGGTCCAGGCCCGCGGCGACCAGACCGACCACGAGCGCGGCCTCCACCGCGCCGATGCCGCCCGGGGTCGGCGCCGCCGAGCCCAGGGCGTTGCCGGCCAGGAAGACCACGGCGATGCTCGCGTAGCTGATGTCCTCGCCGCCCCCGACGGCCCGGATCGAGGCGTCCAGGCACAGGACGAAGCAGCCGGTCAGCAGCAGCATGCCGCCGATCCCGGTCAGCAGCTTCTGCGGCCGCTGGAGGACGTCGAGCATGCGCGGGACGACACCCGCGAACAGGGCCCGAACCCGGGTCACGACGAACTTCCGCAGGAACGGGACCGCCGTCACGACCAGCACCAGGACCGCCACCGTCAGCAGACCCGCGATGACCGCCCGGGACGGCGTCATCTCCGGGGTCTTCTCGGTACCCGTCAGGTAGCCGAACGCCAGCAGCAGCAGGACGTGACTGGCCAGCCCGAACAGCTGCGAGGCGCCGACGCTCGCCACCGCCAGGCCCGGCCGGATCCCGGCCCGCTGGAGGAAACGGGTGTTCAGCGCGACACCGCCGATCGCGGCGGGCGCCACCAGCTTCACGAAGGAGCCCGCCACCTGCGCGACCACCGTCCGCAGGAACGACACCCGCTCCGGGACGAACCCCAGCAGGCTCATCGCGGCGGCGAAGTAGCTGAGCGCCGAGAACGCCAGCGCCGCCCCGACCCAACCCCACTGGGCGTTCGCGACGATGGCCCCGAGTTGCAGGTCGGCGATCTGCGACAGCAGGAAGTACGCGGCGAACGCGGCCGCGATGAAGGACACCAGCGTGCGCGGCCGGATCCGTTCCAGCCGGGCGGGCTCCACCGGCGCCTGCGGCCGGATGAGCAGCACCTGGCGGCGGATCTGGCTGAGCAGGTCCTCCTCGCGCGCCTCCTCCATGGCATCGTCCAGCGCCCGCTTCTCGGCCTTGCGCTCGGCCGCCGGGCTGGTCGACGCCGCGGCCTGCTCCGCGCCGGCCTCGCGCTCCGCCTTCGCGACCCGCGAGGACTCCAGCACGGCCTCCCGCTCCCGGGCCGCCCGTTCCCGCGCGAGCCTGCGCAGCGTCGAGCGGGTGGAGCGGCTCAGCGCGATCGGCTGGAGCAGCGGCAGACAGTCCGCCACCGCGTCGGGCCCGAGCACCGAGACCGCCGAGGCCACCGACCGCTCCGGACCGACCCGCAGGCCCAGCGTCGTCAGCAGCTGCGCGATGTCCATGCGCAGCACCAGGTCACCGGCCGCGATCTCGCCGCCGCGGAGGTCGGTGAGGATGACCTTGCCGGAACGATCCACCACCAACGCGTCCCCCGTGAGCCGGCGGTGCGCGATGCGCCGCGACTGGAGGGCCCGTACCTGCTCCCACGCGTTGCGGGACAGTTCGTCCGTGATCTCCTCGTCGGACAGCGCGTCCAGGCTCCGACCGCCCAGGTGCTCGTAGACGAGCATCACGGCGTCCGGACCCAGCTCGGAGGTGGCGATCAGCTTCTGCGCGTTCGCCCCGGCCGCGATGGCCGCGTAGGCGAGCAGGGCCTCCTGCTCCAGGGCCTGGCGCAACGACTGGATGCTGCGCCGCGTGGTGATCCCGCGCAGGGTCAGCCGCCGCCACACCCGGTAGAAGAACCCCTGGGCCTGCTGCTCGCGGTCGACGACGGTGACGTCCAGCGCGGGCCCGTCCTCCAGGGTGACGTGGTAGCGCCGCCCCCGGTCCCCGACCTCGGCGCCGTCCCCGTCGGGCGCCTCGGCGCGCATCGCGCTGACCGGCTGGAAGCCGACCCGGCGCAGTCCGGCGAGGAGGTTCTGCCCGGTCGGCCGCACGTTCGGCGAGCCGACCGCGTACAGGGTGCCGTACGCGACGCTCCAGCCGATGAGCACCGTCAGGATGATCGAGAAGGGGGTGGTGTAGCCGCTGACCAGCATCGCGAAGGCGTCCAGCAGCAGCACCACCCACAGGGCGACCCGCCAGCGCGGCCGCCGGGTCATCCCGACGGCCGTCATGTACGCGATCACGGGCGCGAGGTAGCCGTGCACCGGATCGGTGAGGGCCCCGGCGACCCCGGTGGGTCGGGTGAGGGCGTCCTGGACGGTGGCGGAGGCTGCCTGGGAGACCCACAGGTCGGTGGCGAGGGTGACTCCGTGCGCGAGGACCGCGGCGAGGACGCCGTCGGCGATGCGCAGTCCGTCGCGTTTGATCAGGCGCTCGATGGCGAACGCCACCGGGACCAGCAGCACCGCGATGGAGGACACCAGACCCGCGACCTTGATCAACAGGTCGGGCGCCTGACCGGTGCCCTTGGTGATGTCCTGCTCCAGGCCCGCGGTGGTGGCGTGGGCGAAGGCGGCGATGGCGAGGACGACGGCGATGCCGAGGACACCGGCGAGCAGGCGTACGAGGTCGGAGGGCCGGTGCACGCGGGCGGCGAGCAACGGCTCGTCCACCTCGACGCGGTCGGCGGCCGTGGGCTTGTGACCGGGAGGGTCGTCGGGGTGCGCGTCGTCGGACCGGGTGTCGTCCTGCCGGGCGTCGGCGGAGGTGTCGGTTCGGGCGTCTTGGGCTCGGGCGCCGGCGGCTCGGGCGCCGGCGGGGTGTGCGGCACCGCCCGGGCTCGCCGCGACGGCGGCGGTGCCGGCGTCCGCGCCCGCGTCGGGGCGTGCCTCGGCGAGGGCGGCGGTGTCCGGGCCGGCGTCCGGACCGGGGCCGCGGCGTTTGCCCGCTTCCCCGCCGTCACCGGCGCGGCCGCCTCGACGACGGCCCTTGCCGCGGCCCTTGCGGCCGCCCCGGCCCGCGCCCGGCGTACTGCCGTCCGGAGGGCTCACACCCTGCTCCTTCGCCGTCACATCCGTCTCTTCTTGATCACGTATCACCAGTCACCGCCCGGAAGATGGTGGCACGGACCGACGGTCGGCAGGGGCAGCAGGGTGCGCGCCGGTATGGAACCGAAGCTTCCGTCCGGATGTCGGTGGCATCGGGCAGCATGTGCCGGATGAGCGAAGAGCTGCCCGCCCACGCGGAGCGGGTGCTGGAAGCGGCCGAGCGGATTCCGCCCGGCCGGGTGATGACGTACGGCGACGTCGCGGAGTGGATCGACGAGGGCGGACCCCGCCAAGTCGGCCGCGTCATGGCCCTGTACGGAGGAGCCGTCCCCTGGTGGCGGGTCGTACGGGCGGACGGCCGCCCCCTGCCCGGCAGCGAGCGGCGGGCCCTGGAGCACTACCGGGCCGAGGGCACCCCGCTGCGCGAGACCGCCTCCGGCGAACCGCGACTGGACATGCGGAGGGCCCGCTGGGACGGGAGTGACGAACGGGTCGGAGGCGACGAGGCTCACACCTGACAGCTTCGGCCATGCGGAGCGGCGGCGGGCGGTCGAAGGCCCGTACGGGGGACGACATCGGAGGCCCTCGGGGCGACGTCCCACCCCCCGACGAGGGACTGCGGCAGCCGGCGCGATTGGCGTAGCGTGGCCCCTTCGGCTCACGCGACGGGTCCGGCCGACGCAGTTCCCGCCGCCGCCGTCACCACCGCAGCAACCGCAGACCCACCAGGACCGGCACCTCACGTGATCACCTCTTCCTCCGGCCGCTCAGAGCGGCGTACGCGGGCTGCCGACGCGTACCGCCTGGTGCGCACCGGGCCGGAACAGGTGGCTCCCCCTGTGCTGGACGCAGACCAGCGCGCGGTGGTTGATCACACCGGCGGACCTCTCCTGGTCCTGGCCGGACCGGGCACCGGCAAGACCACGACCCTCATCGAGGCCGCCGCCGCCCGCGTCGAGGCCGGGACCGACCCCGCCCGCGTCCTGATCCTCACCTTCAGCCGCAAGGCCGCCGTGGAACTGCGCGACCGGGCCGCCCTGCGCCTCGGCGGCGCCCGGGCCCCGCAGGCCACCACCTTCCACTCGTTCTGCTACGGCCTCGTCCGAGCCCACCAGGACCACGAGCTCTTCGCCGATCCGCTGCGGCTGCTGTCCGGCCCCGAGCAGGACGTCATGGTCCGCACCCTGCTGGAGGGCCAGCGCCGGCTCCGCTCCATCCGCTGGCCCGACGACCTGCGGGCCGCGCTGACGACCCGCGGCTTCGCCGACGAGGTCCGCGCCGTCCTGGCCCGCGCCCGCGAGCTCGGCCTCGGACCGGCCGCGCTCGACTCGTTCGCCACCCGGCTCGGCCGCCCCGACTGGAAGGCCGCCGCGGCCTTCCTCTCCGAGTACCTCGACGTCCTCGACCTCCAGGGCGCCCTCGACTACGCGGAACTCCTGCACCGGGCCGTCCTGCTCGCCGAGGGCACCCCCGCCCTCGCCTCCGCGTACGACGTGATCCTCGTCGACGAGTACCAGGACACCGACGCCTCCCAGCTGCGGCTGCTGCGCGCCCTGAACGGCCCCGGGGGCACGCTCGTCGCCTTCGGCGACCCCGACCAGTCGATCTACGCCTTCCGCGGCGCCGACATCAACAACGTCCTGGACTTCGAGTCCGCCTTCCCCGGCGCGGCCGTACGGGCCCTCACCGTCGGCCGCCGCTCGGGTTCCGCGCTGCTCGCCGCCACCCGGCTGCTGACCACCCGCATGCCCGTACCGCGCCTGCCGTCCGCGGCCGTCAAGGCCCACCGGGCGCTCCGGCCGGCGCGGGAGGGCGGCAGCGTCGAGGTGTACACGTACCCGACGGCCGGGTCCGAGCTCGACAACGTCGCCGACGTCCTGCGCCGTGCCCACCTGGAGGACGGGGTGCCCTGGCAGGACATGGCCGTCCTCGTCCGCGCCGGAGGCCGAACCCTCCCGGCGATGCGGCGCGCGCTCGTCACGGCGGGCGTCCCGGCCGAGACGGACGCCTCCGCCACGGCACTGCGCCACGAACCGGCCGTCGCCCCCCTCCTGACGGCCCTGCGCCTCGCCGCCACGGCAGCCACGAGGCCGACACCGCCCGAGGCCCGACCCCCCGCCGCCGGCTCCCCCGCACCGCCCACCACCGGCCTGCCGCCGACACCCGAGGCCCCGACCCCCGACCCGGCCGCGGCGGCGTCCCCTGGGGCGCAGACCGGCACCGAAAGCCCCGCCTCCGGCCCGGCGCCCGGCTTCGCCGGAGCTCCGGGCCGGCCGCAGGCGTCGGCTGCCGACGGCTCCGTTGCGGCCGTGTGGTCCGTGGGGGACCCGGCCGCCACGGACGGCCCCCGCTCCGGCCCGGCGACGGGCTCCGGGGAGGTCCCGGGTTCGACGGAGACGTCCACCGCCGCCGACCCGGCCACGGCGGCGTCCCCGGGGGCACCGACCGGTACCGAGGGGCTGGGTTCGCACCCGGCGCCCGGCTCCGCCGGAGCTCCGGGCCGGCCGGAGGCGTCCGCTGCCGACGGCTCCGTCGCGGTTGTGGGGTTCGTTGGGGACCCGGTCGCCACGGACGGCGCCGGCTCCGGCCCGGCGACGGGCTCGGCGGAGGTCCCGGGTCCCGCGGACGCGTTCGCCGCCGACGGCCCCGCCTCCGACCTGGTGGCCCCGGACTCCCCCCCGGAGGCCGACGCCGACGCCGACGGCGACAACGGTGACGGGCCGGCGGGCGTCGGGGGCGAGGGGTGGGTTGGGGTCGAGGACGCGATCACGCTGCTCGGGTCGCCGCTCGGCGGGATGGACGCCGCCGACCTGCGGCGGCTCGGCCGGGCGCTGCGCGACGAGGAGCGGGCCGCCGGGGTCACCGCCCCCGCACCCTCCGACGTCCTGCTGGCCCGCGCCCTCGCCGAGCCCGAACGGCTCACCGCCCACGACCCCGCCTACGCCCGCGGCGCGCAGCGCCTCGGCCTGCTCCTGCGCAAGGCCCGCGAACTCCTCCAGGGCGGCGGCACCGCCGAAGAGGCCCTGTGGGCCCTCTGGGACGGCACCCCCTGGCCGCAGCGCCTCGAACGCGGCGCCCGCCGCGGCGGCGCGGCCGGCCGCAACGCCGACCGCGACCTCGACGCCGTCTGCGCCCTCTTCGACAACGCCGCCCGCGCGGAAGAACGTACGGGCGGCCGCGGCGCGCTCAACTTCCTCGAACAGCTCGAAGCCGAGGACATCGCCGCCGACACCCTCACCACCCGGGCCGTCCGCCGCGACGCCGTCACCCTGATGACCGCCCACCGCTCCAAGGGCCTCGAATGGGGCCTCGTCGTCATCGCCGGGGTCCAGGAAGGGCTCTGGCCCGACCTGCGCCGCCGCGGCTCCCTCCTCGAAGCCGACCGCATCGGCCGCGACGGCCTCGCCGAACCCCTCACCCCCGGCGCGCTCCTCGCCGAGGAGAGGCGGCTCTTCTACGTCGCCGCCACCCGCGCCCGCCACCGCCTCGTCGTCACCGCGGTCAAGGCCCCCGCCGAGGACGGCGACCAGCCCTCCCGCTTCCTCACCGAACTCGGCGTCACCCCCAAGGACGTCACCGGACGCCCCCGCCGGCCCCTCGCCGTACCCGCCCTCGTCGCCGAGCTGCGCGCCACCACCGTCGACCCCGACGCCTCCGAGGCCCTGCGCGACGCCGCCGCCCGCCGGCTCGCCCGCCTCGCCGCGCTCACCGACGAGGACGACCGCCCCCTGGTCCCCGCCGCGCACCCGCAGCGCTGGTGGGGCCTGTACGAACCCACCCTCAGCACCGTCCCGCTCCGCGACCGGGACCGGCCCGTCGCCCTCTCCGGCAGCGCCCTGGACCAGCTCGCCAACACCTGCTCCCTCCAGTGGTTCCTCGGCCGCGAGGTCAAGGCGGACGCCCCCTCCACCGCCGCCCAGGGCTTCGGCAACGTCGTCCACGTCCTCGCCGACGAGGTCGCCTCCGGCCGCACCCCCGCCGACCTCGCCGTCCTGATGGAACGCCTCGACTCCGTCTGGGACGCCCTCGCCTTCGACGCCCCCTGGAAGTCCCGCCAGGAGAAGGACAACGCCCGCGCCGCCCTGGAACGCTTCCTGCGCTGGCACACCACCGACCGCGGCGGCCGCGCCTCCGTCGCCACCGAGCACGACTTCGACGTCACCCTCGACGCGGGCGAGTACGCCGTACGGATCCGCGGCTCCATGGACCGCGTCGAGGCCGACCCGCAGGGCCGCGCGTACGTCGTCGACTTCAAGACCGGCAAGGCCGCCCCGACCAAGGACGAGGTCGCCCGCCACCCCCAGCTCGCCGTCTACCAGCTCGCCGTCCGCGAGGGCGCCGTCGACGAGGTCTTCGACGGCCTGCGCCCCGAACCCGGCGGCGCCGAACTCGTCCAGCTGCGCCAGGGCGCCGCCAAGAAGGACGGCGGCGACGAGATCCCCAAGGTCCAGGCCCAGCAGCCCCTCCACGACGGAACCTCCGGCGAGTGGGTCGGCGACCTCCTGGCCACGGCCGCCGGCCGGGTCCTCGACGAACGCTTCGCCCCCGCCACCGGCGAACACTGCGCCCGCTGCTCGTTCCGCAGCGCGTGCAGCGCCCGCCCCGAGGGCCGCCAGACCGTGGAATGAGACGGCGGCGAGGAGTGTCGGTGCGGGCGGCTAGCCTTTTGAGGTGACCGCGTACGAGTCCGGGCGCAGCCCCGTCCTCACCGATCCCGAGCAGCTCAAGGAGCTCCTCGGGATCCCGTTCACGCCCGAACAGATGGCCTGCGTCACCGCCCCGCCCGCCCCCCAGGTCGTCGTCGCGGGCGCCGGCTCGGGCAAGACCACCGTCATGGCCGCCCGCGTCGTGTGGCTCGTCGGGACCGGGGCCGTCGCCCCCGAACAGGTCCTCGGACTCACCTTCACCAACAAGGCCGCCGGCGAACTCGCCGAACGCGTCCGCAAGGCCCTCGCCCGCGCCGGCATCAGCGACCCCGACCCCTCCCCGGTCGACGTGGAGGCCGGCACGGCGGGCGGCGAGCCCCGGATCTCCACCTACCACGCCTTCGCCGGGCAGCTCCTCAAGGACCACGGCCTGCGCATCGGCCTGGAACCCAGCGCCCGCCTCCTCGCCGACGCCACCCGCTTCCAGCTCGCCGCGAAGGTGCTCCGCGAGGCCCCCGGCCCGTACCCGGCCCTCACCAAATCCCTCCCCGACCTCGTCGGGGACCTCCTCGCGCTCGACGGGGAACTCTCCGAGCACCTCGTCGAACCCGACCGGCTCCGCGCGTACGACACCGCCCTCCTCGACGAGCTCGCCGACACCCGCCTGAGCAACGAGGACCTGCGCAAGGTCCCCGAAGCCGTCCGGGGCCGCCTCGAACTCCTGGAGCTCGTCTCCCGCTACCGGGCCGCCAAACGCTCCCGCGACCTCTTCGACTTCGGCGACCAGATAGCCCTCTCCGCCCGGCTCGCCACCACCCGCCCGGAGGTCGGCGCGCTGCTGCGCGAGGAGTTCCGGGTCGTCCTCCTCGACGAGTACCAGGACACCTCCGTCGCCCAGCGGCTGCTGCTGTCCGGGCTCTTCGGCGGTGGCACCGGCCACGCCGTGACCGCCGTCGGCGACCCCTGCCAGGCCATCTACGGCTGGCGCGGAGCCTCCGTCGCCAACCTCGACGACTTCCCCGAGCACTTCCCGCACGCCGACGGCACCCCCGCGACCCGCCTCTCCCTCAGCGAGAACCGGCGCAGCGGCGGCCGCCTGCTCGAACTGGCCAACGGCCTCGCCGCCCCGCTGCGCTCCATGCACGAAGGGGTCGAGGCGCTGCGCCCCGCACCGGGCGCCGAACGCGACGGCACGGTCCGCTGCGCCCTGCTGGAGACCCACGCAGAGGAACTGGAGTGGCTCGGCGACTCCGTCGCCCACCTGGTGCGCACCGGCAAGGAACCCGGAGACATCGCCGTGCTGTGCCGCTCGGCGGCCGACTTCGCGCGGATCCAGGCCGTCCTGGTGGCCCGGGACGTACCGGTCGAGGTCGTCGGCCTGTCCGGGTTGCTGCACCTGCCGGAGGTCGCCGACCTGGTCTCCGTGTGCGAGGTGCTCCAGGATCCCGGGGCCAACGCCGCCCTCGTCCGGCTCCTCGTCGGACCGCGCTGGCGGATCGGCCCCCGCGACCTGGCGCTCCTCGGGCGCCGCGCCCGGCAGCTCGTCGCCCGTCCGGCCGGTCCCGACGCCGGACCCGACGGGAGGCTCGCCGCCGCCGTCGAAGGCGTCGACCCGGCGGAGATCGTCTCCCTCGCCGACGCCCTGGAGACGTTCCTCGACGGGGCCGGCCGGACCCCCGACGAGCTCCCGTTCTCCGCGGCGGCCCGCGTCCGGTTCGCGCACCTCGCCCAGGAACTGCGCGACCTGCGGCGTTCCCTCGCCGACCCGCTGATGGACGTACTGCACCGGGTGCTGGCCGCGACCGGGCTGGACGTCGAGCTGTCGGCGTCCCCGCACGCGCTGGCGGCCCGCCGCCGCGAGACCCTGTCCAACTTCATGGACGTCGCCGCCGGCTTCGCCGCCCTCGACGGCGAGGCCACCCTGCTCGCCTTCCTCGGCTTCCTGCGCACCGCCGCCCAGTACGAGAAGGGCCTCGACCACGCGCTGCCGGGCGGGGAGAACACCGTCAAGGTGCTCACCGCCCACAAGTCCAAGGGCCTGGAGTGGGACGTGGTCGTCGTCCCCGACCTGTGCGCCGGCTCCTTCCCGAAGGAGAAGCCGCCGGAGGCCTGGACCTCCTACGCGAAGGTCCTCCCGTACGGCCTGCGCGGCGACACCGCGACCCTGCCCGACGACCCCGCCTGGACCTCGGCCGGCCTGAAGTCCTTCAAGGCCGCCCTCAAGGAGCACAAGGCCGTCGAGGAGCTCCGCCTGGGCTACGTGACCTTCACCCGCCCCCGGTCGCTGCTGCTCGCCTCCGGCCACTGGTGGGGCCCGACCCAGAAGCGCCGTCGCGGCCCCTCCGACTTCCTGACCGCCCTGCACGACCACTGCGCGGCGGGCTTCGGCGAGATCGAGGCCTGGGCCGAGGAGCCCGCCCCGGACGCCGAGAACCCGGCCCTGGCAGCGGAATCCGCCCCCGAGCACTCCTGGCCGCTGCCCCTCGACCCCGACTCGCTGGCCCTGCGCCGACGTGCCGCCGCCCTCGTCGAGTCCCACCTGGCACACGGCCCCGCGCACACCCCCACCCCGCCGCCCGACCCCTACCTCTGGCCCCCGCACTGCGAGGACCCCACCGACGAAACCCCCTGGCCGGACGACCCCTGGGCCGACGCCCCCGCCCCACCCGCCCCCGAACCGGACGAGCCCGCGCTGCCCACCTCCGGCGCCGATGCCCCGGACCCGTCGTCGGACGACCTCTGGGCGGGCGAGCCCACACTGCCCGCTTCCCGCGCAGGCGCGCCGCGACTGCCGTCCGGCGACCTCGGTGCGGACGAGCCCGCGCGCGCCGGCGCGCCCGGACTGCCGTCGGACGAACTCGGCGCGCGGGAGCGCCCGCTTCCCGCTTCCCGCGCCGGCGCGCCCGGGCCGCGGGTGGACGTCCCGGGGGAGCGGGAGCCCGAGGTGCCCGCCGCCGGCGCCCCGAACGCGTCGTCGGAGGACCTGTGGGCGGGCGAGCCCGCACCGTCCGCCTCCCGCGCCGGGGTTGCGTCGCGGCCCGGTCCGCGGACCGTCGAGCCCGGCTTCCGTAGCGTGGATTCCGGGCTGCCGTCCGACGACCTGTGGGCGGGCGAGCCCGGGCTGTCCGGCTCCCGTGCCGCCCGGGCGGCGGAGGACCCCTGGGTGGGCGAGGCCGTCGTACCCGCGCCCCGTGCGCCGGGGGCGGACGGGCACGCCGCGCCCGAGGGCGGCGAGGACGACCTCCGGGGCGGCCCGGAGGCCGCGCGGCCCGCGCGCGCCCGGACGCACCCGACCGGCCACGACCCCGACGACCCCTGGGCCACGGAGCCCTGGGCGGCGCCGGCAGCCGCCACCGGTTCCGGAGCCTCCGCCGGATCCCACCCCCCGGCCGGCCAGGCCACGGTCACGCCCGAGGAGGCCCGCGCCATCGCCTCCTGGGACCGTGACCTCGACGCGCTGGAGGGCGAGCTCCGCCGCGCCCGCGCAGCCGTCCGTGACGTCGAGTTGCCCTCCGCCCTCTCCGCGAGCCAGCTCCTGCGCCTCGCCGCCGACGAGCAGGGCTTCGTACGCGATCTCGCACGCCCCATGCCCAAGCCCCCGCAGCCCGCCGCGCGTCAGGGCACGCGTTTCCACGCCTGGGTCGAGTCCCGCTTCGACGAGCTGCCGCTGCCGCACCTCGACCTCCTCGACCCCGTCGCCGAGCTGCCCGGCTCCGACCAGGAGATCGCCGACGAGGCCGACCTCGACTCCCTGAAGGCGGCCTTCGAGCGCAGCGAGTACGCCGAGCGGACCCCGTACCGGATGGAGGCCCCCGTCCAGCTCACCCTCGCCGGCCGGGTCATCCGGGGCCGCATCGACGCCGTCTACCGGAACCCCGACGGCTCGTACGAGGTCGTCGACTGGAAGACCGGCCGCACCACCCAGGCCGATCCCCTCCAGCTCGCCGTGTACCGACTGGCCTGGGCGGAAGCCACCGGCACCCCCCTCGACCGGGTCGGCGCCGCCTTCCTGCACGTCCGCAGCGGCCGCGTGATACGCCCCCGCGACCTGCCCGACCGGGCCCGTCTTGAGCGGATCCTCCAAGGCAAAACGGGCACGGACGGTGACCCTCGGGCGGAAGGCTAGGCTCGGGGCATGAGCGAGATCCAGGCGGACAACGTCGTCCGCACGTACATCGACACCCACCGCACCGCCTTCCTCGACGACCTCGCCGAGTGGCTGCGGATCCCCTCCGTGTCGGCCCAGCCCGAACACGCGGACGACGTACGCCGCAGCGCCGACTGGCTCGCCGCGAAGCTCACCGCGACCGGCTTCCCGGTCGTCGAGGTCTGGCCCACCGACGGCGCCCCCGCCGTGTTCGCGCACTGGCCGAGCGAGGACCCGCACGCGCCCACCGTCCTCGTCTACGGACACCACGACGTCCAGCCCGCCGCCCTCGCCGACGGCTGGCACACCGAGCCGTTCGAGCCCGTCGTCAAGGACGGCCGGATGTACGGCCGGGGCGCCGCCGACGACAAGGGCCAGGTCTTCTTCCACACCCTCGGCGTGCGCGCGCACCTCGCCGCGACCGGCTCCGCCGCCCCCGCCGTGCACCTCAAGCTGCTCATCGAGGGCGAGGAGGAGTCCGGCTCCCCGCACTTCCGCGAGCTCGTCGAGGCCCGCGCCCGGCAGCTCGCCGCCGACGTCGTGATCGTCTCCGACACCGGCATGTGGTCCGAGACCACCCCCACCGTGTGCACCGGCATGCGCGGCGTCGCCGACTGCGAGATCGACTTCCACGGCCCCGACCAGGACATCCACTCCGGTGCCTTCGGCGGAGCCGTGCCCAACCCGGCGACCGCCGCCGCCCGCCTCGTCGCGGCCCTGCACGACGAGGACGAGCGGGTCACGATCCCCGGCTTCTACGACAACGTCACCGAGCTGACCGACGCCGAACGCCGGCTGATCTCCGAGCTGCCCTTCGACGAGGCCGAGTGGCTGCGCACCGCCAAGTCGCACGCCGCCTCCGGTGAGGCCGGCTACTCCACCCTGGAACGCGTCTGGGCCCGCCCGACCGCCGAGGTCAACGGCATCGGCGGCGGCTACCAGGGCCCCGGCGGCAAGACCATCGTGCCCGCCTCCGCCCACCTGAAGCTGTCGTTCCGCCTGGTGTCGGGGCAGGACCCGTACGAGGTCGAGGCCGCCGTGAGGGACTGGGTCGCCGCCCGCGTCCCCGACGGGATCCGGCACTCCATCACCTTCGGCGCCCCCACCCGGCCGTGCCTGACGCCGCTGGACCACCCGGCGCTGCAGTCCGTCGTACGGTCCATGGAGCGCGCCTTCGGGCAGCAGGTCCGCTTCACCCGCGAGGGCGGCTCGGGACCGGCGGCCGACCTCCAGGACGTGCTGGACGCGCCCGTCCTGTTCCTGGGGATCTCCGTACCGTCCGACGGCTGGCACTCGCCGAACGAGAAGGTCGAGATCGACCTCCTCCTCAAGGGCGTGGAAACCGCCGCCCACCTCTGGGGCGACCTCGCCGAGCACTGGAAGACCGGCTGATCCCGCCCGCACACCCACCCATCGCCACGCCTGCCTTGTCCCACCACCGGGGGAGTTGGAAGTACCAGTGAGCACCCGTACCGAGCGCCCGATCACGCTGGCCGCGCCCAGCGGAATCGACCGCGCCGCCCACCACCGCCTCGACGAGGCATGGCTGGCCGCCGCCTGGAGCCACCCGACGACCCGCGTCTTCGTCGTCTCCGGCGGCCAGGTCCTCATCGACGACACCCCCGACGGGGGCACCGGCATCGTGATGACCCCGGCCTTCGAGGCCCCGGTCACCGAGACCCACCGCTACTTCCTGGGCACCGACGAGGACGGCGTACGGTACTTCGCGCTGCAGAAGGACTCGCTGCCGGGCCGCATCGACCAGTCGGCCCGCCCGGCCGGACTGCGCGAGGCCGGACTCCTGCTGAACCCGCGCGACGCCGGGCTGATGGTCCACGCCGTGGCGCTGGAGAACTGGCAGCGCATGCACCGCTTCTGCTCCCGCTGCGGAGAGCGGACGGTCGTCGCGGCCGCCGGACACATCCGCCGCTGCCCGGGCTGCGGCGCCGAGCACTACCCGCGCACCGACCCGGCCGTGATCATGCTGGTCACCGACGACCAGGACCGCGCGCTGCTCGGCCGCCAGGTCCACTGGCCCGAGGGCCGCTTCTCGACGCTGGCCGGGTTCGTCGAGCCGGGCGAGTCGATCGAGCAGTCGGTGATCCGAGAGGTGTGGGAGGAGGCGGGCGTCAAGGTCGGCGAGGTCGAGTACATCGCCAGCCAGCCCTGGCCGTTCCCCTACAGCCTGATGCTGGGCTTCACCGCCCGTGCCGTGACCTCGGAGATCACCGTCGACGGCGAGGAGATCGAGGAGGCCCGCTGGTTCTCCCGCGAGGACCTGGCGCGGGCGATCGAGCGGGGCGAGGTCACGCCCCCCGCCGGAGGCATCTCCATCGCGGCCCGACTGGTCGAGCTCTGGTACGGCAAGCCGCTGCCGCGCCCGCCGGCCGCGTAACCCTCGTCACCATCGCGGCCGCGACGGCGGCCGCGACGGGCCGCCACGTCCTGCGACGCCCCCGGCACAGCAGAAGGCCCCCGCCGCACGGCGGGGGCCTTTCCGGGAACCGAACCGCTACGGATCGCGGATCCGCGCGGATCAGACGGCGAGGGCCTGCTTGACCTGGGCCAGGCTCGGGTTCGTCATGACGGACTCGTTGCCGCCCGCCGACTTCACGAGCACGGTGGGAACCGTCTGGTTGCCGCCGTTGGCCTTCTCCACGAACGCGGCGGACGCCGGGTCGAGCTCGATGTTGATCTCGTTGTACGCGATGCCTTCCCGGTCCAGCTGCTTCTTCAGCCGGTTGCAGTAGCCGCACCAGGTCGTGCTGTACATCGTGACGGTGCCCGTGTCCTGCATGCTGCGCTCTCCTTCGTGGGGGCCTCGGTGGGGCCTCGGTGGTCCGAGTACTCGAACGCACGGGACCGCCGTGCCATTCCCGACCCCGGCCCCGAACCCGACGGTGCGGTGGCCGGTGGCCGGCCGGTGGAGGTACCGGTACGACGAACAGCTCGGGCCTGTGGACGGATTTCCCGCCCGTCCCACCGGACCTGGCAGCATGGCAGGGTGACATCAGCAACGCACTCCTCCCCCTTCCCGGCCGACGCAGACGCCGCCGACGCCGTGCTCCTGGGCCTCGACCCGGAGCAGCGCGAGGTCGCCACGACCCTGCGCGGGCCGGTGTGCGTGCTGGCGGGCGCGGGCACCGGCAAGACCCGGGCCATCACCCACCGCATCGCCTACGGCGTCCGGTCCGGGCAGCTCATGCCGGCCAGCGTGCTGGCGGTCACCTTCACCAACCGCGCCGCAGGCGAGATGCGCGGCCGACTGCGCACCCTCGGCGCGGGCGGGGTCCAGGCGCGCACCTTCCACTCCGCCGCTCTGCGCCAGCTCCAGTACTTCTGGCCGCGCGCGGTCGGCGGCGAGGTGCCCCGGCTGCTGGAGCGGAAGATCCAGTTCGTCGCGGAGGCCGGCGCGCGCTGCCGCATCCGCCTCGACCGCAACGAGCTGCGGGACGTCACGGGCGAGATCGAATGGGCCAAGGTCACCCAGACCGTGCCCGCCGACTACCCGGCCACCGCCCTGAAGGCGGGCCGCGAGGCCCCCCGCGACATGGCGGAGATCGCCCAGATCTACGGGACGTACGAACAGCTCAAGCGCGACCGCGGAATGATCGACTTCGAGGACGTGCTGCTGCTGACCGTCGGCATCCTCCAGGACCGCCACGACATCGCCGAACGGATCCGCAGCCAGTACCAGCACTTCGTGGTCGACGAGTACCAGGACGTCAGCCCCCTCCAGCAGCGTCTCCTCGAACTGTGGCTCGGCGATCGCGACAGCCTGTGCGTCGTCGGGGACGCCAGCCAGACGATCTACTCCTTCACCGGCGCGACCCCCGACCACCTGCTGAACTTCCGCACCCGCTACCCGCAGGCCACCGTGGTCAAGCTGGTCCGCGACTACCGCTCCACCCCCCAGGTCGTCCACCTGGCGAACGGGCTGCTGAACCAGGCCAAGGGCCGCGCCGCCGAACACCGCCTGGAACTGATCTCCCAGCGCGAGCCCGGCCCCGACCCGCTCTACGCCGAGTACTCGGACGAACCCGCCGAGGCCGAGGGCGTCGCCGCCCGGATCCGCGACCTGATCGCCGCGGGCGTCCCCGCCGGCGAGATCGCCGTGCTCTACCGGATCAACGCCCAGTCCGAGGTCTACGAGCAGGCCCTCGCCGACGCCGGCGTCCCCTACCAGCTGCGCGGCGCCGAGCGCTTCTTCGAGCGGGGCGAGGTCCAGAAGGCCGTCCTCGCCCTGCGCGGAGCCGCCCGATCCGGCGGCAGCAACGACCCGCTCCTGGAGGACGTCGTCGAACTGGGCTCCCAGGTCAGGGCCGTCCTGAGTTCCACCGGCTGGACCGCCGAACCCCCCGCCGGGTCCGGCGCCGTCCGCGACCAGTGGGAATCCGTCGCCGCGCTGGTCCGGCTCGCCGAGGACTTCGCCCGGAGCCGCCCCGGCGCCACCCTCGCCGACCTCACGATCGAGCTGGACGAGCGCAAGGCCGCACAGCACGCCCCGACGGTCCAGGGCGTCACCCTCGCCTCGCTGCACGCGGCGAAGGGTCTGGAGTGGGACGCCGTGTTCCTCGCGGGCCTCACCGACGGCATGATGCCGATCACGTACGCGAAGACCGACGAGCAGGTCGAGGAGGAACGACGCCTCCTCTACGTCGGCGTCACCCGGGCCCGGCACCACCTGACGCTCTCCTGGGCGCTCTCCCGGGCTCCGGGCGGCCGGGCCTCCCGTCGCCCCAGTCGCTTCCTGAACGGCCTGCGGCCGGGCTCGGCGGCCCCGGGAACGGGCCCCGGCGCCGCGACCGACCGCGGCGCCCGCAAGCGCGGCCGCCGCGGCCCGGCGCTGTGCCGTGTCTGCGGCAGGACCCTGATCGAGGCCGGGGACATCAAACTGATGCGCTGCGAGGACTGCCCGTCCGACATGGACGAAGGGCTCTACGAGCGGTTGCGCGCCTGGCGGGCCGTCCAGTCGAAGGCCCAGGGGCTGCCCGGATACTGCGTCTTCACGGACAAGACGCTGATGGCGATCGCGGAGGCCGCTCCCTCCGAGGCGGGCGAGCTCTCGATGATCTCCGGAGTGGGTGGCCGCAAGCTCGACCGGTACGGAGCCGATGTTCTGGCCATCTGCGCAGGCCAGGAGCCCGCGGGGGAGGATCCTGACGACGCGTAGAAACTCGTCGGAAAAATAGTTTGCACATGCCCAGCGAATCCCCATAGGTTCTTAGCAACGGAAACGGTGGCTTCTCCGAAGCCCTGGATCCGTGCTGTACTTATCCGAATACGCATGGGACCGGCCTTCGGGCAGGGTCCCCGAGACGCCGAGAGGAGGCGAGACCAGTGGCCGGCTACACGAACTTCACCAAAATGACCGATCGCTCGGTCGACGCTTCCTGCCTGCTCGGTTCCGTCTCTCTCCTGGGTACCGGTCTGTCCGCGATTTCCGCTGGCAGCCCTGCCCTTCTGGCGGTCCTTCCCGTCAGTGAGCGCAATGAGCGACCGACCAAGGCACTGGTGGCAGTAGCCGAAGCCCAGGCGCACGGCGCCTATGGCTTCGCGGCCGCAGCCGGTGCCGGAGCTCGGACGAAGCAGACGACGAAGCAGCAGCACCACCTGATGTGGGCCTTCCGCGGGCTCGAACCCTGGAGTGATCCAGTCTGATCTCACGATCAGGCCGGCGCCTTCAGGGCCGCGGAACCCCACCCGGGATCCGCGGCCCTTCTGTTTGTCCCCGAACGGGGACGACGGAGCGAAGGGGCCTCGGGACTGGCAGAACCAGTCGGTGTGAGTTGGCAGCCGAGCCGCCCCCGGCCAACAGGCCGGAACGACTAGCCGAACAAGACGAGGAAGAAAACACCGTGCAACTCGAAGCGCACGCCCCGTCCGTACCGCAGACCCAAACGATCTCCCCGCCCGCAGTCCCGGAGGACTCCACCTTGATCCCCCTCACCGCGCTCACCGCGCTCGACGACGCCATCGAGAACCTCGGCGTACCGGTTCCCTGTCGCACCTTCGACCCCGAGGTCTTCTTCGCCGAGTCCCCGGCGGACGTCGAGTACGCCAAGTCGCTCTGCGGCACCTGCCCGCTCGTCGAGGCCTGCCTCGCCGGCGCCAAGGAGCGCCGCGAGCCCTGGGGCGTCTGGGGTGGAGAGCTCTTCGTCCAGGGTGTCGTCGTAGCCCGGAAGCGCCCGCGTGGCCGTCCGCGCAAGAACCCGGTTGCAGCGGCATGACCGCCATCGGAACCATCGACCGCCCCCTGACGCGCGACCCCCTGAAGCAGGCCCTCATGTCCCCCAACGCCACCACGAGCGAGCAGCCGCACGGCTCCGCCACCGCAGACTTCATCACCGCAGGCGCGATCACCTCGCGTCAGAACAGGACCCGCGAAATGCAACTCATCCCAGAAGCCATGGCTCGTGCCCATATGGACGACCGCATGCGTGAGGCCGACGCCGAGCGTCAGGCCCTGCGCCTGGTCGCCGCGCGGCGCATGCAGCGCCGGGCCGAGCGCGTGTCGCTGCGCGCCCGGCGCGCGCTGGCCATGGCCGTCATGCACTGACGGCTGACACAGCCCGAACAACGCAGTACCCGGGGGGCCGGTCCGAACGGACCGGCCCCCCGGTGCGTTGCGCGGGCCGCTCCGTGCCCGCGGGGATATCGTCTGGAGGTGGACCAGCCGACTCCCCACCCCGCCCCGCCGGGACCCGAGGCCCAGCCCGACGTCTGCGCGCGCTGCGGCACCCGTGCCCCCGACGGCGCCCCGCCCACCTGGACCTGCTCCGTGGAGAACGGGACCAGGCAGTACTTCTGCGTCGACTGCGCGCGGGCCAACCTCCGGGCCATCGAGGGCCGCCTCGACTCCGCCTGGTGGTGACGACCGGCCCGGTGACCGCCTCCGCCCGGTGATCGCCCGACGTCCGGCCGGGCCGCCACATCCGGGCCGCCCAAGCCCGTCCCCACCGGGCGATCCCCACCGGACGGTCCGCCCCTCCGGGCCGACCGCCGGCCCGGCGCGGGCCTCGCCGACCCTTACGCGGGCCGGTCCTCCGCCCCGAACCCCGGCAGCCAAGCGCCCAGTTCGTCCCGCAGTCGCACCGTCGCGCCCAGCTGGCACAGCACCCCGATGGTGCTCAGCGTCACCCGGTGGATCAACAGGTACGACGGCGGCAGGTTGATCTGACGCCCCAACTGGTGCGCGGGGGAGCGCGGGTCCGCGATCCGGGCGGCCTGTCCGCGCAGCCACGTCCGCGTGAAGGTGAACTCCTCGGCCTCGGCGGGCTCGATGATCGGCTTGAGGTAGTCGAGGACGGCCTGGGGATCGAGGTCGATGGAGTCCCGGACGAAGCCCTCGGCCCGCAGGATCCCGTAGACCCCTTCGGCATCCCCGTCCAACGTCATCCGCAGGGACCGGCCGATGGGCTTGGGCCAGCCGCCGGGCAGTCGGTCGACGGTGCCGAAGTCCAGCACGCCCAGTCGCGTCCGGCCGTCCGCCCCCGCTATCAGGCGGAAGTTGCCCGGGTGCGGATCCGCGTGCAGCAGTCCCGTGCGGGCGGGTCCCGAGAAGAGGAACCGGGCCAGCAGCTGCCCGGCGCGGTCGCGTTCCTCCTGGGTGCCGTCGGCGATCACCTCCGACAGCGGGGTGCCCTCCATCCACTCGGTGACCAGCACCTCGTCGCCCTGGTGCACGACATCCGGCACGAACACGTCCGGGTCGTCGACGAAGGCGTCCGCGTGCGTGCGCTGCGCCTCGGCCTCCAGCTCGTAGTCGAGCTCCTCCGAGACCCGATCGCGCATCTCGGTGATCAGCGGCTTGATGTCCATGCCGGGGATCAGCGGTCCGAGCAGTCCCGCGAAGCGGCCCAGCTGCTTGAGGTCCGACAGCAGGGCCTCGCCGGCCCCCGGGTACTGGACCTTGACCGCGACCTGCCGGCCGTCGTGCCACACCGCCCGATGGACCTGCCCGATCGAGGCGGCCGCTGCCGGCTTGTCCTCGAACTCCTCGAACAGCTCGCGCCAGTCATCGCCCAGACGCTCCGCCAGCACCTCGTGGACCCGCGCCGCCGGCAGCGGCGGGGCCGCCTCCTGAAGCTTGGTCAGGGCGGCCCGGTACGGCCCGGCGACCTCCTCGGGCAGCGCGGACTCGAACACCGAAAGGGCCTGCCCGAACTTCATGGCGCCCCCCTTCAGTTCACCGAGGGTGCGGAACAACTGCTCGGCGGTGCGCTGCTGGAGCTCACGGGCGACGATCTCGGCGGACTTGCCCCCGATCCTCTTACCCAACCCCCAGGTGGCGCGGCCGGCGATCCCGAGTGGTAGCGCGGCCAGCTTGACGGTGCGGGTGACGGCCTTCCGGGGAAGATCAGACATGCGCCCCTCCAGTTCCCAGACAGCTGTGCCGCAAGCGGCGGTCCAAAGCGATCCTCGGCACCGACGCATCCTGTCATGGCCGACTCCGGAGGTCCGCGCCCGATCCTGCCCCGACGTTCTGCAGCGCCACTCGACCGCCACCTCCACGGCCACCGCCACGACCGCCACCGCCACCGCCACGATCGTCCGATCTCCCGGCACCGCGCCCCGGACCCGGGACCGACAACGGCGCCGGGGCCGGGGGCGGCGCCGGCTCCCCGGCGGTGGCCGCCCCGCACGGGCAGTCCGGATGGGGCCACACGGCCGAGCGGTTCCAGCACAGGCCCGGCAGCGCCGCCTCCCAGCGGGCCCCGGCCGACGCGGGCACCTCCCCGTCGAGGAAGGACAGGGCGTGGGCCGCGGCCAGACCGGCCACCGCCGTGGACAGGGCCACATCGCAGGCGGCGGTGGCACGACGGCGGTGCGCCGAGCGCCATTGGACGAGCATCCGCGGCCACGCGGGATCCCGGTCGACCCGGTCGCGCTCCATGCACCCGGCGCACGCCGTGGACCCCGGCAGCACCAGGGGCCCCACCATCCCGGTGCCCTCCAGCA
Source organism: Streptomyces sp. NPDC057939 (assembly GCF_042887545.1). Taxonomy (NCBI): domain Bacteria; kingdom Bacillati; phylum Actinomycetota; class Actinomycetes; order Kitasatosporales; family Streptomycetaceae; genus Streptomyces; species Streptomyces sp. NPDC057939. Next base: position 81,181 of record NZ_JBHVPG010000031.1, read on the forward strand.
CCCCCGCGTACAGGTGCGGGGTGCCGGTGGCCACCCAGTCGGCCGCCTCCTGCGGATCCGGGGCCCAGGACCGCAGCCCGTCCCGCGGAGCGACCACCACCAGCGCCAGCCCCGGCTCCGGCCCGGCCACCTCCCCGGCCCGCGGACCCCGCCCCGGGGCGGAGTCCCGCACCAGCGCGGCCGCGGCCTCGGCCCTGAGCCGGCCGACGCTCGCGGGACCGAGCCCGCCCGGCGCCACATCGGCCGGCAGCACCCGGCCCCCGTCGAGCACCTCGACCCGACCCACCCCCGCCCCCGCCAGCACGGCCGCGATCACCGCCCCGACCCGCCCGCTCCCGCGCACCTGGACCCGTATCACCCTGCGCGCCGCGATGCCCCGTAGGTCGCCGCCCGGCTCCCGGCGCACCAGTGACAACGAGCCCAGGTCGGGCCCCAGGCGCTCCAGGGTCTCCGGCCGCCGCCGCACGGCCTGGGCCCGGGGCCCGCCCGCGGTGACGTCGTCCAGCAGCCCGGCCCCCGCCAAGCGCCGCACCAGTTCGTCCACCCGCCCCTGCGGCAGCCCCAGACCGGCGCCCTCCGAGCGCAGCAGTTCCATGCTCCGCGTCCCGTCGATGCGGTCGATGAGCGAGCCGGTGGCCGTGTCCACCGGACCGAGCACCACCGCGTGGGCGGGAGTGACACCGAACTGCACCGTCTGCAGATCGCGCCAGGCCCGCGCCAGCGCGGGCTTCACCTTCGGATACACGACAACCCCCTTCGAGGGCGGAACTCCGGATCCCCACCCGATCCCCGACGGATCAGCCGGCCCCGATTCACCGCTTTCGGCCACCATGCCCGTCCGTCGCGGCGCGTGCGGGAATTTGTCCACAGGCAAGGGGTATTAGGCATATGAGATGGAGAAAAGGGGCGTTTTCGGTATCCGATCCCGAATCCGCAGCGAATCGATCATGTTCGAACCGCGGACGCACAGGACTTCGGGCGCGACGAGCGGGTACCTTCGACGCGTGTCCGCCGATCCACCGCAGCGCGCCGTCGAAGTCCGCCGGAGCGCGCGCCGCCGAAGGACCGTATCCGCCTACCGCGAGGGTGACCGTACGGTCGTCCTGATCCCTGCCCGGATGTCCGAGGCCGAGGAGCGCCGCTGGGTGGGCGTCATGCTCGACAAGCTCGCCGCCCAGGAGAACAGGCGGACCCTCGGCGACGCGGAACTGACCGAACGCGCCGAGCGTTTGTCCGAGCAGTACTTCGACGCCCGCGCCCGCCCCCGCTCGGTGCGCTGGGTCACCAACCAGAACACCCGCTGGGGTTCCTGCACCCCCGCCGAGGGCAGCATCCGGCTCTCGCACCGGCTCCAGGGCATGCCCGAATACGTGGTCGACTACGTGTTGCTGCACGAGCTGGCCCACCTCCTCGTGCCCGGCCACGGCCCCCGTTTCTGGGCGCTCCTGGAGGCGTATCCGAAGACCGAGAGGGCCCGCGGATACCTCGAAGGAGTGGTCGCGGCCGAGCGCCTGCCGAAGGTTCCGGCCTCCCACGACGAATGAGCACGGGCCCCGGAACGCGGTTTGTACCGGGTCGGTACCGACTTGGCCGGATGTCGGCGGAAGCCGTTAGCCTGAGCGGCACGCATGCACCGGCACGCATGCCGAGGGACACATTTCAGAGTCGGGATGGGGGACGGTCGGACGTATGGCCAGGGAATTCCAGCGCGGCCACAAGGCCAAGATCAGTGATCTGACGGCGGGTACCGATCTGTACGTGGGCGTCCAGATCTCCGGGCCCGGGCTGACCTTCGACATCAGCTGCTTCGGCCTCGACGCGAACGAGCAGCTCTCGGACGACCGCTACTTCGTCTTCTTCAACCAGCCGAAGTCGCCGGAGGAGTCCATCCAGCAGCTCGGCCCCCAGGCGGGTGACACGGAATCCTTCCGGGTGACCCTCGACCGGATCCCGGCCTCCATCCACCGGCTCTCCTTCAGCGCCACCCTCGACGGCGCCGGGCAGATGTCGCAGATCGGCCCCGGCTACATCCGGATCGTCGCCGGCGGCGAGGAAGTCGTCCGCTACTCGTTCAACGGTTCCGAGTTCAGCACCGAGCGCGCGCTGATGATCGGCGACTTCTACCTCAAGGACGTGTGGCGCTTCGCCGCCGTCGGACAGGGCTTCGACGGCGGGCTCGCCGCGCTGCTGCAGAACTTCGGCGGCGAGGTCGCCGAGGAGGAGCCGCAGCAGGCGCCGCCGCAGGCATCCGCGACGCCCGGGTTCGCCCCTCCGCCGCAGGGCGCCGCCCCGGCCCCGTCCTTCGGTGCCCCGGCCCAGCAGCCGCAGGCGCAGCAGCCGCCCGCCCCCGCCCCGTCCTTCGGCGGTCCGGCCCAGCAGCCGCAGGCACCCGCGCCGCAGCAGCCCCCGGCGCCGGTGCACAGCGCCCCGACCATGGTCGCCCCGCTGGCCCCGCCCGCCCCCGCGCCCTACGGCCACCCGCCGCACCCCCCGCAGCAGCCCGGCCCGCCCTCGTACGGGCAGCCGCCGCAGCCCTCGTACGGCGGCCAGGTCCCGCCCCCGGCCCCCGCGCCCTACGGACAGCAGCCGCCGCAGCCCTCGTACGGCCAGATCCCCGGCCAGCAGCCGCCCCCGTACGGCCAACAGCCCGGCTACGGACAGCAGCCGGCCCACGGGCAGGCCGCCGCCGGCCCCGGCGCCGGTCTCGCCGCCGCGCTCCAGCCGTACAAGGAGGCGCCGACCGGCGCCCGCTGGACCCCGCAGAACCAGCAGCTCATGCGGGTCGACCTGTCGATGGGCGGCCAGGCCGTCCTCGCCCGCCAGGGCAGCATGGTCCTCTACCAGGGCAAGGTCGACTTCAGCTACAAGGGCGCGGGCTTCGCGGGCCGCATCGTCGGCAACGCCACCGGCCAGGAGATGCAGCTGATGCGCTGCACCGGCCGCGGCCAGGTCTTCCTCGCCGAGAACGGCGCCCACCTGCACGCCATCGAGCTCCAGGGCGACGGGATCTGCGTCTCCGCCGAGAGCGTCCTCGCCTTCGACGAGTCCCTCCAGCACGAGGTCCGGCGCATCGAGGGCCACGGCATCCCCGGCGGAGCCCTGTTCACCATGCTCTTCCAGGGCACCGGCACGGTCATCGTCAAGACGCACGGAGTCCCCGTCGTCCTGCCCGTCACGCCGACGACGTTCGCGGACAGCAACGCCATCGTCGCCTGGTCGGCCGCCTCCCAGGTGATCATCTCCAGCCAGGTCCGGCTGCGCCGCAACGCCTACCCCGGTCACAGCGGGGAGACCGTGAACCTCCAGTTCCGCGGCGCTCCCGGCAACTTCATCGTCGTCCAGCCGTACGAGGTCTGAGGGAGCCCCACATGAACGCCATGAACGCAACGAACCAGCAGCTCGCGGGCTACGCCCCCACCCCCGTCACGGCCCGCATGGAGAACCACGGCCGGGCCATGCTCAAGGTCGCCATGCAGAGCGGCCAGGACCTCTTCGCCCGCACCGGCTCGATGGTCGCGTACGAGGGTTTCGTCCAGTACGAGCCCAACCCGCCCGCCGTCCGCCAGATGGCCTCGCAGTGGCTGACCGGCGAGGGCGCCCCGCTGATGAAGGCCTCCGGCGACGGCCTGCTCTACCTCGCCGACTACGGCGCCGACGTCGTCGTCATCAACCTCAACAACGACGCCCTCTCCGTCAACGGCACCAACCTCCTCGCCTTCGACGCCCACCTCCAGTGGGGCGTCGAGCGGGTCAAGGGCATGGCGAAGTTCGCCGGCCAGGGCCTGTTCAACGTGCAGATCTCCGGCACCGGATGGGTCGCGATCACCTCCCGCGGCACCCCCATCGTCGTCGACTGCGGCCGCGGCGACGACGAGACGTACGTCGACCCGGACGCGCTCGTCGCTTGGTCCCCGAACCTCAAGGTCAAGGGGAAGCGCAGCTTCAAGGCCTCGTCGATGATCGGCCGGGGCAGCGGGGAGGCCTACCAGATGGCCTTCTCCGGCCAGGGCATCGTCGTCGTACAGCCCAGCGAGGACAGCACCGACCGGCTCCGGACCCGGGGCTGAGGGGGAGCGGACACATCATGCAGAGCGCACTTTTCGGCTACGCGGAAGCGCAGTCCCAGGACCGGTACACCGTCCAGAACCCCCAGCTCCTGCGGGTCTCCCTGAGCGGCTCCGACGACGTCCTCGCCCGCAAGGGGGCGATGGTCGCCTACCAGGGCATCATCGACTTCGACGGCGAGTACCAGAGCAGCAACCAGCGCAACGCCCGCGCCCGCACCGGTGAGGGCCTGGACCTGATGCGCTGCTCCGGGCAGGGCACCGTCTACCTGGCCAACCTGGCCCAGTACGTCCACGTCGTGGACGTCGACCAGGACGGCCTCACCGTCGACAGCAGCTACGTGCTGGCCCTCGACTCCACCCTGCACACCGAGGCCATCGCCGTCGACAGCCAGTACGGGATCTCCGGCTCCGGCAAGTACCAGCTCAACATCAGCGGCCGCGGCAAGGTCGCCCTGATGACCTCCGGACAGCCCCTGATGATGCAGGTGACCCCGGACAAGTACGTCAACGCGGACGCCGACGCGATCGTCGCCTGGTCGACCTCGCTGCGCGTCCAGATGCAGGCGCAGACCCACTCCACCGGGGTGTGGCGGCGCCGCGGCAACACCGGAGAGGGCTGGGAGCTCAGCTTCCTCGGCACCGGCTTCGCACTCGTGCAGCCCAGCGAGGTGCTGCCGCCGCAGAACGCCCAGGTCGGACAGGGCGCCGCAGCGCAGTTCGGGATGGGCCAGCACGGCGCGCACGCCCAGAACCAGAACAACGCCTGGAACTGACGGCCCGGACACACGACGCGGGAGGGGCGGACCGAACGGGTCCGCCCCTCCCGCGCGTCGTCGTACCTCAGTCGCCCAGACGGGCCCGCGTCGCCTCCAGCAGCCGCACGACCGAGGTGTCGGCCACCGCCGACACCTCCTCGTACGGGAACCAGCGCAGGTCCAGCGACTCCTCGCTGATCTCCGCGACCGCACCGGCCGGCGCCAGCGCCGCGTACTGGACGTCCAGGTGCCAGTTGCACGGCGCCGGGATCGGATGCCGGTCCAGCCGCACCGGACCACCAGGCAGCAGGGTCAGCCCGGAGGCGATCCCCGACTCCTCGACGGCCTCGCGCAGCGCCACGTCGGCGAGCGTGGCGTCACCGGGCTCGCAGTGCCCGCCCATCTGCAGCCACATGCCGAGCTTCTTGTGCAGGGTCAGCAGGACCCTGCCCCGGACCGGGTCCACCACCAGCGCGCTGCCGGTGACGTGCCCGGCCGTGCAGGGCTTGTAGACCCCGTCCGGATGGGCCTCCAGGTGCTCCAGGTACAGGGCGCGGAGCTCGGGCTGGTCCTCGTACCGCTTCAGGACGAGGACCGCGTCTTCGTGCAGGCTCACTTCTTCTCTTCGCCTTCGTCCCCGGGCCGCTCGCGCTTCTCGGCCGCCTCGCCCAGCATCTTGTCGATCTCGGAGAAGTCGAGCTGCTCGCGGTGCACGAACCCGTCCGGGTCGTCCAGGTCGGAGGCCGTCGGCAGCATGTCCGGGTGCTCCCACAGGCCGTCGCGCCCGTCCACGCCCCGCGCGTCGGTGAGCGAGGCCCACAGGCGGGACGCGTCGCGCAGCCGGCGCGGACGCAGTTCCAGGCCGATCAGCGTCGCGAAGGTCTGCTCGGCCGGACCGCCCGAGGCACGACGCCGGCGCATGGTCTCGCGCATGGCGTCCGCCGAGGTCAGACGGGGCTTGGCCGCCTCGTGCACGACCGCGTCCACCCAGCCCTCGACGAGCGCGAGCGCCGTCTCCAGGCGGGCCAGGGCGGCCTTCTGCTCCGGGGTGTCCTCCGGCTGGAACATGCCGCCCGCCAGCGCCTCCTGGAGCTCCTCCGGGTTCGACGGGTCCAGCCGGCCGACGACGTCCTCCAACTTCGAGGTGTCGACCTTGATGCCCCGCGCGTAGCCCTCCACCGCACCGAACAGGTGCGACCGCAGCCACGGCACGTGCGCGAACAGTCGGGCGTGCGCCGCCTCGCGCAGCGCCAGGTACAGGCGCACCTCGTCCGAGGGAACGCCCAGGTCCTTGCCGAAGCTCTCGATGTTCAGCGGCAGCAGCGCCGCCCGCCCGGCCGGTCCCAGCGGCAGACCGATGTCGGTCGAGCCGACGACCTCGCCCGCGAGCACCCCCACGGCCTGGCCGATCTGCTGGCCGAACATGGCCCCGCCCATGGAACGCATCATGCCGAGCAGCGGGCCCGCCATGGCCTGCATCTCCTCGGGCAGCACCCCGCCCATCGCGGCGCCGACGCGCTCGGCGACCGGGTCCACGAGCTCCTTCCACACCGGGAGGGTCGCCTCGACCCACTCGGCGCGGCTCCACGCGACGGCCGCGTTGGCCCCCGAGGGCAGCGAGGTCACGCCGTCCAGCCACAGGTCGGCGAGGCGCACGGCCTCCTCGACGGCGGACTTCTCCGCGACGCCGACGCTCGTGTCCTTCACGCCGTCCGCCGTGCCCTGCGCGACGGTCCGGCGGGCGATGTCCTTGGCCATGTCCCAGTTCACGGGACCGCCCTCGTAGCTCAGCATCTGGCCCAGCTGCTGGAACGCCGCACCGAGGTCGCCAGGGTTCATCGAACCGAACATCGCGGCGAACGGATTGTCCGCGCCGCCCGGAAGAGCGGAGGGGTCGAACCCGAACGGATTCGCGGGGCCGCCCTGGCCGCCCTTCTTGCCCTCGTCGCCGTTCTCCGGCTCCTCCGGCGGAAGGCCGAATCCGAATGGGGTGTCGCTCACGGGTTTCCTCGGCTCGTAGGGCCGCCGGCGGGAGCCGACGGCGATGGTCCGGCAACACCACCCAGCCTAGACACCTGACCCGCTTCCGGGCTCGGTGCTCCGCCGACTCCTGGGCTGCGGCAGGATGGACATCACCTGGTGGGTACGCGTCACGACGTGTCCCTACTGAAGACAACCGCTGGAGACGCCCGGTGAGTTCCCCAGATCCGCAGGCTCGCGCGCCGCACGACGCCGAAAACCGCCCCGAGCAAGGCGACAGCGCCCCCGGCGTTCGCCGGCCGCGAAACCAGGCCGAGCCCCGACGACGCAACCCGGTGATCGCGGTGACCGGCGCCGCATCCGGCGTCGGCGCGGCCCTGGTGGCCCGCCTCGCCGCATCCGACGAGGTCAAGCAGGTCGTCGCCATCGACGAGCGGCGCGGGGAATGCGCCGAGGCCCACTGGCACCTCCTCGACGTCCGCGACCCGGCCATCGCCGAGAAACTGCGCGGCGCCGACGTCGTCGTCCACCTCGCGCTGGACCTCGACCTGGAGACCGATCCCGCGACCCGTACGGCGTACAACGTGCGCGGCACCCAGACCGTGCTGACGGCCGCCGCCGCGGCCGGCGTGCACCGGGTCGTGCTGTGCACCTCCGCCATGGTCTACGGGGCCCTCCCGGACAACGACATCCCGCTCTCGGAGGACTCCGAGCTGCGCGCCACCGCCGAGGCCACCGGCGTCGGCGACCTCCTGGAGATCGAGCGCCTCGGCCGCAGGGCCCCCCGCGCGCACCCCGGGCTCAACGTGACGGTGGTCCGCCCCGCGGTCCTCGTCGGCGGCACCGACACCGCGCTGACCCGCTACTTCGAGTCCCCGCGGCTGCTCGTCGTCGCGGGGTCCCGTCCCACCTGGCAGTTCTGCCACGTCGAGGACCTGGTCAGCGCCCTGGAGTACGCGGCCCTGGAGAAGGCCGAGGGCGAGCTGGCCGTCGGCTGCGAGGGCTGGCTGGAGCAGGAGGAGGTCGAGGAGCTCAGCGGGATCCGCCGCATGGAACTGCCCTCGGCCGTCGCCCTGGGCGCCGCGGCCCGACTGCACCGGATCGGCCTGACCCCGTCCCCGGCCGGGGACCTCGCGTACACGATGCACCCGTGGGTGGTCAGCGTCAGCGGGCTGCACGCGGCGGGCTGGCGGCCGCGCTGGACCAACGAGGAGGTGCTGGCAGAGCTGCTCCAGGAGGTGTCGGGCCGGCACACCGTCGCGGGCCGCCGGCTGGGCCGCAAGGACGCGGCCACGGCCGCCGGGGCCGCCGGGGCGACGGTCGCCCTGCTCGGCGCGGCAGCCGCCGTCCGCCGCGCCCGCAAGCGCCGCGGCATCTGACCCCGAGCACGGCGCCGACCCCGACGCGCCCGCCCGGTACGCCCGTACCCGGCCGGGCGGGGGCCCGCTCCTGTAGGAGGATCCCAACCGGGCGGGCCCGCGCCGGGCGAATCGGCTATACCGCCATGTCAGCGGCTGAGGCACGATGGATGACATGGCACCGCACTTCGACCACCCAGGTGAGCAGGCCGCTCCGGACCCGATCCGGCTGCTCGACATCCGTGAGACCCCGCTTTCGATCGACGAGGTCTTCCGGGCCGTCGGCGACGATTCGACGGGAGGCACGACCCTGTTCGTCGGCACGGTGCGCGACCACGACGGCGGCGCCGACGTCGACTCCCTCGGCTACTCCTGCCACCCGACGGCGGTCGCCGAGATGCGCCGCGTCGCAGAGCGCGTCGTGGCGAAGTACCCGGTCCGCGCCCTCGCCGCCGTCCACCGCGTCGGCGACCTGTCCGTGGGCGACCTGGCCGTCGTCGTCGCCGTCTCCTGCCCGCACCGCGGCGAGGCCTTCGAGGCCTGCCGGATGCTGATCGACGACCTCAAGCACGAGGTCCCCATCTGGAAGCACCAGACCTTCAGCGACGGCACCGAGGAATGGGTCGGCGCCTGCTGAACCACCCCGCCCGCCCTTCCAACCCCCCGGACGCGGGGCTTCCCCCGCAAGGGGGTAGCCTCACCCCCGTTCGGCCGCGCAACACGCCCTCGATTTGCGTAACCCCTTTCCGGGCACGAGCGTTGAAGCCACCAACGACACGTACTTTCGGGGCAGGGAGGCACGTTCATGGCATCACTGGCGTGGTTGCTCATTCCGCTGTTCGCCGCGATCGGCGCCGCGATATGGGGCAGCTGGGCGGCACGCGACCGCACTCAGGGCGACATATCCGAACTCGCCGGTTACGCGAGGTTCCGCGAGGCCATGGGCAAGGCCGATCAGGCCCGGACGAAGGAAAAGGCGCACTCCGGTTCCGACGCCGTCTGAGCGTCCCGGTGGTCCCGCTGAGAATCCGCTGAGAGTTCCGCGCACGGCCCCCGTACGGACCGGCCCCAGGGGCCGCCCTCCGACACCGTCCCGTACTGTCGATTCATGCCACGCCGCACCGCGACGATGCTCGCCTCCACCCTCATGCTTTTCGCGCTGCTCTGCGTCGGGGTGTTCATCAAGGTCCCGTACTCCGAGATGAGTCCGGGCCCCACGGTGAACACGCTCGGCGACTCGCACGGCGAGCCGGTGCTGAGCATCTCGGGGCACAAGACGTACCCGACCACCGGTCACCTGAACATGACCACGGTCCGGGTCACCGGCGCCGATTACGACATGAACCTGCTGGAAGCGGTGTACGGCTGGGCGGCCGGCGACAACATCGTCGTACCGCACGAGAACCTCTACCCGAACGGCAAGACCGACAAGGAATCCACGCAGGAGAACGCCGAGGAGTTCAGCCAGTCGCAGGAGAGCGCCAAGGTGGCCGCGCTCAAGCAGCTCGGCATCCCGGTCAACGCCCGCGTGATCGTCTCCTCGGTGGTCAAGGGCGGCCCGTCCGAGGGCCGGCTGCACGCCGGGGACGTGATCAAGTCCGTCGACGGCGTCCAGGTCACCGACCCGGCCGACGTGGCCAAGCTCGTCACCAAGCACAAGCCCGGCGAGCCGGTCGAGTTCACCGTCGTACCCGCCAAGGACGCCGCCGAGGCGGAACGCGCGAACCGCGAGCCCACGACCACGGCGAAGATCACGATCACCGCGGGCAAGGCGGAGGACGACGGCCACGCCATCGTCGGCATCCGGGCCGGGACCGACCACACCTTCCCGTTCCCGATCGACATCAAGCTCGCCGACGTCGGCGGCCCCAGCGCCGGCCTGATGTTCGCCCTGGGCATCGTCGACAAGCTCACCCCGGAGAACCTGACCGGCGGCAAGTTCATCGCGGGCACCGGGACCATCGACGACAGCGGCAAGGTCGGACCGATCGGCGGCATCCAGATGAAGACCATCGGAGCCCGCCAGGCCGGGGCCGAATACTTCCTGACCCCGGCCGACAACTGCGCCTCCGCCGCCTCCCACGTGCCCGACGGGCTGACCCTGATCAAGGTCTCCACGATCGACGACGCGACGAAGGCCCTGGAGAAGATCTCCAAGGGGGACACCGCCGGCCTCCCGAGGTGCTCCGCCTCCTGACGACGGCGGAGCGGCGGGCCGGCTGAGCGGCGGGACTTCTAAAACACGTCCTAGTCGAGGAAGGTGGCCGCCAGCGCCTCGGCGAGGCCCGGCACCAGGCTCGCGCCCGTCAGCACCTCGTTGGAGGAGTCCTTCTCCCGCAGCCGCACGGCGGACTCCCGCGAACCGTCGCGCAGCACGCCCACGGTCAGCCGCACCTCCTGGCGGTCGGGGTGCGCGGCGACCCACTTCGACAGCTGCTTGTCGCTCAACCCCTCCGGGACGGACGCCTCCGCGGACGGCGGCAGCATCAGCCGCTCGACCGTCAGCGCGCAGCCGACGATCGCGTCGGGCCAGGCGATGGTTCCCAGGAACTTGTCCAGCGGGGTCCCGGCCGGCACGGAGTCCTGCTCGATCGGGGTGAGCTGGCTCTTGCCGGTGTCGTCCTGGTCGAGGCCGAGCTGACGGGCGAGACCGGGCTCCTGCTTGCGCAGCCGGGCGGTGTCGACCAGAGCGAACAGCCGGGCCGGCTTGTCCCAGCCGAGGGTGGAGGCGTACTCGTCGATCTCCAGGACGGCACGGGTGAGCGGGGTGGCGGCCATCGGCGTGCCGGGGGAAGGCGAAAGGTTGGACATGGACAACATCCTGCCTCCTTTCCCCCGGTTACCGGGAACTGACTAAAGCCTCCGTAAGTTGCAAGAGTGGGCCCTACCATCGGGGACCCGGCTCCGCTCTTCCCATACCGGGCGCAGTAACCGCAAGCAGTACCCAGATTCAGTACCCAGACTCAGCGACTTTCGAGGTGCGCACCTTGGCTTTCCAGATGCCGGACCGCGGCGGAGGCCCCTCCGGGCCACGGATGAGAGTCGGCCGCCCCTCCCGGCGCGCCCGGACTCTTCTGACGACCCTGGGCGTCCTGGCCGTCCTGGCCATGGCGTTCATCATGTTCGCCGGATTCTGGACGGACTGGCTCTGGTTCCGCTCCGTCAAGTACTCCACCGTCTTCACCACCACCCTGTGGACCAAGATCGGCCTCTTCGCCGTCTTCGGCCTGCTGATGGCCGGTGCGGTCGGGCTGAACATCTGGCTGGCGCACCGGCTGCGGCCGCCGCTGAGCGCGATGTCGCTGGAACAGCAGAGCCTCGACCGCTACCGCATGAGCATCGCCGCGTACAAGAAGTGGCTGCTCCTGGGCATCGCCGTGATCGTCGGACTGATCGCGGGCGCCTCGGCGGCCGGCCAGTGGAAGACCTGGCTGATGTACGTCAACGGGGTGCCCTTCGGTCGTAAGGACCCCCAGTTCGACCTGGACGTGTCCTTCTACACCTTCGACCTGCCCTGGTACCGCTTCCTGCTCGGCTTCGGCTTCGCCGCCGTCGTGCTGTCGGTGATCGCCGCCGTCGTCGTGCACTACCTGTACGGCGGCCTGCGCGTGACCAGCCCCGGCGCCCGCGCCACCGCCGCGGCGACCGGCCACCTGTCGGTGCTGCTCGGCCTCTTCGTCACCCTGAAGGCGATCGCGTACTGGCTCGACCGGTACGGCCTCGCGGTGAAGTCCAGCGACTTCAAGGCCGCCGACAACTGGACCGGCCTGCGGTACGTCGACGCGAACGCCTACCTGCCGGCGAAGACCATCCTGGTGGCGATCGCGGCGATCTGCGCCGTGCTCTTCTTCGCCACCCTGTGGCGCCGCACCTGGCAGCTCCCGGTCATCGGCTTCGGCCTTATGGTCCTCTCGGCGATCCTGATCGGCGGGCTCTACCCGGCGATCGTCCAGAAGTTCCAGGTCCAGCCGAACGAGCAGGCCAAGGAATCGCCGTACGTCGAGAAGAACATCAAGGCGACGCGCGACGCCTACGGGATCGCCGGGTCCGAGGTCAAGGACTACCCGGGCGTCCCGCAGACGGAGGACCGGACCAAGCTGCGGTCCGCGGCCGACACCACGGCCAGCGTCCGCCTGCTCGACCCGAACATCGTCTCCCCGGCCTTCCAGCAGCTCCAGCAGGTCAAGGGCTACTACGGCTTCCCGTCCACGCTCGCCGTGGACCGGTACAGCGGCCAGGACACGGTCATCGGGCTCCGCGAGCTGAACATCGGCGGCATCCCGAAGAACAACTGGATCAACGACCACTTCAAGTACACGCACGGCTACGGCGTGGTCGCGGCCAAGGGCACCACCGTCAAGGACGGCGCCCCCGACTTCACCCAGGCCGACCTGCCCTCCAAGGGCATGTTCGGCACGGACTTCGAGCAGCGCATCTACTACGGCGAGCAGACGAAGCAGTACTCGATCGTCGGCGGTCCGCAGAAGGAGCTCGACTACTCGGACGACAAGGGCGAGAAGGAGACGAGCTACAAGGGCGGCTCCGGCGTCAACCTCGACAACCCGGTCAACCGCGCCGCGTACGCCCTGGCCTTCAGCGAGCCGCAGATCCTGTACTCCGGGGCCATCGGCGAGGGTTCGCGGATCCTCTACCACCGCACCCCCAAGGAGCGCGTCGAGGCCGTCGCCCCGTGGCTGACCATCGACGGCGCCCCGTACCCGGCGGTGATCGGCAAGCGGGTCGTCTGGATCGTCGACGCGTACACGACCACCAACGGCTACCCGTACGCCTCGCGGACCACGCTGGGCCAGAGCACCGCGGACTCGCTGACCAACAGCCAGCGCGCGGTGGTGGCCCAGGAGAACCAGGTCAACTACATCCGCAACTCGGTGAAGGCCACCGTCGACGCGTACGACGGCACGGTCAACCTGTACCAGTGGGACACCGAGGACCCGGTCCTGAAGACCTGGATGAAGGCGTTCCCGGGCACGGTCAAGACCAAGAGCGAGATCTCCAAGCCGCTCATGGACCACCTGCGCTACCCGCAGGACCTCTTCAAGGTCCAGCGCGAGCTGCTCACCCGGTACCACGTCACCGACCCGCAGACCTTCCTCAGCGGCAGTGAGGCCTGGGCCGTCCCGGACGACCCGACGACCAAGGCCGGCACGGCGGTCCCGCCGTACTACCTGTCGATGAAGATGCCGGGCCAGGAGGAGAAGGACCAGGTCTTCTCGCTCACCACGACGTTCACGCCGAACGAGCGGCCCAACCTCAGCGCCTTCATGGCGGTCAACGCCGATCCGGGCACCCCGGACTACGGCAAGATCCGAATCCTGAAGATGCCGACGAGCAAGCCGCCGGACGGCCCCGGCCAGGTGCAGAGCAAGTTCCAGTCCGAACCGAAGATCGCCGAGTCGATCCGCCTCCTGCGCGGTGGTGACTCGGAGATCGAGTACGGCAACCTGCTCGCGGTGCCCCTCGACGGCGGCATGCTCTACGTGGAGCCGGTCTACGTCCGCAGCTCCGGGCTGAAGTACCCGCTGCTGCGCAAGGTGCTGGTGACCTACGGCGGCCAGACGGCCTTCGAGGACACCCTGGACAAGGCGCTGAACGTGGTGTTCGGGGCCGCGGCCCCGACCGTGCCGACGACGCCGACGAACCCGGACCAGCCGCCGGGCGACACGCCGCAGCAGCCGGTGCCCCAGGACCCGACGGTCAAGGCGGCCCTCTCCGACGCGCAGAAGGCCGTCGAGGAGGCCGACAAGGCCATGAAGGCCGGCGACTGGTCCGCCTACGGCAAGGCCCAGGACGACCTGGAGGCGGCGCTGAAGCGGGCGATCGACGCCGAGGCGAAGCTGCAGGCCCCCAAGCCGGGCGGCTAGCGCAAACGCGGTAATGGCTCCGTCCCGCGTCGTGATACTGTGGTTTCACCGACGCGGGGTGGAGCAGCTCGGTAGCTCGCTGGGCTCATAACCCAGAGGTCGCAGGTTCAAATCCTGTCCCCGCTACTGAAGACGAAGGCCCGGATCCAATGGGATCCGGGCCTTCGTCATGCCCGGACCGGCGCGTGGGGGCCGTGCGGGGTGATTCGGGGAACACGGGGTCACCGGGGCGGGTGAGTTGAGGCCGGAGCGTGTTTGACTTGTCTCTCTGTGGGCATGTCGACAAAACGCTGTAGTGACCTCACTGGCTGCGACATACCAGGTGTACGCGGGTAGCAGGTGATGCGACGATGGGATTTATGGGGGACAGGTCAACTCTGCTGGAGACAGGGCGGTTTGTGAGGGCGGAGACCGAGTCGGTCACGGAAGCCGGTGGGGCGGCTCAGGTCGTTGACGCGCACAACGCACTGACCGATGCGGCGTTCGCGGAAGAAGCGTTCGGAGAGGCCGAAGGGGCCACCGACGCCGAGCTGGAGGCACGCCATCGGGTGGCCGCCGACAAGGGCGACCCCGGAGCCATGAGTGTGCTCGGAGCCCTCCTCCTGCGCCGCGGTGACCTCGCCGGGGCCGAACCCTACCTGCGCGGCGCCACCGGGGAGGGCGACCGCGCCGCGGCGAACAACCTCGGAGTGCTCCTGCACCAGCGCGGCCACCCGGACGAGGCCGCCGGCTGGTGGCGTGTCGCCGCCGTCGCGGGATCCGCCCCCGCCGCGCACGCCCTCGGCCGCCACTACCGCGAGCGCGGCGACGAGCCGGCCGCCGAGTACTGGATGCGGCAGGCGGCGGAGTCCGGCCACGCCCTGGGCGCCTACGGCCTGGCCGACCTCCTCGAACACCGCGGGGACAAGGGCGTCGAGCGCTGGTTCCGGGCCGCCGCCGAGCAGGGGCACCGCGAAGCCGCGTACCGGCTCGCCCGGCACCTGCGCAAGGGCGACCCCAAGGAGGCCGAACAGTGGTACCGGCAGGCCGCCGCGCGCGGCCACCGGCGCGCCGGCCTGCACCTCGGCGCCCTGCTGGAGGCCCGCGGCGAGCTGAAGGAGGCCGGCCGCTGGTACCTGAGCTCGGCGAAGCAGGGCGAGGCCCGGGCGGCCTGCGCCCTCGGGTTCCTGCTGCGCGACGCCGGGGATGAGGAGAGCGCCACGACCTGGTGGCACCGGGCCGCGCAGGACGGCGACGGCAACGCCGCCAACGCCCTGGGCGCCCTGCACGCCGCCCGCGGGGAGACCCAGACCGCCGAGCGCTGGTACCGGGCCGCCATGGACGCGGGCGACCAGAACGGGGCGTACAACCTTGCTCTGCTGTGCGCCGCGCAGGACCGGACGGCGCAGGCCGAGCAGTGGTACCGCCGCGCCGCCTACGCCGGGCACCGCGAGGCCGCCAACGCCCTCGCCATCCTGCTCCTGCAGGGCGGGGACGCGGCCGGCGCCGAGCCCTGGTTCTCCAAGGCGGCCGAGGCGGGCAGCGTCGACGCCGCCTTCAACCTCGGCATCCTCTTCGCCAGCCGGGACGAGGACCGTACGGCGCTGAAGTGGTACGAGCGGGCCGCCGCGGCCGGACACACCGACGCGGCGCTCCAGGTCGGCATCGCCCTCGTGCGGGACGGCGCCGAGCGCGCCGCCGAACGGCACCTGCGCTGCGCGGCGGGCGGCGGCAGCGCGGAGGCGGCCTTCCGGCTGGCCTCCCTGCTGGAGTCGCTGGCCCCGCCGCCGGAGCCGGTGGCGCTGGGCGAGCCGGCGGGCGGGGCCGCGCGGACCGAGAGCGAGGAGTGGTACGAGCGGGCCGCCGAGCAGGGGCACCGCAGGGCCCAGGTGCGCGTCGGGATGCTGGCCGCCGCCCGGGGAGACCTGGCCGTGGCGGCGCGGTGGTACCGGGAGGCGGCGGAGGCCGGCTCCCGCAACGGCGCCTTCAACCTCGGACTGCTGCTGGCCCGAGAGGGCAGCGAGCCCGAGGCCGCCCTGTGGTGGACCCGCGCGGCGGTCGCCGGCCACGGCCGGGCCGCCCTGCGGCTGGGCCTGCTCGCGGCCCGCCACGGGGACCTCTCGGAGGGGCAGAAGTGGTGCGTGCGCGCCATGGAGCTGGGTCCGGCGGAGGTGTCGGAGCGGGCCGCCAGGCTGCGTGACGCGCTGGCCGAGGAACTCTCGGCCTGATCCGGGTCCGGGTCCGGGCTCGCGTCCGATCCGGGCCCGCCCGGGCCGGGCGCAACCCGCTCGGGTGCACCCGTTAACCGATTTGCATCTGCCGTCGACCTCCCCGTACAGTGAGGTTTACCGACGCGGGGTGGAGCAGCTCGGTAGCTCGCTGGGCTCATAACCCAGAGGTCGCAGGTTCAAATCCTGTCCCCGCTACTGAAGGCCCGAGGCCCGGATCCCATTGGATCCGGGC
>NZ_JBHVPG010000032.1:0-43215 GCF_042887545.1 Streptomyces sp. NPDC057939
CCCTATGCGCTGCGCGCATAGGAGAGAAACCGGTCTCGCTGCGCTCGCCAGGGCCGGCTGCGCCGGCCCTGGGGTCGGCCCTTCGGGCCGGTGTCCTGCGCTTCGCTTCGGACAGGTTCGGGCTTCGCCCGAACTTGCTGCTTCGCAGGCTGGGGTGACCCCGTTTCACGGGGTCTGGGCCTTCGGCCCGTTGGGGTGGGTCCGCTCCGCTCCCCCACCCTGGCAGCAGGTGTCCAGGTGTCTCGGGTGATTGGTGTCTTCCTCGTTCCGCATCGCGACCGGATGCCCCTCCACGTACTGCTCTGTGGCGGGTGATGGCTTTGTGCGTCGATGTAGCCATCACCCGCCTGCGGAGGGCTTGTGGGGTGGGTCAGGGTGTTACTCCCGCGAGCTGCCAGAATTGTGGGTGACTGGCGGCAGCGTGATCGCCTCAGGGCGCGAAAAGCCAGCAGTAAAGACCTTGACCGGTCTTGGTGGCTTCCTTAGCCACCGCTCCGACTTCTCTGAGGATCCCCGCAGCCTCCTCTGCTGAGACCTCGTCGTCCAGTCGCGAATCCAACGCAGCCCACAGGTCGGCGATCTCGCCCAATCGCCTCGCGTCACTACCAGCCAGGCTCGTGCGGAGAACCTCACCTACCTCGAACACCCCGAAACCATCGTTCTTGATGGGTACGACCATCCGCGGCCCGGTGATCCGCCGTACGGGCTCCCCGATGAACAGACTCTCCCACTCCAGCACTGCCTCCTCCGGATAAAACCCCTCCAGAAAGACCGCCGGCAGACCATGGTCCCGGTCCCGGGGCCTCATCCCGGCAGCCATCGCGTCGCTGCCGGCCACAAAAAACTCCATGGTGATAGCCATGACGAGATCATGCCAGGCCACTTCAGGCTGCGTCGTCGGTCGAGTGTGCCGGTCCGAAACACCGAGGTGGGGCCGGGGCTGAGTCAGCTCAACATCAGCGTTTCTTCCGGTACAAGCCCCAGGAGAACACGCACACCAAAGCCACGAACAGCACCACCGCGAGTACCTTCCCCACCGACCCGTCAGGCCACGTCGTCCCAGCCAGTTCCATGCCCGAGCACTCCCTTGTCCAACACCAAAGACGTCCGTCGAGTGCCGTCTGCCCCGACATCCCCAGCCAGCACGCCACCCACCCATCCCAGGAACATCCCCCAGCGCTGCACTCTGAGGAAGAGACCGGGTCGCCGCGCTCAGAGGGCCCAGCTACGCCGAGCCGGGCCCGCCTTTCGGGCGGGTGTCCTGCACTGTGCTCCGGACTGGTTCGGAGCACAGACCGAGGTGACCCCGTTTCACGGGGTCAGGTCTTCACTCCATTGACGATGTCGCTCCACTCACAGGGCCTGGGCTCATCCCCAGGCCGCTGCCTACGGGAAGGCGCTGCGACAACAATCCTGTACCGAAGGCGGGGGCCTCCATGCACGATGGGCGCATGCTCCCTCCCCGACTACTGTGGCGCGACCCCCGGCCCATCCCCCGGTTCAACCGACAAGATCCCGTGACCCAGATCGTCCGTGACCCCAGCCTCTACGAACCGAGCGAGGACGATCGCTGCTCAGTGTTCGGGTACTACTGCCACACCCATAACTGCTTCTATCCGGACGAAGCCTGCAAGGAAGAACCGCACCTCATCACTTTGCACTGCCAAGACCACGGGCCCGAAAGCGTATGGCCGCAACCAATCATGCTGATGTTCCCAGAAGGCTTCGACCCCCCGCTGAGCGACGCTCAACTGGCCTGGGCAGAAGCAGGATGGTAACGCTGTCCAAGCGTCATCTGAAAGGAACGCCTTAACCTCCACCACCAGCTCGGGCGGCAACACTGACAGCCCACCTCCAGAGTCAGGTACGACGTGGCCAACAGTCAGTCACTCCCACTCGGGTCCCCGTCGACGGGGCCGGCACCGAAACCCCAACGGCATCGACCTTCGGGATTGCACGCGGGCGGTCACGACCCAACCTGCGATGAGAGAAACAGGAAACTCAGCGACTACAAGGCGCCCCCTGGGGCATACCCGGCTGCCAGGTACTGGGGGCGATACCGAGATCCTTCCGCATCTCATCCCTTGCCGCGGTCAACCGCTCCCACAACTCGGCTCGGCGTACATCCAACTCTTGCAGAGCCGACTCCCGATCCAACGTGCCTCTACGCAATCCCTGGACGAGGCCATACATTTTCCGAAGGGACCCGTTGACCGCCCCCAGCGCGACGAGGACCTCATCGGAGGCGCTCATCTGCGCTTCCGCGTGCTCCGCGACATAGACCCCCCAGACACTGTCCATCGCCGCGCCGGTCTCCGGTTCGAGCCGCCCCGACTCCAGGAACTCAACACTGCACGACACCACAGCATCCCTGGCGCTGCGGGCAGCAGCGTTGATCCGGGCGTACGACGCTCGCCGCCCCTCAAGAATCCGGGTGTCCCAAGCGTGCTTCCGATCCTCCAACCGATGCCGGTCCGAACGTTCCCCGTCTTCCCTCCGAAGCCTCTCCGCCCCTCGCTGCGTCAACAGCACTGACGTAAGCGTGATTAGACCCCCCAACACAGCAGCACCAAGAGTAAGTAACGCCGCCCCCATGAAGTCCCCCTCCGTCGACTCCCCCGGCCGTACCCGCAACCCCCGCATATCAACCCAGGCCCCGCCGTTCCATGGACTCCTGACCCCACCGTCCGTGCGGTTCGGGAGCTTCGATGGGCTGATCAGGATCGTGGGATCCGTCGCCGCGGCCGACTGGGTCCATATTTGGCTGCATCATGCTGACTGAGCATGTACGTTTGGCAAAAATCAACCACACGGATCGGTTCGCTTGGAGAGGGTTTGGGGATGCCTGTCTACGAATACCATCCGGAGGAATTGATCCGCCTTTCTGTGGTCAGGCGGGCTTCCGGACTCACGTTGAACGAGGTGGAGGAACAGCTCCGGACAGCCCAGGACCGTGAAGAGCGCGCGCTCGCCGCACCGAAGGAGCCACGCAAGCCGACCGAGACGGACATGGCCGTTTCCCACAGACTCGAATGGCAACGGATCGTACGGGTCATGACGAAACAGCGGATGGCCGTGTACTCCCCCGACGAGGACCATCGCGTAGCGCGCCAGGAAGAGCTGCGTGCGCAGCGCAAGGCCACCGAAGCTCGCTGGAGCGAACAAGCGGATGCCGGGCTGCCGATCGAGGTACTGCGGCACCGCGTCTACCGGATCACCGCGCGGGCGACCACCGCTTCGGACCAACAAGCAGTGGTGGTCCGCCACATCTTCGCCGCGTCCGGCGGCGCGGCCGTCGAACACGCTCGGAGACTGTTCGACTGGCCCGGCAGCCCATACCAGGACGGCGAATACCGGATCATCGCCGTCGATCAGGTCCTTCCAGAACCGGGCGAATTCTTTTGATCCAGCTCCGTGAACACCAAGTCGATCAGAAATCGGCGTTCCGAAAATGGGTGGGAATTCCCGCAAAATCACCACTGCCCCTGCGGGGAGCCCGGGGCACCATCGTCTCCGCGACCGGGTCGGGGAAAACGATCACGGCGGCCGCCTGCGCGCTGGAATCCTTTCCGAGCGGCCGGATCCTCGTCACCGTCCCCACCCTGGACCTCCTCGCACAAACCGCCCAGGCATGGCGACTGGTCGGCCACCAGGCCCCCACGGTCGCCGTGTGCTCGCTGGAGAACGACCCGGTGCTGAACGAGTTGGGGGTGCGCACCACCACGAACCCGATCCAGCTCGCCCTCTGGGCCGGGACCGGGCCGATCATCGTGTTCGCCACCTACGCCTCCCTCGTGGACCGCGAAGACATCGACGCACCCGGAGGTCGGCAGACGGTTCGCGGACCGCTGGAAGCCGCCCTGGCCGGCGGGCAGCGGCTGTACGGACAGCAGATGGCGGGCTTCGACCTCGCCATCGTCGACGAGGCCCACGGAACCACCGGCGACCTCGGACGACCCTGGGCCGCAATCCACAACAACACCCGCATCCCCGCCGACTACCGGCTCTACCTCACCGCCACCCCCCGCATCCTGGCCGCGGCCCGGCCGCAAAAGGCCGGCGGCCGGGAGGCGGAGATCGCGTCCATGGCCGACGACCCGAACGGCACCTACGGCGCGTGGCTCGCCGAGCTCGGACTGTCCGAGGCGATCGAACGTGGGATCCTCGCCGGGTTCGAGATCGACGTCCTGGAGCTCCGCGACCCCTCCCCCGTCCTGGGCGAGTCCGAGGAGGCCCAGCGGGGCCGGCGTCTGGCGCTGCTGCAAACCGCGCTCCTGGAGCACGCCGCGGCGTACAACCTCCGTACGGTCATGACCTTCCACCAGAAGGTCGAGGAGGCAGCCGCGTTCGCTGAGAAGCTGCCCGAGACGGCGGCCGAGCTGTACGTCACCGACGCCTCCGACGTCGACCTGGCCTCTGCGGAGAAGCTGCCGAAGTCCTCGATCGACGCCGAGTTCTACGAGCTGGAAAGCGGCCGCCACGTCCCGCCGGACCGGGTGTGGTCGGCCTGGCTGTGCGGGGACCACCTCGTCACCGAGCGCCGGGAGGTCCTGCGCCAGTTCGCCAACGGCATCGACGCCGACAACCGCCGCGTGCACCGGGCCTTCCTCGCCTCCGTACGCGTCCTCGGCGAAGGCGTCGACATCACCGGCGAGCGCGGGGTGGAGGCGATCTGCTTCGCCGACACCCGCGGCTCCCAGGTCGAGATCGTCCAAAACATCGGCCGGGCGCTCCGGCTCAACAAGGACGGGACCACGAAGATCGCCAGGATCATCGTGCCGGTCTTCCTGGAGCCGAACGAGGACCCAACCGACATGATCGCCTCCGCCAGCTACAAGCCCCTCGTAGCCGTCCTCCAAGGCCTCCGCAGCCATGACGAACGCCTCGTCGAACAGCTCGCCTCCCGCGCCCACACCCACGGCAAGCGCAAGACCCACATCCGGCGCGACGAAGACGGACAGATCATCGAAACAGGCGGCGAGGGTGACAGCGAGGACCAGGACGCCGACGCCGCAGCCGAGTCGACGCTGCTCCACTTCTCCAGCCCACGCGACGCCGCCACCATCGCCGCCTTTCTGCGCACCCGCGTCTACCGGCCCGAATCCCTGGTCTGGCTGGAGGGCTACCAAGCCCTGCTCCGCTGGCGGGCCGAGAACAAGATCACCGGCGTCTACGCCGTGCCCTACGACGTGGAGGTCGAAGTCGGCGTCACCAAGGACTTCCCCCTCGGGCGGTGGGTGCACCAGCAGCGCAAGAACCTGCGGGCCGGGGAACTGGAGGACCGGCGCAAGACCCTGCTGGACGCGCCGGAGGCCGGGATGGTGTGGGAGCCGGGCGAAGAGGCATGGGAGGCCAAGCTCGCCACACTCCGCGCCTACCGTCGGGCCACCGGACACCTCGCGCCCCGACAAGATGCCATGTGGGTCGAGGACGACCAGATGATGCCCATCGGACAACACATGGCCAACCTCCGCAGGACAGGCGCGAAGAACGGCCTGGGCAAGGACCCCGACCGGGCCGCCGAGCGCGCGGCGCAGCTGACCGCGATCGACAAGGACTGGAACTGCCCGTGGCCACTGGACTGGCAGCGCCACTACCGCGGCCTCGCCGACCTGGTCGACGCCGACGGCATCCTCCCCCACATCGCCCCGGGCGTGCTGCTGGACGGCGACGACATCGGACGCTGGCTCCAGCAGCAGAAGCAGCCGGCCACCTGGGCGCGCCTGTTGCCCGAGCAGCAGGCACGGCTGACCGTCCTGGGCGTACAACCCGACCAGGCACCCTCTCCCGCACCCGCGGACAGCCACGGGACGAACCGGCCGAGCAAGGCGCAGCAGGCATTCCAGCGGGGCCTGGACGCCCTCACACAGTGGGTAGAGCGGGAAGGCGCCCACCGGCCCGTCCCCAGGGCCCACGGGGAGGAAATCGCGGTCGAGGGCGAGGCGGGGCCGGTGGTGGTGAAGCTCGGCGTGTGGGTCTCCAACACCAAGAGCCGACGCGACAAACTCACCGCCGACCAACTCGCCGCCCTCGCCGCGGTGGGCGTGGATTGGGCGTAACACTGGTTGCCGTTGGCGTTGAGCTGGACGGTCAGGCGAAGACTGCAGAGAGGCCTTGGGCGTCGTTGCCCAGGGCCTCTTTCTGTTGGTCGGGGAAAGTTGCGAGCTCGGTGTTCAGATCTGTCCATTCGCCCCACAGGCATTGGGAGGGTTTCAGCATGAACATCGTTGAGAACGTCGCATCCGGGCTCCTCGTCGCTCTAGCTGCCTGGGGTGCCCGGTGGGCCCGGCTCGAATGGCGCCGGCGTCGCGTCGCTCGCGCTGGGCAACGCAGCCCCGCAGCCCGCTGACACACCGAATCCGCATGGGAGAAGGGCAAGGTCCTTATGGGACGCCTCGGAGATATCGAACGGCCGGATCTACCACCCGGTGCGCGACGAGACCTCAACCAGGAGCTTCACCTGTTGCATCGCCGGGCTGGGCTGCCCAGTGTCCGGGAGCTGGCCGAGGCGATCGGCAAGAGCCCCAGCGGGGTCCACAACGCGTTCCGGCTGGCCAAGGTGCCCGAACATCGTCTGACGATGGCGATCGTAGGCCGACTGACGTTGCGGGTCCCCGACTGGGGCGTGGGCATCAGGCAGGAGACCGGTATCGAGAGGTCCCTCCATCGGTTCGAACGGCTGTGGCATCAGGCCCACCGCGAAGAGGAGGAGCTTGCCTCTCAGGGGGAACCGCCGCGCATGTCCGACGCCACTCGGAGGCTGCTGTTCGCGCTCAGCCCGGAGTGCACCATGTCCCACCCGACCCGGCAGCTCCCCCAGCCCCACGACATCGTCGCCCTGGAGAACCTCGCCGCGAGGAGAACCCCGGCATTCTTGCGCAAGACCGGCCTGAGGCCGGAGGCCCCCGACCCGTGGCATCTGATCCACCTGTGCCGCGGCTGCCAGCGCCGCCGCGAAGCCGGTGAACTCACCGAAGCAGAACTTCGTGCGGCCCGCCTCGCTCTGGACCGGCGCCCAGGCGCGGCCCGGCATTACGCCGCCTACGTCGACCAAGTGCTTCTCGGTGCCGAGGAAGCCATCGACATGAACGTCGTGGGGCGGGCCCAAGTGATCATCATGGCCGATCCGGAGGTGGCAGCGCGCCCGTACACCCTCAATCATGGGGAGCTCCTGGTCGACCGCGCCCACGGGCTTCTGGATTCGGGAACTCACCGGTGTGAAGACGAGCACTAACACCAGCGGCTTCCCGGGACGGGCGTCTCGGGAAGCCGCTGGTGTGAGCCGACACTGTGCGGGTGTCCGGGAGATGTGCTGACCACGACGGAGATCTCGACCTCTTACGGCTCACGCCCGACCTGTCCCGCGCACACGGTCAGAGGCGTGCCAGGACTCGCTGCAGATCATCTCGGTTGAACGCGTGGCCGGAGGCGAGGAGAGTTCGAGCGTAGGCGTCCAGAGCAGAGATCAGCTCCTCCGAGAACCCCACTGCTGCGGGAAGGTCCCAGGCATTGGCAAGCGCCTTGTCGAGATCGGTCGGGTCCACCGGCGGCCGGTGGGCGTAGATCTCCCACGGCGGGACGACGTTCAACCTGCCTCGCTCGGAGCGGGGGACTTTGCGCTTTCCCGCTCGCTCCAGAGCTCGCAGCACCGCCAGTTCCGATGCGGCTGTCATGTCCTGTGCCATCGCTGTCCGGTCCATCCCCTCAGATGCAGTGACAGCGGCCTTCCCGTCGGACGCCTCTGTCCTGGTCGATACCGGCACGACGCTAAGCGCCCAGCAAGAGGAGCCGAATAGGATCTGCAGCACTTCAACTCAAACGAGTGGACACGCAGCCCCGACCTGAGGGACGTCGAAGGTGCTGAAATGGGCGGGCAGCGCCTTGGGCGGGCTCCGGCCACCGGAGGAGGCGCGGCGTTGCATCGCCTCGAAGGAGAGACGGTTTCCCGACCACTCCCCGCCTTCGCCGTCGCGGACCCAGCTGTGCGGCAGCAACGTCGCCACGGTGGTGGGTCGATTCCGTAGCCGCTCAGCGACACCGCCCTCAAGCTCACCGCCTAAGGGCTCGCAGAAGAACAACATGCTGGCGCGCAAAGCCCTGAGCTGCGGTGTCAAGACCTAGAACCCACAAGTTAATCCTCTGCGAGCCCAAAGGGTTGTCCCGTAACCGCTGGTTGAGCCGCGTGGCTGAGGCTCCGAGGAGCGGGTCCTCGACCGGATATCGGCGCGACTCCGGACGGGCAGCTGTGGCAGCCTGCGGAAATGCCAGAAGAACTGAGAGAACACGCGGGCCGGCACTACGCTGTCCTATCCCTCTACGCGGGACCTGACAACGCCTGGACGCTGGAGCTGAGCGAGGCCGTGCCAGCGCCAGCAGCGTGGGCCGAGATCCCCGGCAGCCCGACTCACACGCACGGGGTTGCCTTTCTGGCGGCGTTCGTCCCTGACGAGGATCCGACTCTGGAGCCGACTGTCCACATCCACAGCCATGACGAGCACGTCATCCCCTACGAGATCATGCGCTGGTTCATGGAGCAGGTCACCGAGCAGGTGGAACGCTGCCGGGCTGCCTACGCGCAGGAGGATCCCGAAGCAGTGGAATGATCTTGGCATGGCTGGTGTGATCACGGCGTCAGAGCCTTCCTGGATAGCCCCGTTCACCGGGCTGAGCCCGCGAGAGTTCCGCAAGCTGATGACCGTGCTCCGCCGCGAGGGTGCCGACACCGTGCGGCCGGGCCGACCCTGGAGTCTTTCGCTGGAGGACCGGGTCCTGTTGGTCGCGGCCTGCTGGCGGACCAATCTGACGTTGCGGCAGATCGCGCCGCTGTTCGGTGTGTCCAAGTCGGCAGCTGACCGCATCGTGGACCACGTCGCCCCCTTGCTCGCGCTGAAGCAACGGAAGCGGTTTGCCAAGGATGCGGTGCTGATCGTGGACGGCACTCTCGTGCCCACCCGGGACCACAGCATCGCCGCGCAGTCCAAGAACTACAGGTACTCCACCAACCACCAGGTCGTCGTCGACGCCCACACCCGCAGGCTGGGAGCACTCCGCCCACCCGCCGGCGTTTTACCGGCGGGACGCCCCGAGCCGCCCCCCTTTGCCGACGCCTAGCTCTGGACGACGTTCAGGCTTTCGCTCTCCGCCGCGATGGCTCCCTCGCCGGATGCTTCGGTGCTCCCGGCGTTCTGCACGCTCAGGTCAGCCCCTCCGCACTGGTTGAGAGGACTGCCCAGGGGCAGTCCCAACAGGTTGCCGTCACCAGCCCCGGTGCCCGAAGTGGTGACACCGCCGGCCAGTGTGCCGTGGTGGTTGGTGCAACTGGTTCCGAACGCGGGTGAGAGGAAGTCGCCGATCCCGCCCGCGGCGGCCGGAGACGCGGCCAGCAGGCCACCGGCCGCAACGGCCGACGTAACGGTGAACGCGGTCACTGCCAGGCGAGAGAATGCCAAGTACTTCGTCATGCCGGGTCAAGAGCGGGGACACCGCCGGCGACACGGGCCACCACCAAAGGCACCCCGCACGAGGGACGCCCACCCGCCACCACCGGCACCCCTACACTGCGGTGAGCACCGCTGCCCGCATCCGGACGTGCAGGGCGAGACCCTCCTCTCCCCCACCCGGGGCGGAGCGGCCGGCCGGTTCAGCGGCCCCCGCCTGGCGGTCGATCACCCCGCGCCACGCGCCACAGGGTCACCGAGATGCCCCCGACGATGACGGCGAGGGTGCCCACCATCGACAGCAGCCGGCCCAGGACAGGACCGGTGGGCAGCGTCCCGAACAGCACCAGCAGGCACACCCCCCGACAAGAACGCCACCACCGCGGTACACGGCAGCGACGGGCCCACCGGCCGGTTCACAGGTTCACCCTCGATCCGGTCGATCGGTGGACTCACCGCGTACGCCCCGCGCCCCTGGCCGGTCCGGCCTGCTGCCGGTGCGCGGGGACCGCTGCTTCGGTCGGGGCCTGCCGGCCGGGTGCCGCCGCGGCCGGGGTGGTGGTCGAGCGGGAGCGGGCCGCCGTCGCGGAGACCCGGATCCGCACCGGGGACGCGGGCGCGGCAGGTTCCGAGGGCGGTGTCGTCAGGGAGTTGAGGGTCGCGTCCACGAGACGGCCGACCGCGGCGGCACCCGAGGCCTCCTTGAAGGAGGTGTCGTCCTTCAGACGTGCCAGGTGTGCGCCGAGGAGGGCTGGGCCGCCCTGGTCGCGGATCTGGTTCATGCGGGCCGCGAGCAGGGGCCAGGGGCGTGCGCCGACGAGGAGACCGACCTGCGTCTCGGGCAGCACGTCCTTGACGAGGCCGACGATCGTGGCGTGCGCGAGCGGGTTGACGTCGAGCTGCTCCAAGGCCTTCGCGCGGTCGCCGAGGTCCAGGTCCCGGGGCACGTTCAGACCCTCGGTCAGCGGGCCCCATGAACGCCTCGCATCCACGCTGGCGGGCGGCGCCCACGGGTCGGCGGCCTCCCGCACCGGCGCGGCAGCGGCGGCCAGGGCGGGAGCGGGAGCGGGGGCGGGGGCGGGGGCGGGTACGCGTCCCGCCGCGGGCGCGGCCCACGGGTCGCCGGAGCCGACCATGCGCGAGCCCCGGGCCGGCGGCGCCACAGCACCGGGAGCAGCAGGGGCCGGGGCGGGGGTGGTGGTGGCGGTGGGTGCTGGGGTGGCAGGGGCGGGCGCGGGTGCCTTGGCGGCGGCCGCGGTGGTGACGGCGGCGACGGCCTGGTCGACGCCGGCTCCGGCGGCGTGCGCGTCCACGAGGATGCGGGAGACGTCGATACCGCGGGCGTCGAGGCGGCCCATCGCGGCGGCGATGTCCGGCCAGGCCGGGGAGGCGAGGATCGCGTCGCGCACCAGGCCCTCGGGCATCGTCGCCTTCAGCAGGTCGGCCCACCGGTCGGTGCCCTCCGCCTTCGTCCGCGTCGCGTTGGCCACCACCGCCTGGTGGACCCCGGCGGTCATGCGGCCCATCTGCGGCAAAAACGTGGAGAGGTCCACTCCGGCCTGCTGGAGGCCGACAAGCCGGCGGGCCATCACCGGCCAGTCCGCACCCTGCATCAGCTCGGCGAGGATGTCGTCGCCGATGACACCGCGCAGCTGCTCGGCCGACCAGCCCGAGGCCATCTCGGCCGCGTCCTCGCCGAGTTCCTCCTCCTTGCCGGTAAGCCGTTTCTGGGTGGCGCGGCGGACCGCGTCGGTGATGGTCATCATCAGCCGGTAGGCCATCGCGGCCGTCTGCGCGGCCTCCCCGAGCGCAACCATCAGCGTTAGCACCACGCGGCGGCCCGCGCGCGGGGCGCAAGGCCCGCTCCAACTGTTTTATATCCAGTCGATGTGCCCGTCCTTGATGAGGTAGTGGCAGCGTTTGTCTCCGCGCAGTTCGTCGATGCTGGGTGAGATCGTGAGTGGGGTGGAGCTTCCCACGGTCCAGCTGGGTCGGATTTTGGTGTTGAGGTTGAGGATCACCCGGTGGCGTTCCGTGCAGGGGCAATCGAAGGCGATCCACTTCGTGATGCGTCCGTTGGCCACAAGTACGGCTGCTCTGCGTGGGATCCGTTGGGGAAGGTCGTGGATGGTCGTGACGATTTCACCGATGTGCCACCGCCGTCGCCAAGGCCGGGAACGGAACCAGCGCGCGAGTAGCCTCAGGCGGCCCAATTCAGTCCCCAGTAGCGCTCGGTATCTCCGTAGTGCGCTACGTCTACAGCTGAGCAGTAGTGTCCCGGCACGGGCTCCAGGTGGTTGGAGGAGGTCCGGCGGTCGTGGAAGAGGAGAAGGCTTTCGCTCGGACGAGGGGTAGGTCCGTACCCGACGAGCCGTTCGATGAGCTCGCTCACGGCGGCTGCGGCGGTTGCTGTGGTGTAGGCGACGACGGCGGGCTCGATACCTGGGAGTCCTGGAGCGTAGCCCTCCTTGAACAGTTGGGCTTGTTCCTCGGCAGCTCGTTCTTGAGCGGCGGCGAGGGCGGGGGTGACTCGCCTGCGGCACAGCAGGCAGGCGGAGCCGGGGTGGAGGACGGTGATGCGGCCGATGACGTCCTGGATTTGGCCCTGGGGGGTTGCGGTGATCTTGACGCCGCAGTCGATGAGCGGGGTCAGGTAGGCGTACGAGAAGCGGGAGAGCCGCATCCGCCCGGCTTCATCGTCGGTACATCCGAAGACGATGTCCGCGCCGACGACATGCTGGGCGATTGCGCGCCGGCTGACGCTCCCGACCACCGGTTCAACCGTGACGCCGTCGGCGATGCGGGTGAGGTGTTCGGCCAGGACGTGAACTTTGGGGCGGCCGACGTCGGAGGGGGCCGAGCCGTAGACACGGGTGAGGTTGCTGGTCGAGAGGGTGTCGGGATCGATCAGGGTGAGGTGGCGGATTCCGAGTCGGACGAGTTGTTCGGCGACGGCGGAGCCGGTTCCTCCCGCGCCTACGACGGCGATGTTGAGGTCTCCGAGGACGCGCTGGATCTCGGTGCCGAATGCGCGGATCTGGCGGTCGTGGAGGTCGGGAAGTTCCGGGGTGTCGGAGTCGAATGATCGCAGGAGGCGGAAGGTGGGCCCGGCTATGAGGATCCGGTCGATGGCTGCCTGGTGTTCGCCCTCGATGCGGCCGGTGAAGGTCATGGCACCTTCGTGAGGGGCAACGATCAGGGTTCCGTAGAGCCCGCTGGCGGTACGGGCGCGGAAGGTATCGGCGAGGTGCGCGTCCACCGCAGCGTCACGACGGCTCGGGACCGGAGCTGAACCCGGCGCGGGATGGGTGTGGACCCAGATCGCGGTGGCTCCCACGCTTTCGGCTTCTCGCAGGGCGGGCATGAATCCGTCCGAGGAGATGCTCAGAGCCGTTTCGGTGCGTTCGTGGTAGGCGGCGTCGGGTACTTCGAGCAGACGGACGCCGAGCAGTCGGAGACCGCCGCCCGGTAGCGCGGCTCGTCGGGTGAGGAGGACCGCGGCACTCTCGACCGGGCGGGCGGCGATCGCGATGAGCCGGTCGGCCACCTCGGTGGTGAGGGTGAGAGTGGTGCGGTTCACGCAGCGCCTCCCGCGGTGGCCAGTTCGGTTCGTAGCAGCGCGATGTAGCTCTTCAGGTTGTCGGTGCCGACCTGCCACGCGGACGGCGGGAGATGGCGCGACCAGCGCTGCCAGGTCCGGCCCCGGTGGGTCTCGTGAACTTCGGTCGCGGGGATCGTGCCACCTGCGGCCGTGGTCAGGGCGGGCGAGATCCACCACATGTCCGGCGGGACGTCGGGGTAGAGCGCCTGTAGGCGCAGGAGGATGTCCGCCTTCGCGGCGTTCAGGCCGTCGGGGAGCGGGAAGTCGGTGAGCTGGACACAGAGCATCCCGTTGTCCTCGAAAACCTCGTAGTCGAGGCTCGCCTCACGCAGGGCGGCGTGGTCCTCGGCGGGCAGGTTCATCATCGCGGCACCCCGTCGTCGCCCGGGTTGATGCTGCCCGGGGCGGTGAAGAAACGCATGCCGTCGTGCAGGCGTACCACGGCGTCGGCGTCGATCTTGCGGTCGTGCTGGTCGACGACGTCGAGCCACAGGTCCCGGTCGTCGGGGATCGGCGACTCGGGCAGGGCGCGGATCTCCTGCCCGGTCATCCGCTTGCGGATGACCTCGTAGCGGTGTCGGTCGATGAGGATCGTGATGCGTTGGGGGTCGGAGAAGAAGCGCATGCCGTCCTGCAGGTCGACCGGCTCGTCCTCCGTGAGGCGACGGTCGGGCGCGTCCGGGATGTCGAGCCAGATCGTTGTGCCGCCCGGGATGTCGGGGTCGGGGAGTCGGCGCAGCTGCGCCGGGGTGGCTCGCCGGCGGGCGATGTCGTACTCGTGACCGTCGACGAAAACGCTGATCCGCCGGGCGGACGGGCTGGGGACTGTTGTGGGTTCGGTCATGGGAGTTCTCCGTTCCGGTCATGGGCCAGGGGCACGGCAGCTCGGTCACGGGGCGGTGGCAGAGGTGCACGACACGACCAAGCCTGAACATTTCATTTACCCAATGGGTGCATGAAACTTATCGATCTTTGAAGGACGGTACCATGCACCCAGTAGGTAAACGCAAGCGATTCTTGGGGTGCGGGTGGAGATCTACTTCGTCGACGGCGAGCTGGCACGGTCCTGCAGCGACGACGCCATACGCATGAACCGCTTCGGCGCTGTCGTCGCACCGGTGCTCCGGCGCCGCCTGGCGGAGATCTCCGCCGCCGCCCACCTCGCCGAGCTCCGCTGCCTTCCGCAGGCTCGGCTGCGCGGATGCTCCGACGGCCGTCTGCTGGTCGCACTGGGCCCCACCGCGGACCTGCACCTGCGTCCTCGTGACGATCCGCCGCCCATGGCCCACGGGCACCTCGTCGAATGGGCCGTCCGTTCCCTGCTCGTCACGGACGTTCAGTTCGCCACCGCCGCCTGAGCCCCATCCCGTCGTCCGAAGAGAGGCACCTCGATGACCCCCGGCGCCGACCCGCTCGCATACGCGCCCACCTCGGTTCCCCATCCCGGGGAAACCCTCCAGGACACCCTGGACGAGCTCGGTATCCCTCAGGCCGACCTCGCCCGTCGCACCGGTCTGTCCACCAAGCACATCAACCAGGTCATCAAGGGCACCGCGCCGCTCAGCCCCGACACCGCACTCCTGCTCGAACGCACCACCGGTGTGCCGGCCACGCTGTGGAACTCGATGGAAGCCGCGTACCGCACTCAGCAGGCCCGCACGGAAGAAAGCAAGGCGCTGGCCTCAAGGGTCGACTGGCTCAGCCGCTTCCCACTCGCCGAGCTGGTGAAGCTCCAGATCCTCCCTGACCGCGAGAAGACCTCCGCCAACCTCCTCAGGCTGCTGGACTGGTTCGGCGTCGCCGATCCCGACACCGCCGAGGACGTCTGGCGCAACTACCGCACCGCGTTCCGCCGCTCCACCGTGCAGGAACCCACTGAAGGCACGGCAGCCGAGTACGCGACCGCAGTCTGGCTGCGCCGGGCCGAACTCCAGGCACGTGACCTGGCCAAGACCATGGACCTGCTGCCCTACAGCAAGCACGAGCTCGCCGCGCTTCTCCCCACGCTACGAGCGCTGACCCTGACCGGGCAGGACAGCTGGATCGAAGAACTCCCCCGCCTGTGCGCCAAGGCCGGCGTCGCCGTCGTCTTCGTCCCGGCACTCCCCAAGACCAGAGTCTCCGGCGCGACCCGCTGGCTCACACCGGAAAAGGTCATGGTGGCCCTCAGCGACCGCTTCAAAAGGGACGACCAGTTCTGGTTCAGCTTCTTCCACGAGCTCGGCCACGTCCTCCTGCACGGCAAACGCCTGACCTTCATGGACGACAGCGAGAACCTCTCCTCCAAGACCCACGCGGATCCCGCCGAGGACGAGGCCAACGACTTCGCGGCGACCACGCTGATCCCCCCGCAGCACGCTGCTGCCTACCGACGCCTGCGGGCGCGGCCCAAGCCGTTCACCCTCATCGAAGCCTTCGCCCGCGAAGCAGGACTCTCCCCCGGCATTGTCGTCGGCCGACTCCAGCACGACGGCGCACTCGAATGGAAACACGGCAACAACCTCAAGAGCACCGTGACCCTGAACTGAAATCCCGCGACTGCACGATGACCAGCCGTCAAGCCAGCCCGGGCAAGGCGTCCGTCGCCCGGTGTGCATGGGGCGCGGGGTCCGGTTCGGTCCGTACGCGTGGGGGCGACCGTCGGGGCCAGTCGAGGGACGAGGCGGACGCAGGCGATCATGCCGAGGACCTCGATGAGAGTCTGGGTGACCACGACCACCTCAGCACCGAGCGGGCATCGGGCAGGGCGGGTGGGAGGGGCAGGAAAACCAAGGAGTTGCGGGTCGCGCCGGTGAGGGCGATCGTGCGGGTGGCCGGGACGTCAAGCCGAAACGAGCGGGCGACAGCTCTACCGGCGAACGCAATGACAAGCAGGAACGCCGCGTGGACGGCGGCGACGGCGAGGCTACTGCCGCTTGGGGATCTGGGAGGCGACCACGACGCGCAGGGCAGCGGCCATACATTCAGAGAGCCGGTCCTGGCTTCCTCGATCCGGAGTTCTCCGAGGTGTCGATGTCGAGGTCCGGCCCCGGTCGCGTGGGCGCTCGTAACGCAAAAGCCGATGCCAGTAGGGCCCGGTTTCACACGGCTCGTAGGGGTTCAGGCCTGCGCACGGACGTCGTGGTTCGTTGGCACGCGTTGGGAATGTGTGCCGCCGCGAAGGGCGTGCGGGGTCCGTACGGGCGAGCGGCACGTGTCCGCATGGTGGTCCGGGCGCGGGTTCCGGGCGGGAGCAGGATTGCGACGGAGGCCGCGTAGCCGGCCGGTGCGGTGATGGCGGTGAGGGTCCAGCCGTTCCGGGCGGCGAGTTCGTCGTCGTCGTGGCGGGTGAGGCCGGTGCCGACGTTGACCTGGTTGGGCGGGGTGGCCAGGCCGGTTCCGAGGCCTTTGAGGTAGGCCTCCTTGCGTGTCCAGCATCGCAGGAGCGCCTCGTGGCGGCGGTCGGCGGGGAGGGCCTTGATGGCGGTGTGTTCGGCTGGGTGGAGGCGTCGATTCAGGGTTTCCATACGGACGCGGTCGGCGGCTTCGATGTCGACGCCGATGGGGGCTGCGCACGCTGCTCGGCAACTGCCTCGGACAACCCCCGGCCCAGGTCGCCCTCGCACGGGCGGACTGTCCCCTGTGCCAGAAATCGTACGGAGCAGCGCCGACCGCGTCGCCGGGATTACGCTCCTGCATCGCATCGCCCGTTCCCGGCAGCAGCGCTGAACCTTGCGGACGGCCTCATTCCCGCGGGCGGGCGGGGTTTCACCAGCGCGTGGCCGCCGTGAAGACCGGGCCGTCAACGTGGATGGAAGTAGAGGTTCGGCGACCCTACGGACTGCGCGGCGTTTCCGTAAGCGGCAGTGGTGAGGGCGTCGTTCTGCCGACGGCGGAGTGCCTCGGTCTGGTGGCGCACTCCCGAGGGCAGTCTCACACCAAAGGGTGACGTTCTGTCACGGGCAGGCAACAGCGCACCCTCATGGGCTCCTCCAGCCCCTAGCGTCCCGGTCAAGCCCCGCCGCCCTGCTGTGACGGCTCGCCCCTGACCCTGAACGGACCCGCCGATGCTCATGCCCCGCGTCTCCCACGTCGCCGCCGTCGCCACCATCACCGCCGCGACCGCACTCCTGCTCCCCGGTCAGGCCGACGCCGCCGCAACGCTTCGCGTGGCGAAGATCTGGTACGACTCCCCCGGCAGCGACACCGGAACCAACACCTCCCTCAACGGCGAGTGGGTGCAGATCACCAACGGCACCCGCGCCGCCGTCCCCCTCAAGGGCTGGACCCTGACCGACGGCTCCCGCCACACCTACACCTTCCCCACGTTCACCCTCGGCGCCGGCAAGACCGTCACCATCAAAACCGGCAAGGGCACGAACACCACCACCACACTCCACCAACAGCGCGCCGCCTACGTCTGGAACAACGACAAGGACACCGCAACCCTGCGCCGCGCCAACAACACCACCCACCACACCTGCTCCTACAACTCCACCCGGCACGACTACAAAACCTGCTGACCAAGCCAGCCCGGCCGGCTCGGCCCAGGCCCGGCCCACCTCGGCTCGGAGGGCACGATCCGCACAGGATCGGGCAATGTCGCTCACACGAACGCGGGTGCGCATGCGCGCACCGCGACCTGGGCCGGTCGTGGGTGGCCAAGGGGCAACTCGGCACCGACGAGACGGAGGTCCAGAGGCTGCTCGGACTCACGAAGCTCTGCAGTCGCCCGGCAGGCCACGGCCGTGCGGGCACGATCACGGTTCCCGCCGGCCCGCCGGCCCGCCGGCCCGCCGGCCCGCCGGCCCGCCGGCCCGCCGCACCCTGGTATCAGAATGGTACGAAGTGCCCGGAACCGGAGCGCATTTGGTTCGGCCGGTGAAACCGCCACAACGCCCGTCTGCTTCATGGAGCTCATGGACCAGTCCACCCCTACGGTCCGGCAGCAATACGGCCACACCCGAAACACCCTGGACGGGGGAACGCTCCCCCCGTAGGTGTGTGGACAATCTCCCCGTCAATCCCCGTACGGGTGACTCCACGGCGCTGGTCCGTTGCCGACAGCTGGTCGTGCTGTATTTGGTTCACCACAGGAAAGTGGCAGAGCCGGGCCGGGGATTGGGCGAACGGAGTCATGGATGAGCTGGCGTGCGCGTTGGTCGGGCGTTGCTTGCGCGGTCTTGGCGGTGGCCCTGGCGCAGAACCTGCCGGCCCAGGCCGTGGACTTTCCCGCCGCCGGCTTGAGTATGGTGTTCGCTCGTTCGACGGCTGCTGTGGAGTGTGTGCCGGGTCCGAACCGCGGTAATCGGTTCGAGGCGTGCGTGCAGGAGCAGACCACTTTGTTCGTGTACCGGGACAAGAAGGTGGTCGGCAGTGCCGTCATGGACGTGACCCAGTCGTACAAGCTCAAGGCCAACAGCCGTGAGTTCACCGAGACGTTCACCCTCGACATCAAGGACGTCTCCGGGGAGGCTGCCGGCGCGAACCTCGTCCTGAAGGCGGCTTGCGGGGGAACGTGCGTCGCCACGGTGAAAGTCCCCGGGGCGGGTGTGGCCAAGGGCCGGCGCATGAGCGGCACTCTCACCTACAAGGACACGACGACCGGGCGGAACACCACCCGTACCACCTACACTCTCACCGGCACCAAACCAAGCTTTCCGCCCGCCACCGACAGATGGACGTCGCCCGACTATAGGTGCGACCAGGAGATCGGCAAGAGCGCCGGCTGCGTCTTCCCCTCCACCCTCCCCGTACTGACCACGATGGCCCAGCTGCCTGAAATCGCCGCGAACATCCGCCGTGTCCAGGACGGGGGCCCTCACCACTACGGTGACCGACGCCGCGGCAGCGCGTTGACCCGCACGACCGACACCGCGCTGGAGCGCGCCAACCGCAACGCGGCCTGCCCCACCTCCCGCACACGCCCCACGGGAAAGAGCTGCGACGAGTACCCCTTCGCGCGGACCAACCAGGGCGCCTCGAAGTCCGACCGCAAGGACTGGGGCTGGGCGTGGGTCCCCGTCTCCGAACAGAACCAGCAAGGCGGGTTCCTGTCGGCCTTCTACCAGGGGCAGCGTGTGCTGAACGGTGACGCGTTCTGGGTGGACGTCCCGTGACATCCCCTTCGGCGTCCGGCGCGGGAATCGTCACCGCCTCGGGTCTGGTCCAGGTGAGCTCCCACCAGTACTACCTGCGCGGCGACGACTTCGACCCGGTCGGCTTCACCTACACGAACTTCAACGGACTCCTCGCACCCCTCACACCCGGCGCGGGGATCAGCACCCCCGGATCCTTCGCCGTGATCATGACGGGCACCGAACTCGGACCCGTGCATCTCACCCTCGAACTGCACCCCGGCCCCCCGCCACCACCCAACCTTTCCACGTGGCAGGACATCGTCGAAGCCAGCTTCCACCTGCCCGGCGACGAGGCGTGGATCACCGACGGGAACGACAGCGACCCTCTCCCCTCCCTCTGCGCCTACGCCAATATCGACAGCAGGATCCGCGTCCACGCCCATGGCCGCGACCTCGGCAACGACATCCAGATCATCGAGGATGAAACAGCTGTCGAGCACCACCTCATCCAGATCTGGCCCGCCCCCGTCACCCCGCCCCACGCATGGCAACTCACCGACACCTACGGCACCACACTGCGCTGACCCAACCCACCAGCAGACTCGCCACAGCCACGGAACCGAGATACTGCTGTGAAGTCGGGGACCCAGTTCGTGCACGATGAAGGAGTTCGGGGGCGCCGACGGGCATCATCGCCGGTCATGCCGAGCGGCATGAGCAGCGAACACCGCCCCCGAAACTTTTCCGTCGGCCAGGACCACGCCGACCCAGCCCGCGTGGGACCTGCCGACTCCACCGCCGCATGCTCGCGGCGTCCCGCGAGCGGGGCGGCATCCCGCACCCGGTGGTGCGTGCTGCAAGTGACGGACACGGTGTGACCGGGGTGGCCGGTGAGGCGCACCGTCCAGGTCCGTCCCGGCACCTGCACTCCGGGCATCTGGGGCGGGTCGGGTCCCATCATCATCATCACCGACGTGATCTTGTTCCTTGACTGGAAGGGCGACGGGAAGGGACCTCAGAAGCTGCATTTGGCGCCATCCCCCTCTCTCCCTGGATCAGCCCATTGAGGCCTGCCGGCCGGGCGCGCCATACCCCAGGCCCGGCAGACGGCCGTCCCGGCCGACCTCATGGTCCCAGCGGGGCGGCCGAAACTGCCGCGCCGACGATGGCGCCAGGGGCGGGCGGACGCGGTCCCGTGGCCGGCCGACGCGGTCCGGGGGTCAGGCCACCTTCACGCGCAGGACGTACGGCTCCCCTGTCCTGACGGCCTGGGCCTGCTCGCGCAGGTCCGCGTCCGTGAAGCCGAGCAGCGCGTCGTCGGCGGCGCGGCACAGCAGCGGAAGGATCTCGGCGACACGCCGGCCGCGATGCGTTGCGGCGAGTTCGGCGAAGGCCTGCTGGTAGGGGGCGTGGTATGTGATCGATCTGTCGGCCGGCAGCCAAGATGCTGCTGGATCCGGCGTTTGCGCAGTTCATCGCGGTTGGGGTTGGAGTCGTAGCCCTTCGAGGGACCTGACCCTGCGGATCATGCCCGCCGGCGCGCTGCGGGTCAGGCGGCTCCGGGCGGCCACGGCGAGCGTTCCGCCTCGGCGGCCAGAACGTCGACCAGGTGGCGCAGAGCGTGCAGCGCGGGATCATCCGCGCTCACATGGCGCAGCACGGTGATCGCGTCGCCGTCCAGGAGCCGGCCCAGGCGGCCGATCCGCACGCTGTTGCCGGCCTCGCGCAGGGCGGTACGGATCGCGGGCTCGGTCCACGGCATCCGCGCCAGGCCCGCGGTGAACTCCAGCTCGTCAGCCGAAGGATTCCAATGGCTGCGCTCGTACGCGGTGTTCAGGCGGGCGACGTCGCGCTCCAGCCGTCGCCAGGCAAGATCGGCCGGGCCGAGTCCGGGTCGCCTTCGACCGGGTCGACGTAACCGGCAGGGCGCGCACAGCGTCAACTCGTCCGGCCCGGGGTGAGGTGCCGACTCGACGGACGTCCTGTCGGAGTCGGAGCACAGCCGGCAGGCCGCTGCGGGCGCGGCCGGTCGTAGGGGCCGGACGTTGCCGGTGCGGGGATTGTTGTCGCTCACCCGTGCCCAACGACGGACACCGCGCACTGTGACGCGGCAAGACCGGCTACGAGCGCGATCTCAGGCGGTCGCGGTCCGGTGCCACCAGGTCCCGGGGGCGGGACACGGCCCCCGACATCCCGCACGGAGGGGGATGCCAGGGGCCGAGGGCGGTCCGGTCGTACTCCAGAGCGCTCTGGGTACCGGTCCTGACCCACGCCCCATGCCGGCGCGGACTGGGCATGACCCTAACGATCACCACCCCCGCTCCGCAGGACTCTGCGGACATCTGCCACCGCGGGCGTCGCACTTCCGCCAGGCCCTAACCGGCCGAGGACCGGCCATCGCCGTGTGCGAGCCGGTCTGCCGGCACGGGCACGCCGGCCGCCCGTGCGCACCGGTCCCCGAACTGCTGGGCGTACTCCTCGTTCGAGAGGATCAGCAGTTCACCGCCGCTGTCCGGGTCGGGACCGGCGGCCTGTGCCACCGGAGTCGCCAGCAGGACGGACAGGCAGGCAGCCGCGAGCGCGCCAACCACACGGCGGAAGGGTGGAGCAGTCATCAGGAACTCCTTCGTCGGTGCGCCCGCCGGGAAATTGCCGGGCGGGTGCGGCAGGAAACGGATGGCGGGTACGGGCGCCGGGGCCCGGCATCGCCCAGCCTCGAGCGAAGGCCCGCCCGCCCGGGAGGCCCGGCGCGATGTGCGACTACGGGGCCGGGGTGAACTCCACGTCCGTGCCACCACAGCCGGCCGCGATGTCCAGCAGCCGGTCCCGCTCCAGCTCATCCACCGCCAGACCCCAGCGCAGCTTCGTCGCGGTCCATTCGGCGCCGTACCGGCAGAGCACCTCGTCCGAGCCCGACGGCGGCAGCCACTCCGCCGGATCCTGGTCGGACTTGCTGCGGTTCGATCGGGCCGTCACCGCGACCAGTGAGGCCGGCTGTCCCTGGTCGTTCGCGTACGCCTCCCGGCGGGCCGCGGTCCACGAACCGGCGCCCGAATCCCACGCCTCGGCCAGCGGCACCATGTGGTCGATGTCCAACGCGCCTGCCGACGTCACCTCCCGATCGTCGTAGTACGACCACCACACCCCGCCCGTCAACGTGCAGCCCGGCCCGACCTGCGGGTACTCGATCGCCTCGGCCAACAAAACCTCCTGCCGGGTGTTGCAGCCATCCGACGGCAGAGTGCCGGAGTTCCAATGCTTGAAGCTGGTGCGCTGGTAGCCGGTCCGGTCCTCGACCGCGAGCGGAAGCGCCGAAACGGCCACCCCCATCGGCAAGACCTGCGGCACCGCGGCAGGCACCGCTTCGGCGGCCTGGGCACTGGTGGCAGGCAGGGACAGGGCGAGGACCGCGGCGGCAGCAGTCGCAACCCACTTCATGATCATCATGGGGTGGTTGTACCGGCCCACGCCACATCAGCAACAGTCCAGCGCTACGGGGTTCACCCTGCCGGGGCACCGGGTTCACCGCCGAAACGCCACTGCACGCCCCGCCGGGCGACCGGTCAAAGAATGGAGGCGCGTCCCTATGTGTTGGACCACTCTCAGCGTGTTCATGAAGCGGGGCGACGACAACATTCCCGTTGCACACGGAATGTAACTGTGTCCGGGACCGGGCCCTCTCTTCGTGCACGACGACACCGTGGACACGAACATTCCATGCGGCCGTCGTTCGTTCAGAAGGGCTCGACATGGGGCCGTGCCGACGGGGTCGGTACCCTGCGAACATGGATCACCCCGCCCGGCAGTACTACAACCCGCAAATCACAGAGAACGAAGAGCGCGTCCTGCTGCGGAGGAACTACCTGCTCAACCAAACAGGTCAAGCGGCGCTGGGACTCATCGGGCCACACCTTCGCGGCATCGCGGTAGAGCCTCGACCGGACACGATCGTCCTCCACTTCGCCATCACCGCACGCACTGCCGAGGTGGAAGAAGACCTCGACGACATCATCTTCGAGCTCGAAGTGTTCCTCAGCGGCGGACCCGAACAACGTTCCGCGATCACAGCCGAGGTTCATGTCGGTCGGACAGACACTACGTGGCCCGGGCGCCGCCACGCTCTGCTCTACGTCGCGAAGCCGGAAGCCGGGTAGCCGAGGCCCAGGGGTTCTGACGAGCCCTCGCCCAAGGCCAACGGCGCCATGAACGACATGAACCCTTGGCATTTGGGCAGGCCGACGGCACTTCGTCCGACGCGGTGACGCCGGCCCGCTCCGTAAACGCGTCCTAAGGCTTGTCCCGTAACTGCTGGTCACAGGTGAGATGATCTTGGTGTGGCTGGTGTGATCACGGCGTTGGAGCCGTCCTGGATAGCCCCGTTCACCGGGCTGAGCCCGCGCTGCTTCGGGAAGCTGGTGACCGTGCTGCGGCGCGAGGGTGCGGACGCGGTCCGCAAGGGTCGGCCGTGGAGCCTTCCGCTGGAGGACCGTGCTCTGCTGGTGGCGGCCTACTGGCGCACGAACTTGACGATACGACAGCTTGCCCCGCTGTTCGGGGTCTCGAAGTCGGCTGCGGACCGCATCATCGACCACCTCGGGCCGATGCTCGCCCTGCAGCCCCGCAAGCGGTTCGCCAAGGACACCGTGCTG
This sequence comes from Streptomyces sp. NPDC057939, assembly GCF_042887545.1. Classification (NCBI taxonomy): domain Bacteria; kingdom Bacillati; phylum Actinomycetota; class Actinomycetes; order Kitasatosporales; family Streptomycetaceae; genus Streptomyces; species Streptomyces sp. NPDC057939. The sequence continues at coordinate 23,747 of NZ_JBHVPG010000032.1, forward strand.
ATCGTGGACGGCACCCTGGTGCCCACCCGCGACCACACCATCGCCGCGCAGTCGAAGAACTACCGATACTCCACGAACCACCAGATCGTCATCGACGCCGACACCCGCCTGGTCGTCGTGGTCGGCCGGCCGCTTGCCGGAAACCGCAACGACTGCAAGGCCTGGGAAGAATCCGGCGCCAAAGCCGCCGTCGGCAGAACACTCACGATCGCCGACGGCGGCTACCCCGGCACCGGACTCGTCATGCCACACCGCCGACGCAGAGGCGAAGAACTGCCCAACTGGAAGCAGGCGCACAACAAGTCCCACAAGCAGGTCCGCGCCCGCGTCGAGCACGTCTTCGCCCGCATGAAGACCTGGAAGATCCTCCGCGACTGCCGCCTCAAAGGAGACGGAGTCCACCACGCCATGCTCGGCATCGCCCGCCTGCACAACCTCACCCTCACCGGATAGGCCAGCGGATCACACCGCGACCGCCCCTGCCCCGGGCGACTCAAAGATCATTTACGGGACAAGCCTTAGCGGACGGGCTTGGCCGAGCCCGGATTGGCCTCGGGCGCCCCGGGGCCCGCCGGGGACTGCCCGAAGCCAGGGGCCAGCAGAAGCCCGAGGAGCGTGGCCACGGCAGCCCCCGAGGCGATCGACGCCACCAGGTCCCCGCGGCCGCCGGCCCCTTGACTGCCCGCCGTGTACTTGAAGACCGAGATGCCGACGGCGAAGGCGCAGGACCGCCAGCGGCGCGATCTGAATGGTCACGAAGTCCTCCAAGCTGTGTCCGCCGTCGAACGGCGGTGACTCGTCCGCGTACGCAGACCTCAGCTCTTCGTTGGAGAAACTCGGGGTTGGACAGCAAAAGGGCCCGATTCATTACGAATCGAACCTCGTTACAGGTGTCCCGAGGCCCAGCCAGGAAGAGCCGGGCGCGTAGGCGCTCAGCACGTTCTTGGTCGGCAGGTCCTCAGACTCTTCGCCCAGCTGGGCGGATACCGTTGCGGGACAGTATGGTCCACGAAGACCGGTGCCACCTCCACCGATGTGGACCGCTCCTGGCAGGCATTCCTCCGCCGCTTCGATCTGGAGCACACATTCCGCTTCGCGAAGCAGACCCTGGGCTGGACCACCCCGAAACTCCGTACTCCCGAGGCCGCAGATCGCTGGACCTGGATTCTGATCGTCGCCCACACTCAGCTCCGGCTCGCCCGGCCCCTCGCCACGGACCTCCGCCGGCCCTGGGAGAAACCCGCCGCACCGGACCGACTCACCCCGGCCCGGGTCCGCCGAGGATTCAGGAACATCCGCCCGCACCTCGCCTGCCCGACCCGTGTTCCCAAACCCCGAGGCGCCAGCCCCGGACGGCCACCCGGCGCCAAGAACAAGCACCGGGCACCCCGCTACGACGTCGGCAAAACCGTCAAACGCCCCGAGACCCTCAAGGCCATCGGCAAACCCGGAAGATCTTGGTAGATAAAGAACAAGCTAAGCTACCCAGACACGATGTTGTATATGACATAAGCAAGAGTGTAGGACGTATACATCGGTTGATTCAATCAGAACCCTCAAGGCTGGCTTCAGGTCGAACTCGACCGACATGGATGCGGGTGCATCCGGGCCTATCCAGTGCTGTGACCGCCAACGGTCGCCGGTTGAGGTGTCAAGCCGCTACTGGAAGTGGTCCGCCGCCCCAGCGGCTGCCCTTTTCGCTGCGGATGCGGGCGCGTTCACGTCGTTGGGCAGTGAGGATGTCGGGGTGGCGGGCGTTCTTGTTGCGCCGGCAGAGGTAGGCGTGCAGGGCCCTGGTCTGAGCGGTGCGGTTGGGGTGTTGGGAGTTGGTCAGGGTGAAACTGTCGCAACGGTCCGAAGTGGGCCTCGATGGGGTTGGCCGGGAGCTGGTCGGGGCGGCCGCGTTGGGCCCAGCAGGGGCCGACGGTGGGGCTGATGCCGAACGGTCCGAACTCATCGAACGCGAAGGTGTGGTCGGGCCGCTCACTGATCGCGTACTCGATGCGTGCGAGCTTGGCATCAAAGTCCGGATCCGGGGACTCCTTCCAGGTCTTCGTGCGCTGGACGGAGATCCCGCGGCGAGCCAGTAAGCACCATAGGGCCTCACAACCGATCCGCACGGGCCGGACGATGTTGCGCCGCAGGTGCTCGGCGAGCTTGCGGATCGACCAGCGGGTGAAGGGCTTGCCCAGTGTGGCGGGGCGGGCGGTGGCCGTCGCCACGACGAAGTCCTCGTCGTCACGGTCGAGCAGGCGGGGACGGCCTCCCGCCCAACGAGGGTCCAAGCATGCGAGCCCGATCTCGTCGAAGCGGTGGATCAACGTCGCGGACCGTGTCCTCGTCCGCCTGGACCAAGCGTGCGATGACCGGGTGCGGTGGTCTTGGAGTTGCGGCGGTTCACCAACGCCGCGCACTCCCCACCCCCGTGAGTACTACTCAGAAGGGAACTTCTCCGTGGATCAGCACTTGCCGCAGCGCAACCGTCTGCTGACGTCGTCCAGGCCCGCCCCTCAGCCCGACCAACGACGGCCCTGACGACCCGCCCGCGACAGCAGGCGTCCGCTGACATTGCCGTCACCGTTGCCGTCAAACAGTGCAGAAGCCCCACCAAGAAGTTTCCTCGGTGGGGCTTCTGATATTTCGTCAACCACGCGTCTTTAGATACTTCGCGATGATGAGGGTTGCTCCATGAGCACCATTCCTTGCGGACAGAAATGAATCCAATTCCTCGAACAACACTTGAAGTGCTTTCACATCGTCAACACCTGAGAGTTCCATCTCAGCCCCCGAGCTTCTGGCTGTCACTTTCGCGATCTTCAGGACCAGGAAAGGCCACGCCAGATTCGCTTCGGCGTCCACCTTAAGGGCAAGCCATTCGCGAAATCCAATGAGCAGGCCCCAGGAGTTCCCAGCATCGCATCCGTTGATGAACGCCACGGTTTCCCGAAAGGAGCCACTCAGTCCATAACTGCCCGGACGCCTCATGACGTCGGCAAACAACTGTCGGTACTCCATGATCCTCACTCAATCCAGGGGGTCGAATCTCAGGTACTCACCGTACTCGAAGCGGCCTCTGTAGACATCGATGGGTTCACCATATCTATCCGTCCAGCCGTCATACACCCGTCCGTCTCTGATCACCACGTCGTGATGAGCCCACCGTGTGTCTTCACCTCGATATTTGCCGAGTGTTGGCGCACCGTAGGAGTCAGTGATCCTGTGGCGCGTGCCGCCAATTTGGCTCTGGATCTGCCTCGCGACGTCCTCACAGCCCGTGCTACCACAAATGGTCGAAGTCTTTGCCGGCTTCCAGGCCTCGCCAAGGTCGCCACACTTCCCATTGCTGTTGTGAACCAGGACCGGGGTCTGCCCCGCGAGCACATAGTACGTGTGGAGGTCTGCGACGGTGAGGTCGTAGGTCTCGTTGACCGCTTGGTAGGTACGGACCTTAGCGATGGCCACAATGGCACCAGTGTCGGTGCGGAGGGTCATGCCAGGCTGGAGTTCTGCTGCATCGAGCCACATCTGAGACGATTCCGACCAGAACGGGTGGTGGCCCGTGGTGGTGATCGCTTCAGCCCCACTGACAGTGTCGACAATGACGTCGACGTACGTCTTGTCATCCTCGGTGAAGATGGTGGCAGTGACCGTCTTCTTTGCGGTCTCCCCGGTTTCAGGATCCGTGGCGATTATTTCGTCGCCGGCCCGTACTTCCTCGATCAGCTTCGTGGTTCCATCAGACATCAAGACATGAGTACCGGCGACAAAGCTGTTTAGCGGGTTGCATCTTGTCAGCGTCTTACCGGCTGCGCTGATTGTAGCTTTTGCTGCCAGCCTGCCAGCCCCTGCGGTGGCAAGCGTGATTGCCACGTCTACGGCAGCCATGCCGCAATCCTTATTCCACCCTATATCCTTACTGCACTCGTAAACATTCCGGATTCCGAGAGCTTCCATCCAGTCGCCACTCGGGCTACGGATCCCCATATCCAGGGTCCCGTCGCAAAACTCTTGATTCTCCGTGTAGGAACTCTGGCAGATAGCATCCGCCCAGAGGCCCACATTTTCCTCGTAGGTATTCGACGGCTTGTACCGCCCGGCACTTATCCTATTCAGGTCATCTTGATCCGGCACGTACCGGTCGACCAGGAAGAGCTGCACCGTGCCGCCGGGGGAATTATTCTGCGATTTTCCCCCCTTGTCTCCTCTGCCACCTTTACCACTACTCCCGCTTCCGCCTTTGTTGCCACTACTTCCACTATTAGAGTTCCCACCGCCATTACCTCGACTGCGTCCGCTATTGCTCTCATAGCTGTGGTTTCTGGCGAGAGTGGCGCCTGAATCGGTGCGCTCGGTAATGTCTGCTGTGTTCGATTGGGTAATCGTTCCCCTAGGGCCGCAATTGTAGAGAACGCCACATTCTTCGCTTTTCAGACCGCTCGGGTCTGTGTTCACGATGGGGTTTCCGCTGGCGTAGGTGTAGCCGTTCATCTGGAGTGGGTCTGTGATGTCGATGATGGGGTCGACAGAGATGAAGCGGCCGGTTGTCGGCTCGTATTCGCGGGCGCCTACGTGGGTAAGGCCGGTATTGGTGTCGTCGACACCTGAGCCGAGGTAGCTGCGGTTGCCGGGCCAGTTGCCGGGCTGAGTGCCGCGGGGGTTGCCGTAGGGGTCGGTTTTGCGCCGGGTGATCGTCTGACCAGTGTTCTGGTCGATGGTCGTGGTGGCGGTGCCGTGGTGGTCTGCGAGTTGAACGCTGAGTTGGTGGTTGGTGCTTTTGCCGTCAGTGCGGCGGATGGTGGTGGCGCCGGGGCCGCTGTAGTAGCGGATGGCGTCGAGGGCTTGCCCTGCCTTGTTGACGGTGATTTCGGTGTCGCCGAGGTAGAGGGTGCGGCTGCTCCCGGTTTCCTCGATGAGGCGGTTGCCCGATGTGTCGTAGAGGTAGGTGGTGGTGTGGTCGAAGGAGAACTGCTGGGGCCCGGTGCTGTTGCAGGACCACAGCTGGAGGTCAGTGCTGTCTGCGGCGTTGTTGGGAACGTCGACGCACTGGTTGGTCGCCGGGTTGTTGAGGGACTTGTCGCCGGCGCGGTAGACGAACTTCTGCTTGTCGCTGCCGTCGCAGGTGGCGAGGACCAGCTTCGTGCCGTTGGTGGTGAGGCACTTGTCGAGGGCGCGGACGGTGTTGTCGGTGAGGCGCCAGTGCTGGGCTCTGGACTCGTTGCAGGGGTAGATCTGTACGGGTGTGCCGTCGGTGTTGTTGCCGTATCTGACGTCGACGCACTTGCCGGATGCCCCTGTGAGGGAGACGGCTCCGATGCCGGGGCTGGTTGCGGAAGTGAGCTTGCCTCGGCGGTCCCAGTTCAGGGTCTGGGTGTCGCCATCGATGCGTCGGCTGGTGGTGTTGCCCGCCGTGTCGTATTCGTAGGTGGACAGCGAGTTGACGCTTGAGCCGGGCTTGCGGGTGGTCTTCTCCGTTTTTGTCAGCGCGTGGGGTTTGGTCTTGACGGGCGGCTGTGTGCCGTTGCCGGCGATGGTGACGCCGTAGGTGTAGGTGGTTTCGTCGTCGAACGTGCTGTTGGTCAGGTCGCGGTTGATGAGCTTGGTGCGGTTACCGATGGAGTCGAACTGGTATTCCTGCCAGAATCCGTCGCCGTCCGGGCCCGCGGTTACGTCGTTGATGCTGGGGCCGTTGCATGCAGCGGTTTTGCCGGTCCAGGCCTTGGTCAGCTGGCCGACGGTGTCGTAGGCGTAGCACTGGCGGTCGACGCGGTCGCCGGGTTGGGTGTCGGTGACCGAGGTGATGTTGCCTGCGGGGTCGTAGGCATATGACACGTCGCTGATGCGGTTCGGGCCGGTCTCACGGTCGCTGACTTGGTTGATGACTTGCCCGGTGTGCGGGTTGTAGTTGTTCGTGGTCCACACCCGATTCGGGGCATTGCCCGAGGCGGTGCGGAGAATGTCGCCGAAGGGACTGTATTTGACGTCGGCGGTGTACCAGTTCAGGCCGGAGACGGTCTGGGGCATGCCATCGGCGTTGTAGCGGGTGACAAGTTTCTCGGCGGCCAGGCCACCGGGGGTGGCGGGGAGGGTCGTGGACTGGACTTTGCCGGTCGGGGTGTAGGTGGTGGAGTACGCATAGGTGCCGGCGAGGCCCTTCGTCGCGGGGACGTCGGGGATCGTGATCTTTGATCCGGTGGGCCGGTACTCGGTGTCGTAGCCCGTGATCTCGCTCTTGTAGGCCGCGCCGCCCTCGTACCGGGTGGAGGAAACGGGAAGGCCCTTGGCATTCGGAAGTGAGTCGTAGGTCCATGCGGCCACCAAGGGGCCGTTGACGCTGTTGTCACGCAGCTCGATCGTGCGGCCGAGACGGTCGAAAACGCTGTGCTGGGTGCGTCCGCTGGAGTCCTTGGCCCAGATCTGCTGGTCAAGGCTGTTGTAGCCGAACTCGGAGCGTCCGCTGTCGGGGTCCTCGGCCACTGTCTTGCGGCCGCGGGCGTCGTAAGCGTAGGTCCACTTGTTGGCGGCGGCGTCGGTAACGGTCGTCAGCTGGTTGCGGACGTCATACGCGTATGTGGTCCGGTTCCAGGTGGTCAGATCGGTTGCCGTGGAGTGCTCCACGGCGCTGGTCCGTCCCATCGGGTCGGTCCACGTCCTTACCGCGCTGCTGCCCTTGAGAGGTGTCGTGCCGTCGACGGACATGGACGAGCGGGCGAGCGTGAAGTCACCTCCATACTGGATGGTGGAGGACTTCTGAGGTACGTCCGCATGCAGGGTGGTGGCGCGGATGGCTCGCCCGAGACCGTCGTAGGCGGTCTTGGTGGAGTTGGGTACCTGGAAGACGCTCTCTGGGACGAAGACCTTCTTTCCCGGTGTGCCCTCGGCGTAGTAGCCGTTGTTGGTCTGCCTGACTGTCCCGTTCGCGCTGTAGAAGGTGTCGGTGACCAGTCGGCCACCGCCCAAGGCCTTTCCCTGGGTCTGGCGCGGGCGCAGCAGGCCGTCGTAGATGGCTACGGTCTGGTTGTAGGTGCCGTCGTCCTGGAGGGTGCTGCTGGTGACGGCGGGAGGCTCGTGCTCCGCGATCTGGTAGTTAAAGGTGACTGCGGCCTTGTCCGTGGCCTGGTTGCGTGAGGGGGTCCAGACGCCTGTGGTGCGTCCGAGTGCGTCGTAGGCCGTGCTTGTCTTGCGGCCGTTGGGGTCTACGGTTTCCAGGACGCTCGCTCGGCCCGGGTCGGACTTGGCCATGGAGACCTGGCCGAGCGTGTTGGTGATGGTCGTGGCGAAGACGGCCCCGGTTGCTGGGCTGTAGCTCGTCGCGGTGGCGTTGCCGGCCGCGTCGTAATTTTTGGTGGGGCGGCCCAGGGCGTCGTATTCGGTGCGCACCTGTGTGACCCAGCCCATTCCTGCGGCGTCGAGGTTCTCGCCTTGGACTGGGAGCCCCTTCTCCGGCGTTGCGCCGAAGGAGTTCAGAGTGTCGTATGCGGCGCGTGTGTCGGACAGGACCTGTCCTGTCGCGGTCTGGGTGCAGTCGCCTGCTGTGGTGCGCGTGCGCTGGGTGAGTCCGATCAGGTGCTTGACGGTGTTGTGGACGTATGTGGTTGTGACGCATTGCTGGTTCGAGGCGGTCCACCCCGTGCCGTTCGGTGTCAGCACCTCGCCCTGGGCGGTCTGGGGCAAGCCGTAGACGGTGTCGAAGGTGTGCCGGGTGCGCACCTTGTGGGTGCGGCCGCCGCTGACGGTCTGGATGGCCTCGGTACGGGCGGTACCCGTGCGGAAGGCTTCCAGAGGGGTGGTGCCGTCTCTTGGGCGGGAGGCGGTTTTCTGCAGCCACGGCCAGTTCAGGACCCGCGAGTAGACATCGCCACCGGCCTTGGTGTAGGTGATGGTCTCTGCCGACTGTCCCTGCAGTTGGAGGAGGTCCTCGCCCAGCTCCTCGGTTCCGGTGGAGTCCTTGATGATGATCTTCGGTCGGCCGGCGTCACCGGACATGCCGCGGAAGTAGTGCGTGCGGGTCTGGGACTCCTCGGTGGCGTCCGGCCTGCCCGCGTTCGCGGTCACACCCTTTCTCACCACCACGGACGCGTAGCCACGCCACTGGTTGTAGGTGCGCAGTTCGGGCTTGGAGAACTCGTCGGTGTCCTTGGCCCAGGCGGCGTTGCCCTCGTAGGTGTACGTGGTGGTGAGGTCCGCCTGGCGTGCGACGCGGTCCCTCTCGGTGACCTTGTCGACGACGTACTTGTTGAACCATTCCAGCGGCGGCTTCTCCAGATCCCCGTCCGGGGACCAGTGGACGGGGAAGCAGCGGGTCGTGTTCTCCTCGGGCTTGGGGTGGCTGGTGCCGACGGCGCAGGGGGAGGAGTAGTCGACCGCTATCTCGCCACCGTATTCGGTGCGGATGGTCTCCACCCGGAGTCGGTCGAAGTCGGGAGTGGCATCGTTGGGTCCGGCTGCCACCCGGTTGGGCATGTCCTGCACGTTGGCGATGAAGGACACCGGGGGGAGAGAGATGCTCTGCTGGTTGCCGGCCTGGTCCTTGGCGGTGCTGAAGCCTGTGTGGGTGATGGACTCCAGCCACAGCGGCGGGTGGGTGTCGGTGCGCTGCCTGGGAAAGGACTGGGCGAGGGTCCAGCGGTCCACGAGGGAGAGGGCGGTGGAACCTTCGGTGCGCTGGCTGTGTGTGGTGACCGCGGTCAGGCGCTTACGGGACCAGAAGGACGGCCCGGAGACGAAGCACTCTTTGGCGCTCGCCTTGCAGTGCAGTGTGGAGGGAGTGTCCCACCAGGGCTGCTTGTCCCCGTAGTTGTTTCCCTCGAACTCGGCGTCCGAGCACGCGGTGACGCCCTCCTTGATGCAGCGCTCGGCGACGGTGAACTCGACCTTGCCTGCGGGAGCGCCGTTGAGGTTGTCGCTTCGCAGACCGTAGGTGATCTGTGTGGGGTATCCGTCGCGGGTGTAGGAGACGGCTTCCTTGTACTTGGCGTTCTTGGCGTAGCGGTTGGTTTCGCGGGCCCAGTCGATGATCATGGCGTTGCCGTGGACGTCCTCGACGTAGTCGAGGTTCCATCGCCAGGCCTGGTCACAGGCCGAGGTCGCGTATGAGGTCTGGTAGCAGGGTTCGCCCGGGTGGTTGCCGAATACGGGGACCGAGAGGACCGAGTTCGTGACTGGGCGGGTGCCCGAGGCGTCGACGTCGTGGCGGCCGAAGAAGTAGCGGGTGCCGTCGCGTGTGGTGACAACCCAGTACTCGCCGTCCTTGGCCCCGTTGGCCACCGTGGCGTCCGTCTTCCGCTCGACGCGGGAACCGTCGTCGGAGACCGGAATCCACTGGCCCGTGGTGGCATCTTGAATGAGCTCGGAGGTCGATCCTCCGAGTGACATCACCATGCTGTCGCCGACCCAGCACAGGTCGTTCTTCTTCTTGTCCGTGGCGTTGTCGTTGTTCGGCTTGGCCGGATTCGCCTTCAGGTCATCCGAGCAGGCGCGGTAGCGACGTTCGACGAAGCCGGGCTCGTAGCCCCAGCCGTCACCGATCCAGGACGCCTGTCCGTTGGTGACCGATGTCCTGCCGTCCACGGCCTGCGAGGAGTACCCGAAAGCGATCTGCGGTGACGGTCCGGCGGGCGGAGTGGGCACCGCCAGGGGGTAGGACCAGGAGAACCCACCGCCGCTACCGCCCGCGGTCCAGGAACCGGTGGCGGAAAGAGACGTGGCCGTGTACGTGCCGCCCGCCCCGGAACCGCCGTCGGAGGCCGCAAGCACCATCGGGCCGCCACCGCCGACTGCCATCGTCCGCATTCCCTGACCGGGTGAGGTGGCCGGGTCGACGGTGGCACGGACGGTTCCGGTGGACGGGTCGTTGCTGCTCGGTACCTCCTTCGAGACCGAGCACTCGGGCAGGTCCGGGCGGGTGAGGAAGCACTCCGGGAGCTGCTTGAGCTCCAGGCGTGTGGCCCACTCGGTGCCGTAGAGGTCCTTGAACTTGCTGTAGTCGAGCTGCACGTCGACGGGCGTGACCCCGTCAGCGGGCGGGGTGACCTTGATGAGGGCGCCGTCGATATTGACGGCTTCGGATGCGGTGCGTGCCTCGACCGCCACCGACCAGGTGCCCGACGGCGCCGGCGGTGCCGGGTTCTCCTCTGTCGGCGACGCCTTGCCGATACTCACAGGCAGGGCACCGGCCTGGACAAGCTGGTCGCCCGAGAGCACGACGCTCGCGGATCCCGCAGGCGGGGGTGTGACCTTGGACGGTTCGTACTCGGCCGGCGGATTCACGGGCGCGCCCGCCCAGCCCTCGAGCTTGGCGGCTTCGACCTTGTCGAGCTTGGCCCTGATGTCCTGCTGCAAGCCTGGCAGTTGGACACCGTCGCGGCTGCCCGGGGGCGCGGCCCAGGCCTCGATCGGAAGGAGTGTTACGGCCAGCAACACCGACATGGTGATGCCGGTGTGCCCGGCGAGACGCGCGCGTTTGGTGCGCTGTCTCCTGTTTCCGGGCAGGCGGAAATTGCGCGCCGAGAACGGCGACATCTGGACCCCCCACGCTCTGCCCACGGGCCCAAGGCACACGTGTGGCAGGAAACTGACAAATAGCCAGCTGATTCTGCGGCCTGCGAAGCCCGAAATCCATAACTCGATATCCGGTGTGGGCTTTATCACTTTACCCGTGGAATACTTCCCGTTAATCCGGACAAAATGTGGCGCATTGGTGTTGAGGTTCACCTGTTCTGGGGCCGACCATGTCCGTTCGATGGTTCATGCTCAACTCGCGCGACCCGTACGTGAAACGGGTGGGGAGCGGACCTTTCACCTTTCGGCCAGGGGCCGGAATTGTTTTCTGAGTGCCGAGGGTGGCCGAGTGCTGCCCGAGGGGGGAGAAGAAAGACCCATGCCTGTCGGAGAATCCGTGGACGAGAGTCCGCCAACACCCGTGACGGAAAACGAAGTTCCCGTCCCGATCCGTCGCTGGTATCGGCGCCGCCGGATGATGGGTGCCATCGCGGTCCTGCTCGCCGCCACCGTCGCCGTCCCCGTCGTCCTCCTGCAGAGCGACAGCGATCCGGCTCCGGACCGAGCCGCCGAGCAAGCCGCGGGCGGCCCGGTCGCGGCTCCCGGGGCCAAGAAACTGGCGCGTGAGAGCGGGAAGGACGTCGAGGTCACCACCGAGGCAAGCGCGCACACCACCACCTGGGCGCAGCCCGATGGTGCGTTCAAGGTGCGGGTCTCGAGTTCGGCGGTGCGCGCCAAGGTGGGTAACGGGTGGAAGCCTGTCGACACCACGTTGGAGCGCGTGGAAGGTGGTTTCGCTCCCAAGGCGGTGAACGGGCGTGTGGTGTTCAGCGCGGGTTCCGTGCCCCAGGCTGGTGGTGATAGTCGTGCCTCGCGTGGCGTCTCCCGTGTCGCGTTGACGCGTCCCGCGGTCGCGAAGACGGACACGCCCGGCCCGGCGTGGACGCAGTTGGTCCGCCTGAACACGAATGGGCATGATCTGTCAGTGTCCTGGCCGGGGCCGCTTCCCGTGCCGGTGATTTCCGGGTCCCGTGCCCTGTACGAGAACGTCCGTCCCGGGATCGATTTGGTGATGACCGCTCAGGACGGCGGGTACACCCACGTCCTGGTCGTCAAGGACAAGCAGGCCGCCGCCGACCCTCTGCTCGGGCGGCTCGACTACCAGCTTTCTTCACCCGACCTGACCTTCCATCTTGATGGGGTGTCCCAGTCGGTGAGCATCCGCGACAGCGCGGGTGTGGAGGTCGCGGGGTCACCGTCGCCCTACATGTGGGACTCGGCTGGAAAGGTCGCCGTCACCGAGGGCGAGGAGCGGGCGAAGCCCGCGCCCGAGGCGAAGGATCATCCGACTCTGGCCCTGGCCGGGCTCAACGGTGCGGAGGGTGCGCACGGGCGGATGGCCGGCGCGGCCCTTTCCCCTGAGAACGTTCTTTCCATCAAGCCGGACACCCGTCTCCTCCAGGACGCGGACACCGTCTACCCCGTGTTCATCGACCCCTCCATCAAGGGGCACAAGCAGGACTGGACCGCCTTCTACAAGACGGAGGGCAACTCCAGCTTCTGGAACGGGATGAACTACAACAGCGGAAGCGGGACTCCTGAGGCCCGCGTCGGATACGAGTCGACGACCGGTGGCACCTCACGTGCCGCGTTCATCTTCGAGATCCCGGGTGTCACCCATGGCGCGCAGATCCGCTCCGCGACGCTCCAGGCGCTGCAGACCTACTCCTGGGGCTGCACTCCGAAGCCCTTCGACGTCTACCACACGCCGATGATCTACACCTGGAGCAACTGGAACAACACGAACAACGGCACGTTCTGGGGCAAGAGGATCGGCGGCGCGACCACCGGTCACGGGTACAACAGCTCCTGCCCCGACGCCGATGTTCGCATCGACATCACACCGACCGTCACCGAGAGCGCCAACGGCCGATACCAGAACCTCACCCTGGGCCTGCGCTCCCCGAACGAGAGCGACCCGAACTACTGGAAAAAGTTCATGGTCAACAGCGACCGCGCCCCGTACATCGACATCATCTACACCCGGGTGCCCAACACTCCCGTCAAGGCCGACATGTCCACCACACCCGGCGGCGAGTGCACGACACAGGCACCGATCGTAAAGATCGGCAAGACGGACGTGATCTTCAACGCCAAGGCGTCCGACGGTGACGGCAATCTGCGGCAACTGAACTTCCGTGTCTGGTCGTCGAGTGGTTCCACCGTCGACGTGTTCGACGACACCAACGACGGCTTCGGCGAGGTGACGGTGGAATGGGAGAAGTTCACCCCCGGCGTCACCTACTACTGGCTGGCCCAAGCCGTCGACTGGGACGGTCAATGGTCGGGCAGCGGCCCGCTGGACTCGGGCGGCGGCGGATGGTGCACCTTCACTGTCGACCACACCCAGCCCACCGCCCCGACGATCCGTTCCGAGGACTTTCCCGCCCCCGGCCCCGACGGCGCCGAATGGAGCAAGAACACCCTCGGCCCCGGCAAGATCACGGTCATCGCGGGCGGCACGAACCCGGCGGACATCCGCGAGTTCCAGTGGTCGCTCAACCACCCCATCTACGACCAGAAGGCCGTCCCCGCCGCGGGCCAGGACACCGTCACCGTGGATGTGAACCCCGACAACGCCGGACCGAACCTGTTCTACGTTCGGATCGTCAACAAGGCCGGAAACACCTCCAACCCCTTCACCTACACCTTCTACGTCCGCCCTCGTCCGGGTCTCGACGGACGCGGTGACGTGACGGGTGATCAGAAGGCCGACCTGCTGGCTGTCGATGGAGCCGGTGACCTGCGGGTCTATCCGGCCGACGCCATCGGCGACGTCGACGCCTGGATGCCCGCCGCCACCGACAACGGCAAGCCCGCACCGGCCGGGTACTGGAAGGACACAAGCGGCAAGAGCGCCCTCGTCGGGCACTCCAGCGACTGGTTCCCCGGCGACGGCATCACCGACCTCATCGCCCGCATGCCCGACGGCAAGCTGTACGTCTACCAGGGCGACGGCAACGGCCGCTTCGACATCAGCCGCCGCACCGAAATCCTCCTGCCCGCGAACGCACCCAACCCGGCCACCCTCACCCAGATCGTCGTCGTCCCCGACATGAACGGTGACAACGCCGAGGACATCTTCGCCACCGCCGGCGACACCCTGTGGATCCTCACCGGCTACACCGGCGCCTCCATCACCGAAGCCCGCCAACTCTCCGCCACCAGCTGGACCAAACGCGACATCATCGACGTCCGCAACGTCGATGCCGACGGAGTACCCGACCTCCTCTTCCGCGACGACGCCGACCCCAACCGCGGCCTGGCCCTGCGCCGCGGCAAGCCCGGCACCAACGGCGGAGCCGACATCAACTCCCTCGCCCTTGCCGTCAACTCCGCCGACGGCAAGGACCTCCCCTACGGCACCACCGGCTGGGACAGCACCACCTGGCCCCTCCTGCGCGGCACACCCGACGTCAACAACGACGGCATCCCCGACATGTACCTCACCAAGAACGACGGCACCCTCCACCTCTACCACGGTGCCCGCGACAAAATCGGCGGAGGATGGCGCGTCGAAGAGGACGACTGGAACACCTTCCGCACCCTCGGCTGACCAACCACTCCCACATTCAGGACCAACACACGTCGGCGCCAGCCCAGGATCCCCTCCTGGCCGGGCGCCGACCCATTTCAAGGGCGAGCTGCGACCGGCCCATCAACCGCCGCACTCATGGCGCCAACGCTTACCACACACCGGTAACCTGGCTGAACCCGCAGCCGTGCCCACCGGCGTCTTCAACCTCATGGAAGCCCTACCCGCGAGCGTCGAACGAGCAGCAAGCCCGCAGGCCACCGGCGGCAAGGCCACCACCTCCGGTAGAACCACCAGCCCGAAGAATCCGGCTGCGGCGAAGAAGCGAATCCACTCTGCACCCAGGACGGAGGACCTGGACGATCTGTACAAGGCCGACCTCTACAAAAGGCCGGCCGTCGCCCACCTCCCAGGCTGCTCGAACATGACCCGCGACGAACTGCTGAGGGCCCGACCCCGGAGCCCTTGCCTGCCCGCCGTGCGGCCGGTGTCCCCCCGCATCCCCGCGCGGCCCCAATTGGAGAGCTGTGCACATGCTCACCGATCCCCCATCAGAAGGTGCAGCAATGTCACCACGATGCCGACCCATGAGAGCGGCGCCAAGTGCCGCGGGCTCGAAAGCCGTATAGACCGCGCCTCCGCCAGCGAGTAGAAGCAGCACCGTCCGCTGACCTCTCTGACGGTTCATGAGCAAGAGCCCCATTCCGCGTCTGCCTGGCCAGGTGCGTTCCTGGTCGGGCCTCTTCGACCGACCAGCGCATCGGCGAGATCGTCCTCGGCCGCCGCGGCGTGACCAGCAGCTACCAAAGCAGCGCCCTCCCTACGCCCTCCGGGACTTGTAGGCGCGCCAGCCGGCTCGCACGCGGCTTTCCAGGGAGCGGGCGCCGGGGGCTCGGGCGGCCTGCTCGAAGGCGTCGGCCGCCCGCTGGACGCGGTCGCGGACGACTGCCGGGACCGTGGGCGGCGGCGACCGCCAGGAGGTCGCCGAGGGCCGCGACGTCGCCGGCGCCTTCGTCCTGCCCGGCGCGGCCCAGGAGTTCGGACGCTTCCCGGATGCGGTGCTCGGCGAGCGCCCAGTCGGCATCGGCGACGAGGGGCTCGTAGCGTTCCCGGACCCGGGGCAGCGACAGGTCGTAGGCGAGGGTGGATCCGGCGAACCAGACGGGCCGGCTGCCACGGTCGGCGCGGTCCCCGGGCAGCGCGACCGCATACCCGAGCAGCGTCCCGTCATCGTCCCGGCGTTCACGCACCCGGACTCCGGCGTCGCGGAGCCGGTCGAGGAAGTCGGTGTCGCCGTGGGCGAGCGCGGCCGCGCCGCGGACGGTGTGCTGCAGGGACTCCCGGGCGGCCTTCTCGGCCTCGCCGGTGACGGGGCGGCGGCGCGGCGTGCGGTCCAGAGGAGACATCGGGGTCAGGCCCCAACGGGCTTCGAAGACGCGGGCGGCCGTGTGCATGCCTGGCGGTATGCCCTGCAACGGACATCCCTGTGGCGAAGGGCGGCGTTGACTACCAGGTCAAGGAGGGCGTCGGCACCTTGTGGCAGTTGGCAGTGCACCCCGCATTGCAGTCGTATGGGATCGGCACGTTCCTCGTCGAAGCCGCAGAACTGCGGATCAGGAACCCCGGCCTGCGGCAGGCCCAGCTGGCTGTGGAGGAAAGCAACCCCCGGGCGCGTGCGTTATACGAACGACTGGGCTATGTCGAGTACGACCGCCAGCCGGACTCGTGGCACGAACAAGCCCCTGATGGATCGTTGCGCCGCTACGAAACGATGTGCACGTTGATGCGGAAGGAACTCTCGTAGCCTCCGCCATGGCCGCAACCCTCCAAGGTCGTCAGCCATGGCGGAGGCTACCTCCTCGCATCCGGCCAGAGCGGCGGGTCGCGGATTGGCTCATCCGCATCCAGTTGGCCCTGCCCGTGCGCGACCCGGCACGGGCGTACCACGTCGACCCCACCTGGACCGCGTGGGAGCGCTTACCCGACGACGAGAGCGCGCGGGATTACCTGCGGACAACGCGTATCTCGATGCTGTCCCAACGGTCGTGAGACAGCCCGCCACCGAAGTCCGAAGATCTATCACGGGACAGCCCTTACTGCATGTCCACCGGGTACTTGCAGTGGGCATGGCGGGATTGCTCGGTAAAAGGCTGCGAATCCACGACTGTGCCGTCCGGAGTGGTAGGAGCCGGGAGTGGCCAGTCCCGGCAGGGCAGGGAATTGGCCGGGGGGACGCCCGTCGAGTTGACGAACCTCGCACCGTTCAGTTTCGCACCGCGCAGGTCTGACCCGGTGAAATTCACGTTCTCGAACGTCGTGTCACACAACTCGGTGTTGCGTAGGTCGGCACCCGACAGGTCGACATCTTTCAGGGTCGCGCCGCGCATGCGCGCGCCGGACAGGTTCGCCGTGTCGCCCAGTTTCACCTCAAGCAGGTTGACGAGGTCGAGCTTGGCTCCCTCTAGGTTGGAGCCCAGGAGGGTCGTGTCCGTGAAGAAGAGACAGGTGAGGTTTGCGGATCCGAGGAAGGACTTGTCGAGATCCACTCTCGCGATGCGGGCAAAGCGCAGGTCAGCCTGGTTTAGGTTGACGGGGCCCAGGTGTAGGAGTTCAGGCTTGGCTCCCCCCTTGGTCAGCTGGTCCTGCGTCTCGTCGACGCGGTACGCAGTCAGCCTCAAGTTGCGGAGATCCGTGTAGGTCAGATCGACCTGTGCCCTGCCATCCTTGCCTTGCGGGCGGGTCGCCATGACGCTCACCACCGCAGAGATGTCCGGTCGCAGTTCCGGGATCCGCCCAGACAGCTTTGTGAAGGTTCCCGTCATGGGCACTGCACTGTTTTCCCGAGCGTAGGCAGTGAGGACAGCGATAACTCCTGGCTGATCCTTCTCTGAGTCGTGCATGATGCGGTCGAAGGCATAGATACCCCCGATCGCAACGTCCCTCTTTCCTGTTCCCAGGTTCTTCGTCGCCTCATTGAATCGGGTGGTGTATTGCCCTTCCTCGGCAAGCGTGAGCTGTTTCCCGGCCTGCTGGACGGTTGCCAGGGTGGCTCCGACGCCGATCAGTGCGGCAAGACCAGGCGCGGCAGCGAACCAGGCCAGCCACCTCGCCGACCTTTCGGGGCGCTCGGGGCGCTCGGGGCGATCACCTCGTCTCAGAGCCATGAGGCACAGAGTGGCAGGCGACGGCCAGAAATCCTGCCTTCACGCGCACGGGCTCCGTGTCCGCCGTGAATATCACCCCGCAGCACGACATGCGACGTCGCCAGATCGGCGAGCTCGTGGAGCCGCACGGGGTAGTTCTTCGACTGCTCCCCCACCAAGTGGTCGCGGGTGGGAATCAGCGTGCCGTCCACGCTGAGCACGGCGCCCTCGTCGAACCGCTTGCGAGGCTGGAGCGCGAGCTTCGGCCCCATATGGTCCATGATGCGGTCCGCCGCCGACTTCGAGACGCCGAAGAGAGGAGCGAGCTGCCGCATCGTCAAGTTCGTGCGCCAGTAGGCAGCCACCAGCGGGGCTCGGTCCTCCAACGGCTGGCTCCACGGCCACCGGCCTCTGCGGCACGCCGCAACACCGTCACCAGCTTGCCGAAGTTGCGCGGGCTCAGCCCGGTGAACAGGGCTATCCAAGACGGCTCCGACGCCGTGATCACACCCGCCCCCGGCAAGATCATTCCACTGCTTCCCGCCCGCCCTACTCGAACTCGATGCGGCAGCGCGCGACCTGCCCGGCCACCTGCTCCATGAACCAGTGCATGATCTCGTAGGGAATGACGTGTTCATCATGGCTGTGGATGTGGATGGTTGGTGCCATGGAGCAGCGATGCAGGAAGTTTTGAAGACCACGCGGCGCGTGCGGCCCCTGGCCCTTTGGGCCGTCCCGTTGGCGCTGGGCCTGACCGCGATCGCGGCGCCGGCCCTCGCCGCCCCGGGTACGGGGACCGGTGGGGCGAGTACGGCGCAGGCGTCCGAGGGGCCGTACGAGTCGCGTGGCGACGACGGGCCGCGGCGGCCTCAGGGCGCGAAGGGGCCCAAGGGTGATCGTGGTCCCGCCGGGCCCGCCGGTCCGGCCGGGCCGTGCGTCGACGGCGCGGTCGTAGCCGGTGTCGCTCCCGGTAGCGAGTACAGTGCCGCCCTGACCCGGGGGAAGGCCTTCGTCGGCTACCGGCCCAGTCTCACCGGCGCCTACATCTGGCGTGACCTGACGCTGCCCGTCACGCCCGGGTACCCGCGCAACTCCTGCAGCGTCGGCATCAAGCTCAACGGCGAACGCATCCACGTCAAGGTCCTCACCACCAGCGGCGACCTCTACGAAACCTCCTGCACCGCCCCCGCGCTCTCCTGCACCCTCGGCTGGACCGCCGTCATCAAGCCCTGACCCGCGCAGATCCTCAACCCACGGCCCCAGGGGGCGGCAACCGCCGGCCGCATCAACGGCCGCGATGGAGCGCCGCCCCCGAGGCCCTGCGGTCGGCCGAGAACGGAGCGCTCCAGGACTCATGGGCGCGCTCGCCCACTCCATTCACCTTCGACCGAGTGGATTCAGGCGTACGGGCTCCACCGGCCGAAGCGGGCCATCAATCGGATGGCGGTCTTCTCGTCCAGGCCGAGCGCGACCGCGGCCTGGGCGCTGGTCAGATCGGCTCGGGTGTCACGGGCAGCCCAGTACCCGACCCTCTCGGCGACGACCTCCAACCGGCGGGCCGCGCGCACCGCGGCCCGCCGGGGACGTCCTGGTCAGCTTCTCGATCTCCTCCTCCAGCCGCTCCAAGAGCACGGTCACCGAATCCGGCAGCGGAATGGCGCTCGCCTCGACGCGAGCGGTGTGCCCGTCCCAGTCCCGCTCACAGGCATCCGCCTGCTCATCTCCCGCCTCCGCCGGCATCTCGCCCGCGATCGACGCCCGATCGAGAGGGTGCTCCGGACCCGTCCAGCCACAGGAACACACCGCGCGCAGTACGGCGGCCCGGGGAATGTGCGGGGAGCGGCCGACGTAGACGCTCCACCGCGTAACCGACTGGCCGGCCGAACCCGAGGCGGAATCGAAATACGCGGGGGCCGGGACGGTTCCATCGGCCAGAAGCACACCGACCCGGCCCTCGTGCGAGGTTCCGAACTCCTCCGTCGTCCAACTGTCCTGATCGACCACGACACCCTCCCCCTCACCTGCCCGCCGAGCGGATTCCGGTCGGACCCGCCCCGCCTCCGACCATGCCGCAGCTTCACCCCTGTGCGGGACCGGATCCGCCGACGGGCGACCCAACTCCCGCAACTGTTGGCTTCGCTTCCCGTGATTGCAGCGCCGCCGGCCTTGCACAGGCCGATGGACGCGCGGCCGGCATGCGTATGAAAATGTCCCGTCGCCTTCAGTGAGGAAGG
>NZ_JBHVPG010000032.1:43311-47343 GCF_042887545.1 Streptomyces sp. NPDC057939
TTCGCTTCCCGTGATTGCAGCGCCGCCGGCCTTGCACAGGCCGATGGACGCGCGGCCGGCATGCGTATGAAAATGTCCCGTCGCCTTCAGTGAGGAAGGCGACGGACTCGGTGGGTTGATCTTCCAGTTGTTACCTAGCAGTACTCCCCCAGCAGCAGCACCTGCCCCCCGTGTCGGAGCGGTTCGCCAGGGAGCGGTGTGGCAGCCATTGATGTTGGGGATTCACCTGCCGGGGGTGAATCGGTACTGGTAAGTGTGGATCCGTTGGAGCCGGGGTCTTCTTGTCGGGTGGGGTGGGTGTCATGGCGCGGGTCGTTTGCGTGCACGGGATGGGTCAGCAGGTGCAGGGGGAGGACCGCCTGCGTTCGGTGTGGTGGCCGGCGCTCAGTGACGGCTTACGGCGTGCCGGAGCGGAAGGCCTGGTGGCCGAGGCGGATGTCGCGGTCGGCTTCTACGGGGACTTGTTCCGCCCCGCCGGGCAGTTCCTGTCCGTCGGTGACCCTCCCTACAGCGCGGCGGACGTCGAGGACGGCTTCGAACAACAACTTCTGGCAGCGTGGTGGAAGGGCGCCGCGGAGACGGACCCGGAGGTGGTGTCGCCCGACGCCGACGATGCTCTGGTCGCCGCCCCCCGGTCCGTGCAGGCGGCGCTGCGTGCCCTGTCCGGGTCGAAGTTCTTCGCGGACCTGGCTCTGCGGGCGGTGGTCTCGGACCTCAAGCAGGTCCGCGCCTACCTGACCGACCCGAAGACGCGCGAGCAGGCGCGCGGCCGGGTCATGGACCGGATCGGCCCGGACACCCGTGTGGTGGTCGCGCACTCGCTCGGCTCGGTGGTCGCCTACGAGGCCCTGTGTGCACTGCCCGGGCATCAGGTGCGGGCGCTGGTGACGATCGGCTCGCCTTTGGGCATCCGCAACCTGGTCGTCGACCGTCTCCAGCCGGCACCCACCCGTGAGGGCAAGGCGCTGCGCGGGGCGTGGCCGGGTGGCGACGAGCTGGCGTGGACGAATCTGGCCGGTACGGGGGACGTGGTTGCTCTGGTGAAGGACCTCCGCCCTGTCTTCGGCGACCGGTTGCGCTCGGCCGTGCTGTCGAATGGCACTCACGCGCACGACGCCACCGCCTACCTCACCGACGCTCTGTGTGGGCGGGCGATCGCCGAGGGACTGGCGTGAGCGGTGGCGGCGCCGCGGACGGGCCGCGCAGATACTTGATCGCCGCGGTGGTCGCCGACTATCCGAAGAAGCCGTCCTGGAACCGGCCCGGTCTGGTGGAGGCCCGGGACCGGGTCGTCGACCTATTCACGGGACCGCTCGGCTACCGCCTCCATGACCCGCTGCCGCTCAGCCCCACCAAGCAGCAGCTCACCGACGCCCTGAACGCGTTCTGCACGTCGCCGGAGCGGCGCGAGGACGACCTGCTGACGCTCTACCTGTCCTGCCACGGTGAGATCCTCGACGACAGCGACGAACACGTGCTGCTGACGACCGACACCGACCCCACGCGCCTGACCTACACGTCGCTGCCCACCGCGGAGCTGACGCGGGCCATGCTGCGCGGTACCCGGATCCGGCGCGTGATGCTGCTGCTGGACGCCTGTTACGTCGGTCAGGGCGGCAACCAGCTGTTCTCCGCCGCGCTGGAGCGTCTTGGCCCGGTGTGGGGCAGGAAGGCCGGGGCGGGGCTGGTGGTCGTCTCCTCCGCTCAGCCGCACCAGCAGGCACACGCAGGCCTGTTCCCCAAGCTGCTGGAAGAGGCCGTCTCCGCTCTGTCGGTCGCCGGACACGGACCCGGCACGCTGTCGGTCAACGCCGTCGTCCAACACATGAACCGCTCCCCGGGCCTGCCCGGCGACCAGCGGATCGGCCTCGCCACGGTCGGCCTGGACGACGCAGCGTTCTTACCCAACCCCCGCCACGACATCCAGTTGAACGAGGTCGACCTCGCCCTGCAGCAGGCCGCCGGCTTCGACGAGCAGGACCGCAGGCGCGACGCCGAACTCACCTCCCGCCTGCTGGTGCGCGCCATGGGCTACCAGGGGCGCCTGGGCAACGAGCTCACCGCCCCCGCCTGGTGGTTCTCCGGCCGCGAGACCGCCCTGCGCCACCTCGCCAATTGGCTCGACTCCCAACCTGGGCCGGACGCCCAGTGCTGCCGGGTGGTCACCGCCGGCCCCGGGTCCGGCAAGACCGCCGTCCTCGGCCTGATCGCCGCCCTCAGCCATCCCGAACGCCGCCGCACCGTCCCCCTCGACTCACTCGACATCTCACCGAACCTGATCACGCCCGGCGTCCTCGATGTCGCCGTCTACGCCCAAGGCCTGAGCGACACCGACGTCCTCGACGCGATCCGCGCCGCCGCCCGCATCCACACCCCTACCGCCACAGTCGGCGAACTCCTCACGGCCCTCGATGACCGCCCCAAGCCGTTGACCGTCCTCATCGACGCCCTTGACGAAGCCACCACCCCCCTCACTCTCTGCACCTCCATCCTGCGCCCCCTGATCGAGCACTCCCGAGGACGTATCCGCCTCCTGATGGGCACCCGTCCCTTCCTCCTGCCGCGCCTGGGCATCGACCCTGACGACACCCAGCAGGTCATCGACCTCGACAGCCGGTTGTTTGCCGACCACGATGCCCTCGTCACCTACACGTCCCGCACCCTGCTCCAGGCCCGCACCACCTCCCCCTACCGGGACGCGCCACACCTGGTGCGGCCGGTCGCCGACATCGTCGCCCGCGCCGCAGGTCGCTCCTTCCTCATCGCCCGCATCACCGCCGGCACCCTCGCCGCCACCCCCACCATCCCCGATCCCTCCGACCCGGCCTGGCGCGCCTCCCTGCCCCGCCACGCAGGCGACGCCATGCGCGAAGACCTCCACCAACGCCTCGGCCCCCACGCCCAGCGCGCCACCGACCTCCTGCTCCCCCTCGCCTACGCCCAAGGCCAAGGCCTGCCGTGGGAAGACATCTGGGCGCCCCTCGCCACCGAGATCTCCGGCCGGACCCTCACCGACGAGGACCTGCTCTGGCTGCGCCACGAAGCCGGTTCCTACGTCGTCGAGGCCACCGAGAACGACCGCTCCGCCTACCGGCTCTACCACGAAGCAATGGCCGAGCACCTGCGCGAGGAAACCGACGAGCAGGCCGTACACGCCGCCTACGTGCGGGTCCTCACCGACCGCGTGCCCTACCGCGCGGACGGCAGCCGCGACTGGTCCCGCGCCCACCCCTACACACGCGCCCACCTCGCCCACCACGCCACCCAAGCCGGACTGCTCGACCACGTCCTCACCGACAGCGACTACCTCGTCCACGCCGAACCCCGCGGCCTCACCCCCCACCTCAACCACGCCCACGAAGACACCGCCCGCCTGGCCGCCGCCGTCTACCGCACGAGTCTCCACCTCCACCAGGACGCCTCGCCCCGGCAACGCCGCGAGGTCCTCGCTCTCGAAGCAGCCCGCGCCGGCGCCGACCAGATCCGCCAGGACCTCACCCACCACATCCCACCCGGCACCTGGACACCGCAGTGGGCCACGGGCAGCACCTTCAACCCCGCCCTTCGCAACACCTTCACCGGCCTCACGGGCTCGGTGTCCGTGGTGGCTTGCACCGTGCTGAACGGACAACCCGTCGCTGTCACCGGCAGCGACGACGGCACCGTGCGGATCTGGGACCTCACCACCGGCCGGGCCGTGGGCAAACCCCTCACAGGCCACACCGGCACCGTGTTCGCCGTGACATGCACCCTGCTGGACGGACGACCCGTCGCCGTCACCGGCAGCTGGGACAACACCGTGCGGGTGTGGGACCTCGCCACCGGCCAGCCCGTCGGCAAACCCCTCACCGGCCACACGGGCTCGGTGTCCGCGGTGGCTTGCACCGTGCTGAACGGACAACCCGTCGCCGTCACCGGCAGCGCGGACAACACCGTACGGATCTGGGACCTCACCACCGGCCGGGCCGTGGGCAAACCCCTCACAGGCCACACCGGCACCGTGTTCGCCGTGACATGCACCCTGCTGGACGG
>NZ_JBHVPG010000032.1:47442-48690 GCF_042887545.1 Streptomyces sp. NPDC057939
GACGACCCGTCGCCGTCACCGGCAGCTGGGACATCACCGTGCGGGTGTGGGACCTCGCCACCGGCCAGCCCGTCGGCAAACCCCTCATCGGCCACACCAATAGCGTGTCCGCCGTGGCATGCACCGTGCTGAAAGGACGACCCGTCGCCGTCACCGGCAGCGCGGACAACACCGTACGGATCTGGGACCTCACCACCAGCCAGCCCGTCGGCAAACCCCTCACCGGCCACACCAATACCGTGTTCGCCGTGGCATGCACCGTGCTGAAAGGACGACCCGTCGCCGTCACCGGCAGCGCGGACGACAGCGTGCGGATCTGGGACCTCACCACCAGCCAAACCGTCGGCAAACCCCTCACCGGCCACACGGGCTCGGTGTCCGCAGTGGCATGCACCCTGCTGGACGGACAACCCACCGCCGTCACCAGCAGCGAGGACGACAGCGTGCGGATCTGGGACCTCACCACGAGCCAAACCGTCGGCAAACCCCTCACCGGCCACACCAATACCGTGTTCGCCGTGGCATGCACCGTGCTGAAAGGACGACCCGTCGCCGTCACCGGCAGCGCAGACCGCACCGTGCGGATCTGGGACCTCACCACCGGCCAGACCATCGGCAAACCCCTCACCGGCCACACCAATAGCGTGTTCGCCGTGGCATGCACCGTGCTGAAAGGACGACCCGTCGCCGTCACCGGCAGCGCGGACAGCACCGTACGGATCTGGGACCTCACCACCGGCCAGACCATCGGCAAACCCCTCACCGGCCACACCGGCACCGTGTCCGCAGTGGCATGCACCCTGCTGAACGGACGACCCACCACCGTCACCGGCAGCTGGGACGGCACCGTGCGGGTGTGGGACCTCGCCACCGGCCAGCCCGTCGGCAAACCCCTCACCGGCCACACCGACCCCGTGTTCGCCGTGGCATGCACCCTGCTGAACGGACGACCCACCGCTATCATCGGCAGCGCGGACAACACCGTACGGGTCTGGGACCTCGCCACCGGCCAAACCGTCGGCAAACCCCTCACCGGCCACACGGGCTCGGTGTCCGCAGTGGCATGCACCCTGCTGAACGGACAACCCACCGCCGTCACCAGCAGCGAGGACAAGACCGTACGGATCTGGGACCTCACCACCAGCCAGACCATCGGCAAACCCCTCACCGGCCACACGGGCTCGGTGTCCGCAGTGGCATGCACCCTGCTGAACGGACAACCCACCGCCGTCACCAGCAGCGAGGACC
>NZ_JBHVPG010000032.1:48789-97460 GCF_042887545.1 Streptomyces sp. NPDC057939
AAGACCGTACGGATCTGGGACCTCACCACCAGCCAAACCGTCGCAACGATCCTCGCCGATGCCCCACAAAGCATCGCGCTCACCACCACCGGCGACCTCGCCATCAGCTTCCACCACGACATCGCCCACTACCGCCGCCAGCCGCACAACTCCGCACGCAACTGACCAGAACCTCCTTTGGTGCTTGTACACCCGATCCACAGGCGTCCTCGGCACCGAAGGCGACGCAGGCCGCGCCGGATTTTCCGGTGCGGCCTGCGTGCGCGTGAGCTGGTGTCAGCGCTGTGGTGGAACGGGTGGTCGTCTCCCCGTCAGCACCTCCGCACGGTCCATCAGGGCATCGGCGATGTCGTCGTACTCACCGCGGGCGACGGACTGGAGCATCTCGCACAGCGCAGCCAGCTCACCGATTCGGCCCTCGGGAGTGTCGAGAACGTGGGTGAACTCGGCTCGGACCAGGGCCGCGACCGCGGGGACGCGCAGGCTGTAGGCGTGGAGGAGGCCGGCGTCGAAGCCGACGGGGACGCTGCCCCAGCGTTCCCAGTCCATGATCGTGAGCGGGGTGCCGGTGAGGTTGGCCCAGTGCAGGTCGCCGTGCCCGGTCACCCGCTCGACGCGGTCCGGGGCGTCGATGCCGAGGAAGAGCGGGAAGGAGCGGCGCATCCACAGTGTCCGGACCGCCTCCCGTTCCGTCGGCACCTCGGCGAGCACGTCCAGGGCCTGGTGCAACTCGTCCCACCACCCGTCGGTCAGGTCTGGGTCGGTGAGGAGTTCGGGTGTGTTCGGGGAGATGGCGGGCTGGGGGATGTAGGAGATCAGGTCGGCGTCGTAGGTCCAGCCGTCCTTGGTCCAGCCGACCGTGGCGTGCAGGCGAGGGCGCGGTACGGCGTCCGGGAGGTTCTCGGCACCGGTGATGCCCTCATGCGGTAAGCGGGTGGCAACGCGGTCGTCGGAGGTGGCTTCGACGCGGAGCCAGTGGTCAGTGCCCGCGCGGGAGCTGATGGTGCGGCCGTTCCAGCCCCACGCGTACGGCGGGCTGGTAGCGGTGGAGAGACGGTTCCCCGCTTCGGTATGCGCGGCCTCCATTCGCGTACGGGTGGCGTCATCGGGGGGCGAGTACATCGAGCACCTTCCTGAGTTCCCTGTCGGTCAGCGGGTCGTCCAGCGCCGATACGGCGGTGTCCCAGTGGTCGCGTGTGCTGGCCGAGACCAGTAGGACGTCCAGGCTCGGGCAGGAGCCGGCGGCGAGCAGGCACGCGGTAGCAGGGTGTGCGCCGGGCCGGATCAACTCAACCAGTTCGGGTGTGATCAGGTCCAGGAGTTCCCCGCCGTGCAGGGGAGCGGAGGCGAAGGTGAGCAGGCCTGCGGAGCGGGCTTGGACCAGGGGGCCGCGGCCGTCGAGAGCGCGGGTGATCGGCTGGGCCATGACCAGGCTGACCGGTTGCTGGACCGCGGTTAGGTGGTGGCCGTGGCCGCCTGCTTCGCTGGCAAGGGCGAGGAGTTCGGGGACGGTGAAGGCGTCCTCGGTGAACCCGGACCAGGTGGCGATCCCGTACCCGCCGATCAGGCCGGAGCCGACAAGGTCTTCGAGAGCCTCGAAGGCGCCACGGAGTTCCGCGTGCAGGCGGGCGCGGTCGCCGTGGCCGGTGGTCTCGGGGTTGTGGACGAAGACGATGTCGGCGCGGCCGAGAGCGGCGGCGGAGCGGCGTGTCTGCCAGTCGATGAAGTCCGGGTCGAGGCTGTGCCGGCCGCCGGCCTGCCCGGCGGACAGGACCCCGGCCTCGGCCGCCGCCTGGCCTTGGGCGCGGGTGTAGAAGCCGGTCTTCGTCGCCACCCTCACCGCCGGGAACGCGTCCAGCACCGGGCGGAGCTCCGCGTGGACGGCGCCTACGCCGTAGTTGGGGGCGGTGTCGATCCAGCCGGTCCCGCCCTCGCACGCGGTCCGCGCCGCCGTGGCGGCGGCGCGGACGCGGTGGGTACCGAGGGCTGCTTCGGCCGTCACCGGTCGGCCTCGGTGACGACGGCGGCCTGGCCCTCGACGAGGACGGTGAGCACTGCGGCGACGTCGACGACGGGCAGGCCCGCCTGCTCGGTGAGTTCGCCGATCGTGGCCGGCTGCCCGGTCGACAGCCGCGTGAGGAGGGGGCCCGCCGGAGCGGCGAAGTCCCATGCGGTCCCGGCCGCCGCGAGCGTCCACTCCCCCGTGTCGGGGCTCTGGTCGAGTCGGGCGCGAGCGCAGGTCAGCCGGACGGTCAGGTCGGGATCGGCGGGGACCTGGCCCAGGTGGGGCAGCGAGGCGTACGGGCGGCCGTGGTGGGTGGCGTCGAGGGAGCGGCCCCACCGGTCGGTGAACGCCGGGTCGTCCAGAACGGCGGCCATCGCCTCGCGGAGCGCGGTGACGTACGCGTTCTGGGCGGCCGGGGTATCGAAGCGGGGCACGTCGGTGCGGAAGCGGACGTCGCCCCGGAGCTGGTCAACAACCCAGGTCATGAAGTCGGCGCCGGTCTGGGTGGTGAGGCCGAAGGTCAGGTGGAGGGAGGGGGCGCCTTGGTCTGCGGTGACGGCGTGCCACCAGCCGCGGGGCAGGTAGAGGGTGTCCCCCTGGTTGAGAACGATGTCGGCGAGCGGCTCCCCTTCGGGGATCTGCGGAGTGTCGGTGTCGCGCCAGGTGGGGGCCTGTCGGGTGGGGCCATAGATCCGCCACCGCTTCGCGCCCTCGACCTGGCAGACCACGACGTCGTGGTCGTCCCAGTGGGTGCCGAAGCCCTCGGTCGCGGTCCACGACGCGTACGCGTTCACCTGCACCGGGGTGCGCAGGAATCGCTCAAGGCCTTCGGCGGCCGCCGTAATGGGCGGATGAAGTTCGTCGATCGAGTCGACGACGAGGGAGGCACCCTCGCGGATGCGCGTGTGGAGTTCGGCGGGCTGGATGCGGTGCCACACCGCGGCCCGGCGGGTGGTGACAGGTACCGCGTAGCGGTGCAGCGGAACCATCTCGCCGCCCTGCGAGAGCCGCAGGCGGGGCGGCTCCAGCCGGTGGGTGGCGATCACATGGTTGAGGGTGGACCAGGACACGAGTCCTGCGAAGTCGTCGGGCTTGCCCCGGACGACGAGGTGGGAGCGGAAATACGACTGGGCGAGGAAAAGGTCCCCGCCCAGCCGCTCCGCCCACGAAGGGGCGTCGAACATCAGAAGGTCAGCTCCTGCCGTTAGTCGTTGCCGTCCGAGCGGCCGGTGCCGCCTCCGTCGCCCTCGTGCTCGGCGCGGGTGCGAGCGGCGTTGATCCGCCGGGATGCGAGGAGCAGGCCGCTCCCCGGCTTCGGGTCGGGCGTGGGGCTGTGGGGCATGGATTCCTCCTGCTGCCGTGAGGCGGGCCGATTGCCTGCCTCGGGTGTGCGTCGGACAAGGCCCGGCGCGGTTCCGCCCGGAAGGGCGGACGTGGTGACCGCCGCCGCGAGCGGGTCGCGGGGCGGAAGTTCGGGTGGGCCGAGCCGGTGCTCCCGAAGGGGTGGGGCACCGGCCCGGCACGGGCCGCAGCAGTCCTGAGCGGCCGGTGGCTGCTGCGGGGGATCAGTTCGCCCGGCTCGGGCGGGGGCTCACAGGACGGACCGCTCGGCTGGTGGGACCAGGGCGCAGCCTCTTATGGCAAGGCGGCGCTCGGAGCGGTCCGCGAGGCGCACCCAGAGGTAGGCGTTGTCCGCGTCAACGCCGTTCCAGCCGCTGCCGACCTGGACGACTTCCCCCTCGTGGACGGCGGGGGTGCGGTAGTCGCCCGGAGGAAGGGATTCGGGTCCGCGCACCACGTCGCCCACCTGGTACGGCGCGGACACCGCGTCGGGGCGGCGTCCGGTTCGGTCGGCCACCGCGGTCATCCCTGTGCGCGGGCGGCGAGGGTGAGCTTGAGTACCTGCGCCAGATGTGGGCGTACGGCGCGGGCGGGCGGGACGGGGAGTTCGTCGTCCGGGGCGGTATCCCAGCGAATGCCGTACGAAGGGGGCATTGCCACCCAGTCCTGCGGTCCGGAGCGGACGTCGACCTGGGGGCAGTCGGCGAGGAGGGTGCCGGTGCCGGCTTCCACGAGCAGGGTCGCCGTGGTGTGCCCGGCCGTCAGGCAGGGGATGTGCAGGTTCGTCGCGTCGGCGCGGAGCATGACGCCCATGCCGATGGCGTGGCCGACGATCCGGGCGTCGAACTGCGTGCACGGGACGATGACTCCGGCGCCGGGCGCGGCCTCGAACGCCGCAGTGAGGTCACCGCTCTCCAGCGGCTCCACGGCCCCTGCGAGGGGGTGGGCGCCCGGGGTGACGCAGGGCCTCGCCGTGGGGTCGTCCTGACAGGTGCAGCCGGAGCCGGTGCGCTGGCGGTGGCCGATCGCGACGGGCCAGCCGAGCCGCCGGTAGGCGGCGGCGCTCTCGATGGTGTCGCGGCCGTGCAAGACGTGCAGGATGTCGCCCATGTCGCCCCCCGTGCCCGGTTGGGAACCGTAGGTGATGGTCACGGCATGAGGGTCCCGCTCAACCGGAAGGGCGACCCACAGGATTCCTGTAGGCCGCCCAACTGGCATATGCGTAACCGAGGTCAGGACACGAGTTCCATCCCCCGCACCAGCCCGGACAGGGCGGCGGCCTGCGACGGGACGCCCCGGCGGACCATGTCGCCGACCAGCTCCCGGGCCATCGGATGGGCGTGCACGTAGTGCGGGGCGCGCTGCGCCGCCGAGCGCAGGGTCACCACGGCTTCCCCGGAGCGGCCCATGCGGTGCATCGCCCGCGCCTCGTCGATCCGGTAGTGCGTGATGCGCTCCCGGCTCGGCATCGCCGTCACGTCGACGTCGCGGACGAACGAGAGCCCGGTGTCGGGGGCGTCGACTTCGACGCCGGCCTCGGTGGTGTGCACCAAGACGTTCGCCCGGGAGAACACGGTCTGCCACCGCAGATCGTGATGGCCCTCCGGAAGGCGCCCGGAGACCTCCAGAGCACGACCGGCCTGGCTCCAGGCCCCCTCCGCGTCGCCGGCGCGGGCGCAGGCGACGACCTGACGCAGCACCAGAGCGCCTTCCAGCACCAGGGCGTCGGTGTCCCCCGTCGCCGAGATCGCCTCCAGATCGCGCAGGGCGGCATCGGCGACCGCCTGGGTCTCGCGGGCCGAGCCCTGGTGGAGCAGGGCACCGCACCGGTCCCAGGCGACGGCGGCCTTCACGATCGGGTCATCCAGCTGGGTCGCGGCCCCGGCCGCGACCTCCGCCGCCACCCACGCCAGATCGGGCAGACCCGTCTGGTTCAGGGTCTGGCGGGCGTTGCGGGCCGCGTCGACCAGCAGGCGCAGGGCCTCGTCCCACTCGGCGGTGCCGCGCTCGTGCATCAGGATCGTGGTGTTCAGGTCCTCCAGCAGGGCAGGCAGGAGTCCGGCGACCGCGGGGAGGTTCGCGCCCTGGCGGTGCCGGTTGGTGGCGGCGGCCTGGTCCCGCACCCGTTGAACGTCGGCGGCCGGCGCGGACGGCACGAGACCGGGGTGGCCGGAGAGGATCAGTGAGGAGCGGCGCAGCGCGGCGCGGAGGGCGGGCACGTGTGGGACGGCGGAGCCCTGTTCGCGGCGGAGCCGGTAGGGCTGTCCCAGGAGCCAGACGACGTCGACCTCGCAGACCGTGGCCACGGCCGTGATCAGCGAGTAGCGGTCCAGTGGGAGGCGGCCGGCCTCGACGTCCTCGGCCCAGCGCTCCGAGCGGCCCACCAGACCGGCCATCTCCGCCTGCGTCAGGCCTGCCGCGATCCGGGCCACACGCACGCGCGCACCGATGCCGGTGTCGGGGGAATGGGTCATGACGGGCACCTCTCCGTTCTGGACTCCTCACCCGGACGGTACTCCCCGCAAGCGACCTGCGGATACGCCAACTGCCAAACCGGAGAGGCATCTACGGCCTTAGCGACGCGCGCCGCGGCCACCGGGCCGATTGCCCCGCACGCTAACCGTGTCGACTGAGCCCCCTCGCACCGAGCGCCCTGGTGCAACGCCTCGGCGGCTTACTGCTCGGACGACAGCGCTGCCCTCACTGTGGTGCGGGAATGCCCCATAAGTTTAGCGATACGGGCTTCGCTTATTCCTGAAGTTCGAGCCTCCAAAATCAGAGGATCCCGGGAGCGCATAATTTCCGCGTACCGAATAAGACGCTGTTCAATGCTTTCCCTGCCCTCATCATCGGCATCTTCGCCTGGTTCGACCGTTTCGCCTACTGGCGCCACTGCACACAGGAGGCCATCATCCGGCAAGGGCACAGAGCTATCGACCGCTTCGATATATTCCATTACTTCATACCGTCCGAATCTCAAGCCCCTGTACAGATCTGAACTGTACAGATCTGTACAGAGATACGGCTTCCGACAGGGTAACCCCTTCTCCCGTTAGGCTGTTTGGGTGACTTTTCGTCTGGGGCAAGGCGCCGAGATTCCCATTTTGGGCTGGCATCCGAGAGCGTACACGCCACGAGGCACCCCATGCGCGCTCAGGAAACCTCACCTTCAGGAGAAGAGTTGCACGTCCCGCGAGTGGTTGTAGGAATCGATTTCGGAACTTATGGATCTGGGCTCGCCATCCTTATCGGGAAAAACTCGATGGGGGTCGATGACGTGAAGCCGACACTAGTGACGGCGTGGCCGGGTCAGACTGTCGAATCGCCAAAGAATCTGACGGCTCTGCTCATTGATGGGGAGCAAGAAGTCGCGGGGTGGGGGTACGAGGCCAGGTTTCAGGCCCTCACCCGGAGACCCTCGGCCGGTGGGTTGCGGTACTTCACCGGATTCAAGATGGATCTGATGCACCGCCCTGCGCCCGCGGCCGAGCTGGAGGGGGAGAGGGCGCCGGACGAGGACGAAGGCGATGGGAGCAGGGAGCAGTACGCAAGCGAGCCCGTGGGCACAGAGCCTCAACGGGACCCTGGCGCAACCTCGCTCGCTGGATCTGAAGAAGGTCCGTACGAGGAGGAGGTGCGGTCGGAGGTCTCCGTCGACCTCAAGGATCTGCCCCCGCGGGAGCGGTCCGAGGCCCTGATCACCCTCTACCTCCAGCACCTCTACCGCAGGGCACTGGAGGAAGCACAGCGCTGGGGCTACGGTCCTGACGACATCCGGTGGTGCCTGACGGTGCCTGCCATCTGGACGGACGAGCAGAAGCAGGTCATGAGGGACTGCGCGATCCGTGCCGGACTGCCGGCCGAGGACGGCCGGCTGGTCCTGGCGATCGAGCCCGAGGCCGCTGCCCACTACGCCCGGACGAGCGGAGTCAACGTGCCCGGAGAACAGGGGATGGAGGACAGTGACCTCCAGACCCCGGGCTGCCGGTTCGTCGTCGTGGACTGCGGCGGCGGCACCATCGACCTGACCCAGTACGAGATCGACGCCGAGGGACGGATGGTGGAGACGGGCGTCCCCACCGGGGGGCCTTATGGGGCGGAAGAGATCAACCGGGCCTTCCGCGAGCGGCTCCTGGTCGACCGCTTCGGCAAGGCAGAGACCGTCGACAGCCTTGAAGCGAAATGTCCCGAGGCCTTCCTGGACCTCTGCGAGCAGTGGGAGCGGTCGAAGCTCGACTTCACGGCGGACCGGACGAGTCCCTTCTACTTGAACATCCCCACCGCGATCGACCGCACGCTGGGCACTACCGTGCGCAAGCGTCTGACTCGCAAGCAGGACGGCGTCAATGACCAGATCGTCGTCACCGTGAAGGAGGCGGTGGAACTCTTCGACACCGTGGTCCCTGAGATCTTGGACTTGATCGACGGCCAGCTCAAGGACGCGGAGAACCTGGCATCAGCGGGCAGCCCTCGTCCGCTCATCTTGCTCGTCGGTGGGTTCGCCGCCTCCAGGTTTCTCCAGAACGCAGTGACCAGCCACGTCGGTGGACGCGCCCGTGTCCTCGTTCCACCGGACCCGGCGGCCGCGGTCCTGCACGGGGCAGCGCTCTTCGCCTACGAACCGCGCATCCGCGCCCGGCGAAGCCGCCTCACCTACGGAGTCGCGATCAGCGCGGTCTTCGAGGAGGGCGTAGACCCGGAGGAGCTCGCATACGTCGACAGCTTCGGAACGAAGCGCTGCAGGAACCGGTTCTCGAAGGTCGTCACGCGCGGAGACCTCGTGGACACCGAGGAGGAGAGCCACCACACCTTCTGTCCTGTCGAACCGACAAATACAGGCCTCACCCTCGACCTGTACTCCTCCACCGCGAACAGCCCGCGCTACATCACCGATGGGGACTGTACGAAGATCGGCCGCATTCGGGTTGACCTGCGCAAGGTCATGGAGTTCGCCCACAAGGAACGTGACGTCAGCCTCTATCTCCGCTTCGGCGAGACACAGATCAAGGCGCGCGCCGTCGTCAAGAAGAGCGGCGAAGAGGTCTCCAGCACGCTCCGCTTCCTCTCCGACTACTGAGGCGTAGATCATGAACGAACGCTCACCTCGACTGCCGTTCGCGGCCGGCTTCAGCGACACCCCGGCCCAGGCTGAACCAGCCGAAGCCTTCTACTCCTCGGGGGATCCTCGCTACAGCGACATCGCCAGGCGGGTCACGCTCCTTGAGCGGGACAACCGCGCCCTCCTGAGCACCCTCAACGGGCTACAGCAGCGCCTTCTTGACCTCGAAGAGCATCTCCGTGCACGTGAGGTCAGCCGGCCCCAGGATACGTGGTCGCCCTCCGCCGCCAACGATCACCTCGCCATCGCCCGCGAGTACCTGACCTGCGTCGAACAGCACATTCACCCCTTCGCACGAGAGGCCACCATCAGGCTCGGAGCACAGCTGCGGCGCGAACCGCTCCATCGCAGGATCGCCGCGCTGACGCTCGCCCTGTTCGACGCCCAGACACCGACCCCCGGCAGTGTCCTGGTCGCAGCAGGTTTGCCACCTCACGACGCCCTCAACACCACCGCAACCCAGCTGTGCGAGAAAGCCAAGAAACTACGCCGGCGGGCAGAAGACACTGGTATGCCCTTCACATTCGACTTCGAGTACGTGCCCGGTGCACCGCTTGATGAGACCTGGCAGAAGCCCTGGGCGTCCTGCGAGGCCGACTTGCCCGTCCAGTTCGTTGTGGCGCCCGCCTATCTCGTAGCAGAGCGGGTG
This sequence comes from Streptomyces sp. NPDC057939, assembly GCF_042887545.1. Lineage (NCBI taxonomy): Bacteria > Bacillati > Actinomycetota > Actinomycetes > Kitasatosporales > Streptomycetaceae > Streptomyces > Streptomyces sp. NPDC057939. The sequence continues at coordinate 57,904 of NZ_JBHVPG010000032.1, forward strand.
TACGCCCAGCAGCTCGTCCACACCGGTGTGCCCTACCTCGCATGACCCCCATACGCCAAGCCATTGCCCCATTGCTGGCCGCGGTAGAGCCTCTCATCGTTTCCCTCTGGCACCGATTTTGGCGGCGCGCAGCGGCCAGCCGCAGGGCGAACCGTGGGAGCCCGGTGGCCCGGGTGCGCCACAGTGGTCGGATGCGCCGCCGGACCCTGCCCTTGCTGATTGCCGTCCTGTTGGCTTCGTCGGGGTGCGTCTCCTCACCGGCACCCGCGAACTCTTCACCCTCACCCACCCCGCCCACGCCCTCGGCGAGCGCCAGACAGCCATGTAGAGGGCGGGCACCCTGAGCACACGGCGAACGCCCCCTGACGACAGGTGGGCAAGCCCGTGCGCGAGAGGCTTGCCCAGGCAGGCCTAAGGCTTGCCCACCCGGCATTCGCAAGGTGGGCAAGCCCTGGACCACCTTCGGGTCGAGGGCGGTCAAGGGGTTGACCGCCCTCGGGTCGCCGGAGCGTCGGCCGCGCGTGGAGGCCGGGCGGTTCAACGGGCCGCGATGAGGCCGAGGCACGCGACGACCAGGGCCACGGCCATCCCGGCCGCCGTGATCGGCGCGACGAGCGCCGGATGCCGGTGGGCGACGTACCCGACACCGCCCGCCAGGAGCAACGTGACGAGGACCAGGAGCAGCAGAACGGCCAGGGCGAGCGAGGACACGGGTGTTCCCTTCGTCGGGCATGCCGGGGCCCGGCATGCGGTGGGGAAGAGCGGGGACCAGCCGGACGGGTCGTCGCGGGTTGGTCGGACAGCAGAGTGCGACGGGCGGGGGTAAGCCCCGCAAGTCGCCGCGGCACGTCGGCACCTGATCACCCGGCGGGGGCTCATTCAATAGTTGGCGGACCCGGCTGCAGAACGCAGCGCGGCCCCGGCACACGTGGTGTGCCGGGGCTGTGGCGCGGTCCGGTCGTACTGCCCCAGAGCGCTCTGGGCACCGGTCCTGACCCGCACACCCATGTCGGCACGGACTGAACCCGACCCTACCCAGGCACAACCGTCCAGAGACCCGTCACACGACCACCTACGGACAACCGACAGGGACTCAGGGACTCAAGGACAGCCAAGAGATCACCCACGGGCCGCGACAGCAGGGACTCCAACACAGCCGGCAGGAAGGACCGAACACCAACCCCGAGAACCAGAGAACCCACCAACACCCACGAGCAGACCCAACACCCAGAAACCAACAACCAATCAACTACCCAAAAGAACCCAGAAAGAGAAAGTCCGGAATGTCACCACCCACAGAACGGCACCTGACCAGCCACAACGCGGAACATCACCGGAACCACCTTCCCCCCATGCTTCCCCCACTAGGTTCCCCCTCCATTTCCCCCTCTAGGTTCCCCCCATGTTTCCCCCCTTGCTTCCCCCTCCGCTCAGGAACAGGCCCGGGGTTCAAGCCGTGTCGCCACGCCACCTGAACAGACCGCCGGCGGCGTCATCGTCGTCGGGCGCGTAGTCGGCGCGGCCGCCCGGCCCGTACAGACCGAGATCAGCGATCAGGAGCACGCCTCCCGCCCGATCCGCCGCCGTCCAGCCGGTCACGTCGAGGAGCTGACCATCGAGGAGGCCTCCCACCAGTTCGGCGTACTCGCGCCCGACCGTCCGTCCCGCCTGCTCCCCCGGCTCCCACCCGTACACCCGCGACTCCGTCTCACGTTCCATCCCGCCACGCTCCCACCTCGGCCCGTACCCGTGGGGCCCGTTGAGAACAACGGGACCAGGACCGGTTCCTGAGCGACTCCTGGCGGACGCGGGGGATGCGGACGGGTCCGCCGCCGGGCAGGCCGCCCCGGCCGGTCCCACCGGATCAACCTCTTCGGGAGTCATCGGCCGGGACTGAATGATCCAGTCCTTCCTGCCCGGCACCCCGGCACCCGGGCACCCCGGCACCCCGGCACCCGAGATGCTCGGGTCGTACCCGAAGGAGACGCACGGGGCGTTCTTCCGCCAGATGGGGGAGATCACGGCGGCCGTCCACGCCGTCGCCGGGCCCTGGTTCGGCCCGGTCACCAGCCCGGGGCACAGGCGTTGGAGCGAGGCCGTCGTCACGTCCCTGCACCTGATCGCCCAGGACGTCGAGAGCTGAGGCCTGGACGCGGCCGACCTGCGCAAGGGCGCCGACGTCGCCCAGGCCGGCGCGCAGGTTCTGGACGAGGTCGCGGTGCCGCGGCTGCTGACCGGGGACCTGTGGACGGGGAACACGATGCTCGAGGCTGCCCCAGTGCCCACGATTTCCGGTGTCCTGGACATGGACCGTACCTGGTGGGGGGATCCGGAGGCGGACTGGACGATGCGGATGGCCCGGGCCAAGCAGGATGCCCGTCTGGCGTTCTTCGACTCCTACGGCCGCCCGGCCGAGACCGAGGCCGGCATGTGGCGGCGGCACGTGTACGCGGTGCGCCACCTTGGGGCGCTGCGTCTGGAGCGGCACCGGCTCGGCAACGACGCGGGCGTCCGGGATTCCTATCCGCTGGTGGCCGAGGAGTTGTCGGCGCTCACGTCCTGACGGCGACGGGCGCCTCCCTGCCCGGAAGGCGCCCGTCAGGTGGTTCGGTCACGAAGTTGTTAGGGCGCGGCCGAGGGCGGAGGCGACGGCCCGCGGGTGGACGAGGCCGGCGCGGACGAGGTGGGTCTGGTCGTCGGCGCAGTCGACGATGGTGAGGTGGTTGGCGGCGGGGCAGACACCGCCGTCCCTGACGACGGCGTCGAGGCCGGCTTCGGTGAGGAACTCTTCGACCTCGGCGAGGGCGATGGCCGGGCCGCGGTCGTCGGGCCCGACGTCGCCGGAGACGTTGACGGTCGTTGCGGCGAGGAGTCCGGGGACGGCTTGGGCGAGGTCGCCCAGGGGGCCGGGGGCGTGGGTGGTCAGGGCGGGTGAGAGGGCTCCTGTCTATTGCATCAGCTCGATATGAGGGTGCTCAGGCGCTGTCGGGCAGATGTAGAGCTGCTGCTCGACACAGTCGCCGATCTGCACCCTGGTCGGTTTCCGCCCGTCGCGCTGGCGGGCGTCGGTCGAGAACGCGGCGGCTTGGTCTTCGAGCGGTATCCAGCTTCGTCCTGCGCCCTCCCATTCCGAGCTGGCGATGGTCAACAACGGCTCCCTCTCGGTGCCACAGACCGAGCAGGGTCGCGGAGCCGGATCGGTGTAGCCCCACGATGGCCACCCACCGACCTTCCAACCCGGAGCAACCGACAGATGACTCGCGTAGTCCGCCTCCGAGTAAGGGCCCTGAGCCCCGTCCACCGCGGTATCGGCCGCCTGACGGGAAGTCCAATCCTGGATTCGCTCTCGTAGTTCCTTACTCAAGTCCGCTGGGCTCGGGTACTCCGTGACCTGCTCCGGAGCAACCACACACGGCTCCGGGACATATTCCTCGACCACCACCGGCGGTGCGGGAGGCGAGACAAGGATCTCCGTGACAGCGGCCGCGGACCGCCAGACCACCATGCTCTTGGGCATGTAGTGCTCCGGGGGATGGTCAAAGGGACACCACAGCACCTGAAGCAGATCAGCTCCGGCCCGGCCTGGTGGACGCAGCGCGGGAACGTCCCGCAGATACAACTGGGCCAAGGGCACCATGGCGACAGGTCCGTCCAGCCACGCGTCATCGAGCCATGTCTCCTCCGAGTGGAGCCGGTCCAGGACCGCCCGCTCCTCGGCCGTGTGCTGGGGAGACTGGGGATCCCCGTCGGGGAACGCCGCCGCGCTCGCTCGGACGCGCTGTTGCAGTCGTAGATCGGCCAATGCGACATCGCTCGTACTGTCGTGTGCGAGATCGCAGTACGGCCATGGCTCATCAGCAGGCCACAGCAGTGGACCACCGATCGAACTGTCCTGCCACGTGGGCATTCCGGGCCGGGGGTGCAGCCTGGTCGCGGTGCGGGCCAACGCACCCAGTTCAGGGAAAGCCGCCGCAATATCAAACGGTCGCGGCGGAGTAGTACGAACCATGCTCATGGAAACGATGCTGCCGGCAACCTCTGACAGCAACGCCCGCGACCACGACCTGCCAGGAACGGTCGGCAACAGATCGACGTACGACATACGCCCGGGGTGGCGGGCCGGGCACGGCAGATCCGAGTCCCAGGCCGCGACGAGGTGGGGGTCGACAGGCTCGTCGCGCTCGCCCGGACCGAAGAGGCCAGCCAGGGCGCCCAGGACGAGGAGGATCGGCATGATGAGGAGGGCGTGGCCGTAGTCGGTGAGGTTGGGGCTGTCGGGGAGGAGTTTGCCGGGGATGGCTTGGAGGAGTCCGCCGATGATGAAGCAGACGCCGTTGACGATGGCGGCGGAGCTGCCGACGAGGCGGCCGGGGACGGTGAAGCCGAGCATGTGGGCGCCGGCGAAGAGGCCGACGCAGAACACGGTCACCACGGAGACGCTGTTGGTCTCCTTGGGGAGGTAGATCAGCAGGGCGACGGCGGCCGCTTGGAGGAGGACGCCGATGACGGCGGGGATCCGGAGGTTGTTCCAGTGGTCGGAGAGCAAGTTGAACAGAGGTGCTCCGACGGCGAGGCCTAGCCCGGACATGGCTGTGAGGACGGCTGCGAGGGAGGTTTCGGCGCCGCGGGCTTCCATGATCCTGGGACCCCACAGCACGCCATGGCGAGCATGGATCCGAGGGGCGAACCTGGCATCGCCGGCTTCGAAGGCGCCCAGGTTCTCGCAGAGGCCCTCGGTCGACCAGTCCCCCGGGTTACGGTAGACGTGCTGCTCGATGTCGCGCTTGAGGCTCGGCCCCCAGGTACCGAAGAACGCGTCCATGAGCGGGCTCATCTCGTCGGCGAGCACCCAGAAGCGGCTGAGCATCCCCATGAACCCGGGCCTCGTTGCGAATGGGGTCGGCGAGATCGAGAGAACGGGCAAGTTCGGCGTACAGCCCGACCCGGCGCTCCCTACCGCACCCGCGAACAGCCGCGGGAAGGGGCCGAGCAAGGCACTGAGGACTTTCAACGCGGCCTGGCAGCGCTCACGCAATGGGTGGAGCGAGAAGGCGCCCACCGGCCGCGCCCACAGCGAGGAGATCAGGGTCGAAGGTGAGGTGGAGCCGGTGCTCGTGAAGCTGACCGTGTGGGTCTCCAGCACCAAGACCCGCCGCGACAAGCTCAACCAGGTCCAACTGGACGCGCTGCAGAAGCTCGGCGTGGACTGGGCCTGACCCGAATGCGATACCACTACATCCGGGGACTCGCGGGCCTCCTGCCATGCGGCACCGGCGACGGCACACTTGCGCAGCAGCGGCTTCACGCCGATCAGGTCCGTCGCCGTGGTCGTTTCCTTTCCTCTCCGGGTCGGGAGGCGTCGCCTCGGTGATCATGGCGGGCGTGGTGGCCCGTCCGGGTCGGCCGCGCTCGGGGTGTTCACGATGAGGGGACGTGCCATGGCAGTCGCTGCGTCCGGTACGTACGAGTCGACCGGCAGCGTGGGCTATGAGGCCTACCTCGAAACGGCGGGAGCGGCTGGCCCCGGAACAGCTGGCCGCCCTCGCCGAGCTGGGCGTCGAGTGGGCGGCAACCGGCCCCTGACACCGGAGTGGGCAAGCCCGCCCACAGGCATCCTGCATCGGGAACATCACGGTCCGCCACCACCGGCTTGACCGGGCGCAGCACACAGCCCTGGCCGAGCTCGGAGTGGACCGGGCGCGGCCGTCGTCGGCCTTCGCGTGACCGGAGCTCCGTGAACCGGTTCACGCGGCGCTCCGAGGTCACATCCAGTGGTGCGGTGGTGTTGCTCGTCCCGATTACGACGGGTGCGGGCAGGGGTTGCGGGGGCCCGCACCCGAGATGCCGCGCGCGCCCCTCCGGAGGGAGGGGCGCGCTGGGTATGGGGCTTGTGACTTGATGGTCAGGTCTTCTGTACCAGGGGTTCGATGGAGTGGATGAAGTGGTCCTCGCTGTAGTGGAACTGGCGGCCGAGAACCTGGTAGCGCGCGTATTGTTCTTCGGTGATCGGCAATCGCATCTCCTGTACGGTCCGCAGCAGCAGACGGAACGCGAGGTCAGGATCGACTCGACTGGTCGTTTGTTCCAATGCGTCCGTCACAACGTCAGCGGCCACGGGACGCCAGACAGGACTGATCTGCATGTCCACGGCGACGCTTGCCATTTCCCGGATCTCGCGAAGGACCGATCCAGCCAGGTCGGTGCGGACGGCTGCAGGAGTAAGGACAAACGTTGGCGCGACATTGGCAAGGCGTTGCTCACACACCCCCAAGATCTCTTCCAACCAATCGCGGCCTGTGAGGCCCATCTCGTCGATGTTGTGGCCCCGGTTCGTGGCTGCCAGCCACAATACGGTGATCACTTCGTCAGGCAGGTCGGATTCTGCGAGACGCCGAACGTCCTCCGTAACAAGGGCTGCCTCCGAGCCGGGAGGCCGATCGTAGCCCTCTTCCATCAATGCCCGCAGAACCGTTTCCTGAGGCGTGCGATGTTGCCAACCCGAGGTGAAGTACCTGGACAGTTGGGATAGTCCGAAGTCCTGGTAGAGGGCGTCCCTTGAGGTGTCGATCGCTCTCCATCTGATGGCGAGGCCGTCGTGGACAACTCCCGAGTGGAACCCAAGATTCAGGCCAAGGGCGAGCAGACTCAAATAGTCATCGTGGGCAACGGACACGGAATGCGTCTTGAGTACGCGCAGGAACAGTCGAAAGCCCACGTTGCTGTCCGCCTCTGTCACTACCCGTTCCAAGCCGTCGACGAGTTCCGGTGACGCAGAGGCGCGGAGAAGTGCAGGAGTCGCAGTGCGGAGTTCTTTCAATACAGCCTGATGCAGGCGCTCGTCCCGAACCGGATGAGTGAGGGGCGGTGAATACGTGGGCTCGTCCTGCTGGAGCCGCGCCACGGACACCTCCGAAAGCCGTTCCAACCAAACACGAGTTTCCATACCGTGGGTGACGGGATCGAAGGCGTGGCCGGCCGCCGCTGACCACACCATGCGTAGGACGCGTTCCGGCAGTCCTGACGCGAGCAACCGGCGGGCGTCCTCGCCCAATGCGATGGCGTTTTCCCCCTCAGATCCGTCCGCGAACTCCTCCGCCCATCTGAGCGCGGTTGCCAAGGTGGTGGCGGAGCCTGTGTGAGCGAGGCTCAGGCGCTCGGTCAGCCCGGTCAGCCCGAAGTCTTCGATGTACGTGAATTCCTCAGTTCCTTCTTTCATCATGGCGACCCCGTGGGAAACGCGGTCATGACAGCGTAACCGCCTCGACCCTTACCTGTGTGTTCCGGTATTCTCATCAACTTCACCGTGAATGTATTTCCAGCGTCCGTCACTGTCCTACCATCCGGATGGTAGGTCTTACCCAAAGATCGAACTCCGTGCCATGTGCCGCTAAACTCCAAGAGGAGTCCACCGGGCCGCGTTCTGGTTTGGCGCGTTACCATATAGTCTCTGACTGCCTTTTTGTCCAGAACCATCTGACCGTTCTCCAGAACGGTTCCGAATTTCTGCTTCATGGCCATGTCGACGGCCTGCTGGGCAACGTCTTGATTGGTCCATACCGAATTAGGGCCACGCTTCCTAATCGCATGAGCGAATGCCTCGGCCGGAGTCGGGTTCACATGCTCCTTAAGCGTGTGCATCTCGGCGCTGTAGTCTCTCAAAGCAGGGAGAAGCTCATCGTCCAGGTTCGTGCAATTGTGCACGAGAACGTCTGTGGTTCGTGGACCCCCCGTGCCCACGTAGAACGTGTGCAAGTTGTTGACAGTCAGGTCGTAGACCTGTCGCGCAGCGGTGTCGGGATGGTCCCGCACATACGTCACGGCAAGACGTCCCCCGTCGGGGCGAAAGAGCAGGTCACCGGGGCGCAGTTCCGATGCGGCGACCCAGCCGCGCCTGCTGGTGTGGATCTTGTGTCCGGGGGTGGTGTCCAGGGTGCTCCCGTCGGCCAGGGTGATGCTCACCAGATGGCTGCTCGCATGCTGGAATGTGTCGGTGACGGGTTCGGAGCGGCGTACTCCCGTGTCGGGATCGGTGGCCAGTACTTGGTCTCCGACCTGGAGCGAGTTGATGGGTCGGTGTGATCCATCGGCCATGAGCACTGGGGTGCCGGCGGCGAAGCTGTTTCTCTTGCACGAGGTGAATAGTGCCTCGGCGATGTTGGCCTCGTACTCGAGGGCTGCCAGGGCCTGGGGGTTGAGCCTGAGTGTCTTCAATGCTCCCATGGCGTCGGCGATGCCGATTCCGGTGCGCATGGCGGCGTCGAGGGCGGTGATGCCATCCGCGATGGGCCTGAGGATTTTGCCCGAGAACAGGAGTCCTACGTCCAGGGCTGCCCAGGCGCAGCCGCCCCAGCTACCGCGTTCGAATCCGGAGGAGAATTTCTCAGTGCACTTGATCCAGTGGCCGAAGAGGATGTCCACCGGGTCGACGCCCGCTTGGTACTCGCCAATCGTGATGGTGCGTGTGACCTCTTGGGAGAGTTCTTCCGTCTCGTATTCACCCATGTAGACCGTGTCAGACGCGGGGCACGTGGCTGTGGTCGGGTCCAGGACCGTTGCGGTGCACCGGTACAGGTCGACGTACGCCTTGTACCGGATCTTCAAGGTCATCGTGCAGTCGCCCTTGTAGAAGAGCGCGTTCATGAAGCCTTCGCAGCCAGCCGTCTTCCTGAGGGTCTCGGGCTCTCCGATCTCCTCGGTACGGTTGATGACGTGGAACATTTTGCCGATGGACTGACCGGCTCCGTCGGGGACGGTGCCGGTGTCGATCTGCTTCGCCTTGGCCGCCTTTTCGGCCCGGTCGGCTGCCTCTTGTGCTTCCTTGGCGTACTTGTCGGCGTCCTTCGCGGCTTGTTCGGCTTCGGTGGCGGCGGTGGCGGCGCGGTCGGCGGCCGCGCGGGCTGCCGTCGCGTCGGCTTCGGCTTGGGCGGCGGCCGCACGGGCGGCCGAGGCATCGAGCGCCGCTTGGTCGGCGGAGTCTCGTGCGTCCTTGGCGTAGCCCTCGGATCTGCCGGCCGCCGCGTTCGCCGCGACGGCGTCGGCTGTCGCTTGTCGGCCGATCTCGGTGGTGCGGGCCAGAGATGCCGCTGCCTGGGCCGCCGAACCGGCGGCCGCTGCCGCGTATTCGAGGGCCTCCTTGGCGTAGCCGCGGGCCTGTGAGGCGTATCCAGCGGCGTTCGCCGAGTGCTGGTATGCGGCCTTGGTGTCCACGTCTGCCGTGTCCGCGAGGGCTGTGGCGGAGGCGGCCTCTTCCTGGGCATTCTTTGCGTGGGCCTCGGCGACCGCCTTTTGCTGGTCTGCGATCGTCTTCGACGCCTGGCCTGTCAGGAGCAGCAGGCCTGCGGTTGAGTCGGTGGTCGCGTACGGCGAGCCGAGCTGGATGGCGTCGTTCGCCGGTCGGGCGACCTGTGCTGCCGACTTTCCGGCGTCGGACGCGGCTTGGGCGGTGATGTATGCGAAGCCGGCCGCCTTGGCGGACGCGGCTCGTGCCTTGACGGCTTCCTGGCTGGCCTTGTCGGCCTGGGTCCTGGCGGTCTTGGCCTTGCCGTCCGCTTCGTCCGCCCGCGCGACGGCGCTGCGGGCCTCCGTGGCGGCGTGCTGGGAGGCGGCCGGACGACCTGGACAGCGCCGAGCGCCTTGCCTGGGTGGACCGGCAACTCGCCCCGCTGCTGCCCTTCGTCCGAAACGGCTGGATTGAGGTCCAGCACTGCCCCGACGAGCGCAGCGATGCCCACCTGGGACGAGCTGAGCGTTGAGGAACGCGAAGTCCTGGTCTGCGCGGCCGAGGCGAGCGGCATGCTCACCGGGGCGTTCGGCATCTGGGAGGAAAGGTGGTCCCTGAGGTCCAGCCGGAGGTCGTCTCTCAGCAGGCAGGGCTGGAGGCCCCCGCCGTGGTCGATGCGCAGCGACCAGAAGCCCTCCACGCACTGCTTCCGAACGGGGCAGGTTCCGCACTGGCCAACGTGGTGACGTCCCAGGTCTCGGTGGATGACGTCGATCTTGATGCCGTCCACGTTGAATACGCGGCGCCCCTGGCCGACGCCGGCCTCTTCGATCCGCTCGTCCGTTGTGAGGGTGCGCAGGTGCCTGATCACGTCGTCTGCGGCGACTGCGGTACCGGCGATCCCCTCGTTGAAGTCGGTGTTCACGAGTTCGATGAACTGGACGGGCATCCGGCGGTTGAGCGCGAAGTCGAGGATGCCTCGGACCTCGTGGGCGTTCGTCGTGAGGAGGAGGCAGTTCAGCCCGACCTCCTTGAAGACCTCCCGGGCGGCCTCGATGCCGTCGAGGACGAGGGCGATCTCGAAGCGGGTCTGCGCGATGGTCCGGAAGGTCTCGTCGGAGAAGTAGTGGAGGGAGACCTTGACCTTGTCCAGCCGGGTCTTGGTGAGCCACGCCTGAGCCCTGCGCACATGAGTGCCGTTGGTGATCAGTGTGTACGAGCCGTCCGGGCCGAGCGGAGGCAGTCCGGACAGCACCGGACGGGCCATCGGGGATGTGAGGGGTTCGCCGCCGGTGAAGTAGAAGCGGTCCATGCCCCTGTCTGCCAGGGCCCCGATGATCGTCAGGTAGTCCGAGGCCGCCAGCTCGCGGGAGCGCGGCTGCTTCGTGCGGTCCTTCTTCGTGAGCGGGGGCGGCGTGTCGCCCTCGTTGTGGCAGAAGAGACAGGCCAGGTCGCACCTGGGTGTGAGGGAGATCCGGGTCTGCCCTCGAAGGGCATTGAAGTTCCGCAGGGCAGTCCAGTCGACTACCGGTGGGTCGTAAGGGGAGAGCGTGATCGTCACAGCAACCTCCGCACTTGTGGCTTGCCCACCCGTTTGGGGCGGGAGTAGATGGGGCCCGGCTACTCGGGAGCGACCACGCATGCAGCCGGGCCCAGCTCCCTTCCTGGCCTGGGGGGGGGAAGGCCAGAAGCTCTCGGGAGCGCGTCCGGCGCGGGTAACGGCTGATCGCCGCGCGGGAGATCTTGGGGTTCTTGATCCAGGAGGCACACAGGAGGACCCCGAGGATGAAGCTGGTGAGAAGGATGATCAGTCGGTCACCACATCTCCGGGGTCTCCGATAGGTCCGCCTGCGGTCGGGGAGCGATGGTGCGGGAAGGACGGCGGCGGGCGGCACGGTCGTCTACGGGGACCCCGGAGAGGGAGCACCGGTCGATGAGCGTGTAGCCCGTGTGGTCAGCTATGCGACCTCTGGTCACGACGGCGAGCCGACCACAGCCAGTCCCGGGGCATCTCAACGCGTAGAGCCGTTGAGTATCCGGGTCACGGAACACCTGGTGCGGGTATCCGAGATCGGCTACCGAGGGTGTGATGAGGTCGATCAGAGCCATGGCTTCCGTCTGGGATTGGAGCCTCGCCCGGCCGGGGAGATGGATGGGGTGATCACGGCCGGGGCGAGGGGCTTTCGGTGCTGACCGATTCGGTCGCCGACTACCGGACCGGCCCGGGTCTGCCCCCATCCCGGACCCCTTTCTGACGTCCGGGACAGGGAATCTATGCGGCGACGCGCGCCAGGGGGCGGTAGACCTTGCCGTGCATGGCCATTACCCAGGGGGCATGGGTTCGGAAGATCAGCACCCGCTCGGATCGTCCGCTCGGGGCCCTCATGTCGTCCACCCGGTGGTACCCGCCGTCCAGCGGGATCAGGTCTCCGACACGGACATCGGTGGGCGGGCACTCGATCGCCTCGAAACCGATCGGGGCTTTCGGCCTCCCCGGCCCCGGGCCGTTGGTCCCACCGCGGCCTCGCTTACCGGCCTCACTCGCGGAGCGGTCCTTCACGCAGACGCTCTCCATGGCGGCCCACACGCAGCCCTCGCTGGTCTCCAGCTCCAGGACTCCCCGATGGACCATCTTCACCAAGCCCCGCTCGCCGCGCTCGGTGTCCAAGACCCGATCGCCTTTGTGGAAGCGGGGCTCCCTTTCGCGCTGGCTCAACCCTTTCACCTTCTTACCGGCGGCTCGTGGTTCCCGATGACTCGGACCGGCCGGTCACTGACGATGACCTTCGTCTGGTCCTCGCTCGCGCAGTGGCAGAGGCGGGCTTCGGTGGTCCAGCTCGTACTTCCCGGCGGACGTACCAGGGTCAGCATCGGGCCGTTCACCTCGTCCACCCGTCCGACTCGGCTCAGTGCGTCCACAACCACGTCTCCTTCCATGAAGGTCACCTCGTGTTCCAGTTGGTGAGAATGTGGGCCAGGTGCTCCATGTCGCGGGCGGTCATGCTGGTGAAGCGCCAGCGCCCGGGGAAGTTGGGGTCCTCGAACAGGGCGACGCTCGGCAGGTCGTTCGCGGCGAGAGCGGCCTTCAAGTCAGCAGCAGCCCGTTGCCCGTTCCTCAGGTCCTCGTCCATCGCCATGGTTTTCGCTTCCCACCTCCGTTGATCGCCTCTGGCCTTGTGAGGAACAGATTGGACCGCTGACTGCCTTAGCGACAGGAAGAGTTGATGGCGAAGCCGATGGCCTCGACCGGAAAACTTTGCGCTTCGACTACCAGACCTCTGGCTTCCTACGTGGTGACCTGACTACTTTGAGCAACATGGGAGAGAACGCCGAACTGAGGGCGGCACTGGCCAAACTCGGCTTCAAGCAGGAAGAGTTAGCAGGTGAGATGAACACCGCGCTCCAACGGCTGACCGGCAAGACCGGTAGTTTCTCGGACCGCACGGTAAGGAACCTGCTGGACGGCTCCACTCGCCGCCCCACCGGCAAGACGCGGATTGCCTTGGAGTCCGTTTTCGGACGCTCGATCGCGGAACTAGGGTTTAGACCACCTAGCTCCGAAGCACTTCGGGAGGACTCCGTGCTCCGTCGCCGCTTTGTCACCGCAACCACCTCCATCGTCGCCTCCAGCGCGATCCCGACCGGATCCTCCCCCTCCCCCAAACGGATCGGGACGCAAGACGTCGAGCGGCTACAGGAGCGGTTCGCAGAGATCATCGCCAGCGATCACCGCCATGGCGGCCAGCGAGACATCGAGGTCAAGGCCGCCGGCATGTCCGGTGAGGCTCTGGCCCTCCAGGAATCGCGAAGCGCCAGTCAGCGCGTCCGCAGCCATCTGTACGCCTCCGCTGCCGCCTTCCGTAGCAGCGCCATGTGGGCCGCGATCGACGGCCGCAGGTACGACGCCGCAATCGCCCACATGCAGGCGGCCCAACACCTTGCCGAGATGTCCGGTGACGCGGCGATCAAGTTCCGAATCTGGAGCCACGCCGGCACCATGTACCGGCACATGGGCCGCCACACCGACGCGGCCGCCGCGAACCAGGTCGCCAGGAACCTGGACCTCAACCGGCGTGACCCCATGTTCGCCTCGCTCGGGCTCGCGCGCCAAGGCGCCATCCACGGTGCCGCTGGGGACAAGAACGCGACACGCAGGGCCTTCCATGACGCCCAGGTCGCGATGGACCGGGCCGACCCGTTGGCCTACCGTCCGGTCTGGATGAACGCCTTCTTCGACCAGGCGGAGCTTCACTCCCTCGCCCTGTCCGCCTACCTGGAGCTGGGTGATCACGCCCGAGCCGAGTACCACGCCCATCAGTGCCTGGCGAGCCTGCGCCCGCACATGGCGCGCTCGAAGGCCATCTCCACGTCTCGACTCGCAAGAGCGCAGTTGGAGCAGGGCGATCTGGAGCCCGCGATCAAGACCGCGATGTCGGTGTCCCGTGACGCGGCGATGCAGCACCCTCGGGTGGCCGGGATGCTCCACGTCTTCGGGAAGCGGCTCCAGGCCCTCGCCCCTGCCAGCGCCGAAGCCGCCACCTGGTCTCAGTACGCACTCGACACACGGAAGGCCGGCCTATGACGGGCACGATCACTCTCCAGCGGTATACCGAGCTGGGGGCCGTGAAGAATACGTTCCTGGACCTGTGGGCGGAGGTCCGTGCACCACTGCTGCACCTCCCGAACTACGCCGTCAGCACCGTCTCGGATCGCCTCGATCGGCATGCCACTGACGAGGGGTTCGAGGTCGTGATCGGCTACGACGGAGACGAGCCGGTTGGCTACGCCTACGGCAACCATGCTGGCCCTCAGGACAGGTACTGGACTCGGATCACACCGTTCCCTGATGATCTGTCACTCCGCGGAAGCGGCTTTGCCCTCAAGGAGCTGGGTGTCCGTCCGGCCTGGCGAGGAACCGGCGCGGCCAAGCGCATCCACGATCACCTACTCGCCGGACGCGAGGAGAAGTACGTGAGCCTGATGGTGAACCCGGAGGCCGGTGATGGGAAAGTCCAGCGCCTCTACGAGTCGTGGAACTACACCGCTCTCGGAACGAGCCAGCCGTCCCCAGACTCCCCCGTCCTCTTGGCCATGGTTCGAAGCACTGACTGACCCGACAGCTTTACCAGGTCCGACACGGCCCGCGCAGCGGACCAACACGCTCAGGCACGCCGAGTCCTCGAACTGCAGGCAGCTGACGACCCAGCCGGAGGAGGCGCTGCACCTGGCGGAGGAGTACGAAGTGTCACGAACGCCTTGTCGAATACGCCGATGTCGGCCGACAGCGTCGAGGCCGCCACCGTGATCGACAGATCGGTGTCAGCCGCCAACCGGTGACGTGTGACGGACGACGCCGGTGCAGGACCCGTTGATGTGCACAAGACTGCAGGAGAAGCGAGCACAGTCGGAGGCATCGATGCGTGCACGTGGATGAGGGGGTTCCGTGGAGCCGGCTGAGGAGCGTTCAGGGACAGAGAGTCCGGACAAGGTGAGGCGGCTGCAGGGCGTCGCTGCCGTGATGGTGGTCGAGCTCCAGCGTGCGGATGGGAAGGCGACTGCCGTGTGCGGCGCCGCAGGGGGATTCCTGACAGCCGTCGTGGCGTTATTCGCCGCCCTTGAAGACGCGCCGCGGTGCTCGGTCGTCGCGCTGTTGGTAGCGTCGGTCTTGCTGGCAGTCGCGGTGGGCGTGGCGCTGTGGGCTCTTCGTCCGGTGCTTCCGCAGGTCGGTTCGCCAGAAGCATTGCTCGGAATGCGGCGGGGGTCCGATATCGGGCCCGTGATCGCGTCGATCGGCGGGTTGACTGTCGTGGAGCAGCTGCGTCTGGAGGAGGCCCGGTTGGCTGTGAGCACGACGCCTGGCTTGTTTGGACAACTTCAGTGCCCACCGTCGGCTTGCCCGACCGGCCCGAATTCGGGTCACCATCGGGCGCGCAGCATGCCGTCGCGGTCAGGCAGGACGGCGACGAACAGTGGGTGGCGTTCGTCGGGGTACATGGACAGGGCACAGGCCGCCCGCGCGTCGGCCACCAGGGCGGTGAGCTCCTGGTACTCGGTGTCGTCGACGACCGCGTGGCGGATCGTTCCGTCCTGCTCCTCCCACACGAACTCCACGGAGTCCTCCGAGGGGAGCGCGGCGAGGACCGCGCCGACATCGGAGGTCAGGTCGGGCCAGACGGTCAGCTGAGCCCTCGGGCCGAGACAGGCGCGCACCGCGTCGAGGTTCTCCGTCGTGAGGCGGTGCCAGCGTGCGGCGTTGCGCACGTAGGTCTCCTCCAGGAGCACCGTCTGCCGTGAGGCCACTTCCGTGCGCAGGCGCGCCCAGAAGCCCTCGTCGGCCGGCTCCGTCGGTTCCGGTTCGTCGAACTCTGCCGCGTAGGGGGAGGCCGTCAGCGGTTCCGGGAACAGGCCGAGTGCACGCGTACGGGCCACGGCGTCCGCGCAGGGCCGGTCGCTGCCCACGTACACGTACTGGTCCCACCCGACGTGCACGGTGAACAGGTCCCCCACCTCCAGCCGGCACCATGCGCCCTGGTCACGGAGCATGGCTCGAACAAGCTCCAGAGCGACCGAAAGGGAGACCTCGGCCCCGTCGTGGTAGCCGGCGAGGTCGGGAGGGAAGAGCCCGCCGAGGCCGTGTCCTTCGACCGGCGGCTCCACGCCGAAGTGGACCAAGCCTGTGACACCGGGCTCACGGATCTCCAGCCGGTCGATACCCGAGGCCTCCGCGAAGGCGGCGATCGCTGCCAGGTACGCCGCTTCGACCGGCCCGTGGTCACTGTCCGTGTCTTCGGCGCCGGCGTAGTGGCCGCGCTCGTCGCGGTCGGCAGGGTCGTACTTGGTGATCCGGTGGACGAAGGCCGGGGGCACGCTGCTCCTTGGGCGGGGCGGAAGAAGTGCAAGCGTAGTTTCCGGCCCCGCGCCGGTATGTCGCGGGTTGCTCCTTCGGCCCGCATCGGAAAGGGGTGCCGGGATCGACACGCTGTAGGCCGGTCGATCCCAAGGCCGACGGCGTGCCACCCGGCGCGGGACAGACCCCGTCGGGTGACGTGGCGCCGAGCAGGAAACGGTGAGGGATCTCTGCGTCCTCAACCAGGGTGAGGACGCCGATCCACAGCAGGCTCCCCGTGTCGCCTGCGCACCGCGTACACGAAGGTGGGGAGGGGATCGGTGGGGGAAACAGCCCAAGACTTGCTGAAGGTGTCGACGATTCCCGAAGGCAGCAGGAGGCGGTTCCGCTCGCCAAGCTGCGTTAGAAGGGGGGCTCCAGGGAGTACCCGTTCTCAGCCAGAGTCACAGGCTCGGGCTTGGGTTTGGCAGCTCGCTGCTCAGCCGCCGTCGGGTGGATGGCGATCGCCTCGGCCGCATGCCCTTGCCGGATCAAGACCTCGCACAGTTCCTCACGTGCCTCGATCGTGCCGAGGGCTCGCAGTTCAGCGGCGGCGGCGTCGAACTGGCCGGCCGTGCTGAGAAGGTCGGCTTTGACGATGCGGGGGTCGGTCCAGGGGCGCGGGTCGGCTTCGGTCAGGGCGATCGCCTCGTCGACACGACCAAGGCCGGCGAGGGCCAGGGCTCGCCACCCGTGCTGGAACTCCTCGTGGTCATGGTGGGGTACGACACTGGTGTGCTCCACCAGTTGCATCAGTTCCTCGGGGCGCCCGAGAAGCTGGTAGGCGAGTGGTACCAGAAGGTTGGAGCAGTCGTACCAGCCGAAGCCTGGTTCGGCCACGGCGATCGCGTCATCCAGGCGGCCGTCCTGAAGCAAGGCCGAGGAGAGCCAGGCGCGGTACCCGACCCAGTCGTCGGCGGCGATGGCTTCGCGCATCACGGTCTCGGCTTCCTCGGCCCGGCCGTGGTCGCGAAGGGCACCGGCGTAGATGTCCAGGACGGTGTGCGTGTTCTGCCCGGTGGCCAGCTCACGCAGCTCGTCGAGGCGACCATGACGGGCCAGAAGCCTGGCGTAGGCAGTGAGAGTGTTCTGCGTAAGGTACTGGTCCGCGGCTATGTCCTGACCGAGTATCCGGATCGCTTCGTCGGTACGGCCCGCGCGCTCCAGCACCTGGGCCTGGAGTTCCTGCGCGTTGGAGAAGGGGTGGTTCCAGCGGCTCTCTCCCCGTGCGTGGCGCGCACTGTCGGCGTGCGGAGCGATTAGCTCCAGCACCCGCTCGTCACGGTTCTGTCCTTCGGTGATCTCAACGAGGACGGACAGGGTCCACCACCCGTCGATGTTCGGGGCGAGCAGATCGACGGCCTCGTCGATTCGCCCTGCCTTGGCCAGCAACCCGGCAAAGTCATGGCACTTGGATTTCGAGGTTTCACCAGTGGCGTCCGTGCGCACCAGTTCCAGCGCTTCCTGCGGCCGTCCCGACCGGAGCATGATGTCGGCCTTCGCCCACAGGGCAGTCGGCCACCCGGTCGCGACGAATGGCTCCATCACCTCCAGCGCCCGCCCGAACTCCCCTGCCCGGCAGAGCTCCTCGACCGCGCCTTCAGCGCAGGACCACTCCCCGCGTTCTGCCGCCGCCTGGATCACCAGTTCCAGGTGGCCGTGCTCCAACAGCAAGTCCACGCGTCTCGGGGCGAGCCCGCCAAAGTTGCTCGCCTGCCAGACGAGATCATCCGTGTGCATGAACGGGAGCGTAGGTGCACCCGCTGACATCCAGGCCCCCAGCCGGTCGGCTCGCCTAGTGCTGTGACCGGGAAGGTTCACCGGGATCAGTACCCTGAGCCCGGCTGCGGTGGACGAGGAGGTCGGGCATGACGCGGGGACTGTCGGTGGACGAGGCCGTGGGACTGCTTGAGGGCGAACTGGGGTCAGGGCAGCGAGCGCTTGACGAACTGGTCACGGAAGACCTCTGGCTTGCCTTCCTCCGATTCGGCCGACGGCTGTTCGATGTCCCGGACACACCCGACGCTGACGGTCTTCTGTTCCAGTACGGGACCCACGCGTTCGACGGTCCTCCGGCATTCACGCTGGACCTCACCCGACAGTTCGAGATCTCCGAGAGCAACGGTGATCACGACCATTACGTGCAGGTCCACTGCGAGCTCAGATACGGGCTCGCACCCGCCCTGGAGGTCCTCGGAAGCTTCGACTCGTGGTTCTTCCACGATGCCGGAGACGATCTCGAAGAGTGGGCTCAAGGACTGACCGAGCGAACAGCCTGGGCAACGATCCACAGACTCAAGCCGAACAAGATCAGGGTGTATCAGGAGCAGGTGTAGTCGTTCAGGCCACCATCGTGGTGGGACGCCCTCCCCAGCGGACACCCTTCTCGCTGCGGATGCGGGCTCGTTCACGTCGTTGGGCTGCGAGGACGCCGGGGTGGCGAGCGTTTCGGTTGCGCCAGCGCAGGTAGGCGTGGAGGGCCCGGGTTTGAACCGTGTGGTTGGGATGGTTCGAGTTGGCCAGGGTGAACTGCCGCAGCGGTCCGAAGGGGGCCTCGATGGGGTTGGCCCAGGAGGCGTAGGTCGGGGTGAAGCACAGCTCAACCTTGTTCTTGGCCGCCCGCCTTTTCATCCGCGAGTTCGTGTGGGCGGAGAGGTTGTCGAGAATCACGTAGATCGGGGCGCCGTCCGGGCGGGCGGGCGGCCCGAATGGTTCGCAAGGCTGCCCAGGTGTGGTCGATGCCTTTGCGGCGCCGGTTGATCCCCCACATCTGGTCGTCGCCGACGGAGTAGCAGCCGTGGAAGTAGGTGATCCCGTGGGTTCGGCGGAACGTCGCCGGCAGTCGATCTGGCCTGCCCTGTTCTGCCCAGCAAGAGCCGGCGGTCGGGCGGATGCCCAGCGGTCCGAACTCGTCGAACGCGAACGTGCGGTCAGGCCGCTGGTTGATCGCGTACTCGATTCGGGCGAGCTTTGTGTCGAAGTCGGGGTCCGGGGACTCCTTCCAGGTCTTCGTGCTGGAAGGAGATCCCGCGGCGGGACAGTAAGCACCGCAGAGCCTCGCGGCCGATCCGGACGGGCCGGGCAATGTCCCGCCGCAGGTGATCGGCGAGCTTGCGGATGGACCAGCGGGTGAAGGGCATGCCCAGGACGGTCGGGCGGGTAGTGGCCGTCTGGACGACGAAGTCCTCGTCGTCACGATCGAGAAGGCGGGGACGGCCTCCCGCCCATCGAGGGTTAAGGCATGCAAGCCCGATCTCGTTGAACTTGTGGATCAGGTCGCGGACAGTGTCCTCGTCCGCCTGGACCAGACGGGCTATGACCGGGACCGTGCTTCCGCTGGCCGAGGCCAGCAGCATCATCGCCCGCCGGAACCGCACCGAGGTGCCACTGCCCCGCCGCACGATGTACTGAAGTTTCCGCCCCTCATGCTCCGTCAGCCTGCGAATCCGGACCGGTTGCGCCATCCCGCCTCCCCACTGGTCCGGGAAGCATTTCCAACCAGCACGACGAGCAACCCGGCGAACCTTCCCGGTCACAGCACTAGACCCACCGGTACGCACACAGCGAGCAACCAATCAGGCACGCTGCCTCCCCCTCGCTCTTCGCGTGACGGCACCCGCTCGGGAAGCCACTGCATGCCGGCCCCTGCCTCCCTGGGGACGCGCCACAGAAGCCCGATGGTTCTCCCACCGACTCTCTCCCCCGCCCGGCATGCCTACCCGCAGCCACCCGGGAGCAGGGGGGGTGTGCCACAAGGTACGCGCTTGGACGGTTCGGCCCGTCGGCCGGAGACGGACCGGCAGCGCCGGACTCACCCGTTCCCATGGCGACATCGGGTTGCCATGTGGTGGTTCGACCAGGTGGCGGGCACATGATCTTGTCCGTCCGCACAGGTCACCGCGGCAGTTGGCGGACGTACCGTACTGCCAGGTCCTTGATCACATGGGTCGCCCCGCCGACCCGGTGCCCGGTCGTGCCGAGGGCATCAACCCGACGGCGTGCCCACGAGGCCCGAACGACTTCAACAGCGGGGGAAGCATGTTCAAGGTAATCAGCTCCGACGGAACCGCGATCGCCTTCGAGCGACACGGCGACACGGGCCCGACACTGATTCTTGTCGGCGGCACCTTGATGACCCGGGCCCGGCACGCACCGCTGGCCTCCCTGCTCGCACGTGACTTCACGGTCATCAACTACGACCGCAGGGGCCGCGGTGACAGCGGTGACAGCGATGTCTATGACGTGCAGCGCGAGATCGACGACCTGGACGCGCTGATCGAGCTGGCGGGCGGACCGGTGCGGCTCTTCGGGATGTCCTCCGGAGCGGTCCTGGCCCTGGAGGCCGTGGCCAGGGGCAGCGCTGTCTCCGCCCTGGCCCTGTACGAACCACCGTTCATCGTCGACCGGACCCGCCCACCGCTGCCCGCCGATTACGTCACCCGCGTGAAAGCGCTCATCGCGCGAGGAGACACCACCGAGGCGCTCACCTACTTCCTGACCACGGGCCTGGCCATGCCGCGCGAAGCCGTCGCCGCGATGCGGGACACCCCCGTCTGGGCGGCGTGGGAGGCGACCGCCCCAACCCTGCCCTACGACGGCCAGTTGATGAGGGACACCATGACCGGCCGGCCACTGCCCACCGACCGGTGGCAGTCCGTGAAGGTGTCCGTTCTGGTCGGCCACGGCAGCGCGGGCGAGACCTACATGACCAACGGGGCGAAAGAACTCGCCTCCCACGGGGACAACTACACCCTGCGCGCCCTGCCCGGCCAGAACCACAACGTCGACCCACACGTCCTCGCGCCCGTGCTCACCACGTTCTTCACCGCGGCGCGGTAAAGCCTTCTCAGGAACGACCTCGCCGGCACAAGCCAGAAATCGTCATTCGACAAGGCGGCCCTCGACCAGACCCGCCGGGCGGACCAATCCGGGGGCATCGCGGTGAACAGCACCGAGTACGGGTTCTCAAACCGAGACCGAAGGCACTCCTCGAAGTACTCCTTGAACCGCTTCGGGTCACCGGTGATCCCGGCCTTCTGCACGCAATGACCGGCGCCCTCCGGCTCCGCTCTCACCTCCGGTCCTGGTCGTCCGCCCAGCGGCCGGCTCCCGATCCCCGCCGCGGGGGTCGGGAGCCGGGTCGGGTGTCAGCGGTGCCACATGACGTACAGCTTGTCCTGGTGCACGGCGGCGGCGGGTTCGCCGAGGATGCTGGTGCCTGTGGGGCTGAGGGTGGTGGTGTCGTTCCAGGCGGGGTTCTCGGCGGCGCAGAGTTCGCCGGCGCCGCCGCGGTGGAAGAGCCAGTTGGAGCCCTGGTAGTGGGCTCCAGCCAGTCCGGCGGTGGCCTTGTATCGGTCGATGATCTGGTCGCGTCCGGCGCCGGCGAGGCTGCCGAGATACACCTCGTTCTTCTCGCCGCGGATCATCCGCCACAGTTCGGCGTAGGAGGAGACGAGGCCGATGGGGCTGCGTGAGGTCCAGTCGGTGGAGTCCTCCCACCAGTCCCAGTCCCCGTCGGCGCTCCGGCAGCAGCCGTGCCAGATGTTGTCGTCGGTGCCGACCGTGGACATCCACAGCCGGTTGTCGTAGGCGGCGAGTGCGGGCGCCAGGGTGGTTTCGAGGTTGTGCTGGTGAACGAGATAGCCCCAGGTGTCCTGGCCGGGCTGGAGGTCGGCGAGGTGGACGCTGTTGTCGCGGCCGGTGATCGCCGCGTACAGGCGTCCGTCGAAGACGGCCAGGGCCGGGGCGCAGTAGCTCCAGCCGTCGCTGATCTGCCGGGGATCGCTCCAGACGCCGTCGGTGAGCCGGGTCCACATCACCCGTTCGCTGCCGGGGTCGACGTACGCGGCGTACAGGGATCCGTCGAAGGAGGCGAGGGCGGGCGCGCTGGCCGTCTGCCAGGGCAGGTTGATGGCCTTGCCCCACTTGCCGCCCGTCCGGACGGCGTATTCGAGGGTGCCGGTGGGGAAGGGAACGGGGGCGCCGGTGTAGTTGATCTTCAGGGTGTGGTGGCCGTCGCCGTTGAAGTGGAACTCGGCGCTGCCCTGCCTGTCCATGATGGCCAGGTCACGCTGGTCCAGGACGATGATCCGGGAGCTGGACAGGTCGTCCTTGTTGCGCAGGGCCTCCATCAGGAACGCGCCGAGCTTGATGGCCTCGCCGGCCAGCCCGAGCAGGTCCGCGCCCGGCATCACGCCGGTCGCCAGTTCCCAGGTCGGGCTGCTGAAAATGTAGGTGCACAGATCATTGAGCTGCTTCTGCAGGGCGTCGTACCACTCACTGCTGGACTGGTCGGACTCCCAGCAGTACACGGCCAGTACCACCGAGCCGGTGGTACTGCCCCAGAACACCGTCCGGTCCCCGGAAGGAAAGGTGAGCGTCTGGCCCTTCTTGACCCCTCCGAAGACCTGGGAGGTGTACGACCTCCCGGATGTCTTGTCGCTGCCCGATGAGGAGCACCAGTAGATCTCGTCCTTGCCGCCGCCCTGGTCGCCGACGGCCTCCACGACGTAGAAGGACTCCAGCTCCAGCCGCGCGGCGAACTCCCGCAGCCCGTCCGGCCCGGCCTGCGCGGCGCGCGACTGCGCGGTCGGGTCCTCCGCCGCCTCGCCCGCGCTCCTGCCCGACCGCGCGGAGGCCGGACGGGCGAAGACGCTGGCTCCGAACCCGGCGTCCCGCATCCCCGCCAGGAACTCGGCACTGTCCAGGTTCCCGCCCGCGGCCAGCGCCTCGGGATCAATCACCGACATGTTCGGCTGCGCAAGCGCCTCCGAGGCCACCGGCGCGAACCCGCTCGCCAGATCCGACAGACTGAACCCGGACCCCGCCGGCCGGCCGCTGATCGACGCCGGCACCACCGCCACCCCGGTACCGAGCTTGTCCACCGACTCCCGGTACACCCGACCCCACGCCCGGATCTCCTCCTCCGACAACGCGGCCCCCAGCACACCCAGGAGCCGCTCCTCCAGATCGGTGGCCGGCTGCCCCTGCCGCAACCGGTCCGCGGCATGCAGCGCCGCACCGATCACCACGTTCCCGTGCTCGACACCCGCCAGCGCCCGCCCGGCCCTCGTCGTCGCCCGCGTCCCGGTCAGCAGCCCCTTCAGTCGTTCCAGCCTCTGCTGCTCGGTCGTCCCGTCCGCCATGTACGCGTCCCGCCTGCTCGTTCCCGAAACCGATGCCGCCCCGACCGGGGCCACACGCAGGCAGGACTACGCAACCAACACCCCCACAAAACACCATCCGCACTTGTCCGCCACAAAACGTCCTGAAACCTCCCCAACAGGCACGATCCCCTGCCGAACAGGCCGATCAACGAACCGGAATCAGAACCGCAAGACGTCGCGACCGATCGTGGGAAACATCCGGGGGTCAGTCGCGGCGGTCACCTGGCGCCCGGGCCCCGGTAGGTGAGGTAAATGCCGTGACGGTTGACCGCGGGGTTGCCGTCCCAGTAGGCCAGGCTGGGGGTGTCCGCGCTCCACGCTCCGGCGATCTGGGTGAAGGCACTCCAGGTGGTGCCGTCGTAGGTGGCCCAATACAGGCCCTGGTCGCCTTCGGGACCGCGGACGGCGCACCAGATCTTCCCGTCCTTGACGGCCAGGCCCACACCGGCGCCGGGAGCCGTCTTGCGGTCCCCGGGAAGGGGCGAGGACAGGTTGCTCCACTTGGTGCCGTCGAAGGTCATCGAGGTAAGCGCTCCGTCCTGTTGTGGGGACGAGTCGCCGTGTTTGGCCGGGTAGACGCAGTAGAGCTTGCCGTTGAACGCCACGAGTGCCGGGCTGCCGACGGCTTTGAAGGGGCCACCGAGCGGGGTGAAGGGGCTCCAGTTGGTGCCGTCGGGAGCGCTGGCGTGCATCAGCCGGCCGGTGCTGCCGTCGGCGACCACGCAGTGCAGCGCGTTGTTGAAGGAGCACAGGGCGGGCCCGTGGCTGGAGGTCAGGTCGGGGAAGGTGTTCGGGGTGGCGCCATTGTGGGCGACGACCCCCCAGTGGACGGCGCGGTCGGTGCCCTTGCCCCTGAACGCGTAGATGGTGTTCTGCCCGTGCCGGGCCAACGCGGGGCGGGCGCCGCAGCCGGCTGCGAGTTGCCACCAGCCGCCGATGCCCGAGTTGTCGTGCTGACGCCCGTGAAGCGCCTGCCGGCTGCTGTCCTCGGTGGCCAGGAAATGGAGATTGAAAGCGGCGGCCTGGGCGGGTCCGAAGGGGCTGTTCAGGCCGATGGTCTGGGTGGCGCTCCACTGGCCGTCGTCCCACATCCCGATCTTCTTGTACACGACCTGCGTGGTGGCCGTCGGCTGGCGCAGCGGCCCGGTCTGGGCAGTGAAGGTCAGTCGGTAGTGGCCGTTGCCGGTGAAGTCCAGAACGGTGTCCCTACCGTTCAGGGCCTGAAGGCCGGCACGGGTGTAGGCCACGCTGCGCTCGGCCACCAGGTCGTCGTCGTTGGAGAGCCATCCCAGGACCCAGTCCAACAGGGCCGCGACGACCGCGATGACGGCCGCGAGGGCCGCTTCCTGCTTCTCGCCGTCCTTGATGATGCTCACCGCGGCCGTGGCGCAGGCATCAGCAACGTCACGCAGTCGGGCGCGCAGTTCGCCGAAGACGTCGCCCTGGTCCTTCTCCCAGCACTGGATGTTGGTCATCAGGTGATGGCCGACCTCTCCGTGGAAGAGGTGCGCCCCGGCGGGGAAGGGCCTGCTCTCGCCGCTGTCGACGTCGCCGAACTGGGGTGAGGCGTAGGTGCTGCGGGCGTTGCTGTCGGCGCCGGCGGCGCACATCCAGTAGATCTCGTCCGAGCTGTTCCACTGGTCGTCGGTGGAGCGCACGCAGGTGAAGCTCTTCAGTGTCAGCGTGGTGGGCAGGACCAGCGAGTCGGCGACCTCCTGGGCGGGGGGCGCGGTCAGTACCGTGGCGCCGGACCCGGTGGCCGCCATCGCCTCCAGGAACACTTCGTCGTCCACCGGCTGTCCCTCGGACAGGGTGGTGACGTCGACGATGTTCACGTTCGGCTGCGCGAGGATGCCGGGCAGCAGGGCGGTCAGGTCGCGGCCCAGGTCGGCGAGCGTGTAGGGGTCGGCAGTGGTGAGGCGTGCGATCTCGGTGGGGAAGACCTGGTCCACGCCCGTGGGCGCGGCCTCCTGGAACGCCTGGCCGGCCGCGGTGATCTCCTCGTCGGAGATCACCCCGCGCAGCATGTGGAGCAGGCTCTCCTCCAGTTCGGTCAGTTCCAGGCCCCGCTCCTTGCGGGCCGCGGCGTGCAAGGTCACCCCGGCCAGAAGGTTGGCCGGCCGGCGCAGCCGCAGCCGGTCCACCGACCGCGAGACCTTCGGATCACCACTCAGGCCGGCCTTCAACCGGGCAAGACGGTCCTCGAAGTTGATGTCGAGCTGCGTCATCCGTCACTCCTTCGGGTCACAAGGGCC
Source organism: Streptomyces sp. NPDC057939 (assembly GCF_042887545.1). NCBI lineage: Bacteria > Bacillati > Actinomycetota > Actinomycetes > Kitasatosporales > Streptomycetaceae > Streptomyces > Streptomyces sp. NPDC057939. The sequence goes on from NZ_JBHVPG010000032.1 coordinate 83,431, forward strand.
GAAGGTCAGCCCGCGAAAGAAACGTAACGAAGAGTGACGAACAGGTCATTCGAACATCCGAGAACGGCCGGATCCCGACACCAGCCATGACAACCGCACCCGCGCCCGATGGTCGGTGTGTCGCGCTGTTGCTTCGCCTCGGGGGTTGGGGGCTCACAGCGGGTGCAATGTCCCTGGCCTCCCCGTCGGAAGCCGCGTCGAGGAGTCGGATCGCCTGCGTTGCGGCCGGGAGCGATGGAGGGAGAAGAACGTGCCTGCCCGTCTCTGTGGGCGGGGCCGATGTTGATGGGCGCGAGCACGGGTGGCTGCCGCTCGCACGACGGGTGCGTCGCCGTACGCCGGCCGAGCGGTTCAGCCGACCTGTCTCCGCGCCTTCGACAATGCGGATGGCGCGACCGGCATGGCCGGATCACGCTCTGTCGTCGAATTCTCGCATTCGGTAGCGTTCCAGGCGTTGGCAAGATCATTACCGAGGGAGTTCGATGAGCGAGACCACGGTGGCCCCTGTGCTGGGACAGCTGCTGACGGCCCTGTCGGCCGGGCCCGGAACATCGGCCAAGTTCGAGTCCTGGATCGGCCACGGCGCCAACGAACCACTGTCTGCGGAAGAAGTGGCCGCCGCCGCCCCCGCCGGCATGCTCAGGCAACTGGCGGAGCTGGCACAGGTCAGCGAAGCGGAAGCCGCAGCCGCTCTGGCTGTGGAGATCCCCGCTCTGGTGGACGCGATTCCGGCCGAGACCGTCGAGGCGTTCCGCAAGGCATCGAAGATCGCTTACCTGACCCCCGAGGAGGAAGCGGCCGCCGAGCAGATCGTGGCCGAGACGCGGGCTCTTGCGGCAGCCCTGCCACAAAGCGGTTCCTGGCTGGGCTCCGGCCCCAACGAACCTCTCACCGAGGAGCAGGTGGTCCAGGCACTCGGCGAGGAAAAGATCGCCGAGGCCGCCGCGGCGCGAGGTCAGGACAGGGCCGAGGTCATCGCGGAGCTGACGCGGACCCTGCCGGTGTTCATCGACGCGATCTCCCCGTACGGCTGGGTCGATGTCGATGTCCTGCGATTCGTCCTGGCACAGGACGACGTGAACGTGACGCCCGCGTAGCGCTTCCCGAACCTCCACGACCACCGACTGGGACTGATCACATGCTGACGCTCAACACCAACATCATGTCGCTCACCACGCAGAACTACCTCAACATCACCGGCTCCACCATGGGAGTGGCTGCCGAGCGGCTCGCCTCCGGCAAACGCATCAACTCCTCGAAGGACGACGCGGCGGGCCTGGCCATCTCCGACCGCATGACCACCCAGATCAACGGATCCGTCCAGGCATCGCGCAACAGCAACGACGCCATCGCCCTCGCACAGACCACCGACGGCGCGCTGAAGGAAGTCACCAACAACCTCCAGCGCATCCGCATGCTGACCGTCCAGGCCGCCAACGGCATCCACGCCGTCACCGACCGCACTGCCATTCAGCAGGAGGTCGCCCAGCGGCTGGAGGCCATCGACACCATCTCGCAGCAGACCCAGTTCAACGGGATCAAGGTGCTGGCGAAGAACACCAGCATGAACTTCCAGACCGGCGCCAACGACGGCGACATCATCGCCGTCGCCATGAAGATGCTCAACGTCAACACGCTCGGCCTGGAGTCCTACGATGTTTCCAAAACGCTCGCCTTCACCGACGCGACCGAACCCACACGGATCAACTACACCGACCAGGACGGCAGGCCCGCGGCCACCGGCAAGAACGACGCGGTGACGGCCGGTACCTTCCTGATCGACCCGCTCTCCCAGATCGACGCGGCGCTGGTCGAGGTCACCGGCCTGCGCTCGATCCTCGGCGCCGTCCAAAACCGCTTCGAGTCCAGCATCCGCACCCAGGACACCGGCGTGGTCAACCGCAGCGCCGCACACGAGCGCACCGACTACGCCCTCGAAACCGCGAACCACACCCAGGCCAGCATCCTCCAACAGGCCGGCATCGCCGTCCTCGCCCAGGTCAACGCCCAGCCCAAGAACATCCTCCCCCTGCTCCAGCAACTGGGCTGACTCCACTCTTCCCCATGCGCCCCCGCCCTCGACCACACTCCGAGCAAGTGGTTTTCCCGCCCGATGCCCTCGGACGACGGGCCCCGGCCCCGGCATGATGCCCGGGGCCGGTCTTCCGTCAGCGGTAGACGGTCGACCCACACCCACGACGCGATGATCGACCGGATGCCCCAGAACATCACCCCGGCCGGCCACAGCCGGAATCCCGACGACGCCCTGAACCGCCTGCGCCGTGCCTTCGGGCTCGCCCTGGCCCCCGACTCCTCCGGGCTGACCATGCTCCTGCACCTGCGCCGACGCTGCCTTCGCGAAGGTGGAACCCTCGTACTGGCCAACGCGCAGGCCCAGGTCCTCACGGTCCTCGACCTCATCGGCACCCACGACGCCTTCCGGTGGCTGGTTGCGCATACCGGCACCAGTCGCCCCTGTCCCTGCCGGCACCCCGGTGAACCCGCAGCCTGGGCGGGGTCGCCGCATCCCACCCGCGTGCGGCCGTGCTGGGCCCAGGTGTCGTTCCGCGCAAGGTGATCGGCCCGTATCCGCGCGTGAGGAGCTGGCCGCGGCCGAGCTGAAGGGGGCGCGCCCCCTGCCGAAGATCCCTGCGTCACGAGGAGTTCGTCGGCTGGTCGCTGCTATGGGCCGAAGCACCCATGGTGGTTCCATTCCGGGAATCGTTGCTGCCCCCGCACAACAGCGCCGAGGGGGCGGTGGCGGGGCCGGTGGACGGAACAGTCCACGGCCCATTGTGTCCGGACTGAACCCCTTCCACCCTGCCTGAGCGGCGGCGAGAGTAGTTCCCGTCAGCAGGGAACACCGCCCCGGCAGACCGGACCACACAGCATCACCGCGGGATGCAGAGCGGTTCCGGGCACCGGCAACACGTCAGAAGAGGACCGTCTTCATGCTTCGCTTCCGTCTCGCCCAGGCCTCCACGGTCTCCAGTCCCGTCACCGCCCTCGCACCGGTCTCCCCAGTGGCCATCGCGCAGACCACAGGCTGATCCTGACCTCACGCCACGGGGACCAGGTCCTCGCCCATCGGCTCACAACTGCTCCTGCAGGACTGCCGCTAGCAGGCCGCCGCCACCTCGGTTGAGCCCTCGCACCGAGCCCGTGTGCCCAGCCATCGGCCCGACTTCCGCGGCACCCCGTTCCCCCATGCCAGAGGCATGCCCCGCCATGCCTGAAATCGCATCCGCCATACCCGGTACGACCGTCACGCCCGGCATCGCCCGTCCCGCCCCGTCGTGGGCACGCAGGCCACGGTCTGGTCCTGACCACAGCCCCTTTACCCGGTCCCGGCGTGCCGGCACTGGTGACCACCTCTGATGCAAGCGCGTCGCCGCAGCACCCCTGCCGTCGCCTCGCGCGGCCCGCCTCCGACCGCTGTTCCTGCAGGGCAGCCGTCACATCCCGCCGCATCACCAGCAGCCTCGGGCCGGCCACCGTCGGCAGTCAGTCCTGACGCGCCCTCACTCTTCTCGCCCCACAGCAATCCAAGGATCCCGCCATGTCCAAGCGTGCCCTCACCCTCGCCGCGGTCGCTGCCGCCGCCGTCGTCGCCTCCTTGGTCGCCATCCCGAGCGCGCAGGCCGCCGGACGCCCCGACTTCCAGCTTCCCGCACCGTGCGGTGAGACATGGACCGCGACCACCTACTCAAGCCACTCGCCCGCATACTCGGTGGACCTGAACCACTATCCGGGCGACGACACCGGCCGCCCGGTCGTAGCGAGCGCGGCAGGCACCGTGACCGTCGCCGACTCCGGGGGCGGCTGGGCAGGTACTCATGTCCGCATCGACCATGGCGGCGGCTGGACCACCCACTACGCCCACCTGTCCAGTACGGCGGTGACCTCAGGCTCCACCGTCGCCGCAGGTCAGATGATCGGCCGAGTCGGCAGCACCGGCAACTCGGACGGTGCGCATCTGCACTTCGAGCAGACTCTCAACGGTGTCGGGCAGCCCGCCGTCTTCGACGGAAGCACCTATACGTACTCCACCAGCAACCTCACGAGCAGCAACTGCCGATCCCCCGAGCCGGCGTCACCCGCCCCCGTCTCGGCGGTCGGTGACCTGACCGGGGACGGCAGGCCCGACCTGCTGGCCCGTGCAAGCACAGGGGCAAAGACCCTGTGGGTCTACCCCGGCCTGGGCAACGGCAGGTTCGGCACCCGCATCGACAACGGCGGCTGGGCCTCAATCGACCAGATCACCGGAGTGGGTGACGTTACCGGCGATGCCCGTTCCGACGTCCTGGCCGTGGAGAAGTCCACCGGCAAGCTGTGGGTGTACCCGGGGCAGACCAACGGCCACCTCGGTGCCCGCGTCGACAACGGGGCCGGCTGGAACGACATGCGCATCGCCGGTACGCAGGACTTGAACGGCGACGGCAAGGGTGACCTGTTGGCCGTCGAGACCGCGACGGGCAAGCTGTTCCTCTACCCGGGCCAGTCGGACGGCCACTTCGGCGGTGGCGTCCAGATCGGGACCAACTGGGACTCGATGAGCGTGGCTGCCGGAGCGGGGGACCTGACCGGCGACGGCAAGAACGACGTGGCAGCGGTCGAGGAAGCCACCGGCAAGCTGTTCGTCTATCCGGGCCTGGGCAACGGGACGCTCGGATCGCGCATCGAGGCGGGCACCGGCTGGGACGTGATGTCCGGCGTCACCGGAGCCGGCGACTACACGGGTGACGGCAAGGACGACATCGTGGCCCGCCAGAACGACGGAAAGCTCTACGTCTATCCGGGTATCGGCGCCGGAAAGCTCGGCGCCCGCATCGACAACGGCGCCGGTTGGAACTTCGACAACTGACCGCGACCGACCGGCGGTCGACCGCGCGATCCGTCGACCGGAACAGCGCTCCCGCCGGGCCGGTCCGCCCTCCCATACCCGGGACGGGCCTCCTTCCCTCACTTCACACCCACAGGAGAGTTCTCCGTGCTCAACCGCGCCCTGAAGGCCGCCGTCACCACCGCATCCCTGTCCCTGGTTCTCTCGCCGCTGCTCACCGCCGGCTCCGCGCAGGCCGCTTCGGTGGCCACCTGGGACAAGGTCGCGCAGTGCGAGGCCACCGGAAACTGGCAGATCATCGACGCCAGCGGAAGCTACTTCGGCGGTCTGCAAATCTCGCTCCCCACGTGGAACGCCTTCGGAGGCAAGGAGTACGCCTCCTATCCGCACCAGGCAACCAAGCAGCAGCAGATCCTGATAGGCGAGAAGATCCTCGCCGGTCAGGGATGGCGGGCCTGGCCCAACTGCGGCGGCCCCCTGGCGAACGACCACGCCGATCCCTACCCGCCCACCCCGCCCGCCCCCGTGGGCATGGTCCAGCTCACCGCGGCCGACTTCACCGGTGACGGCAAGGCGGACCTGGTCGGTGTCGAGTCAGCCACCGGAAAACTGTGGCTGTACCCGGGCAACGGCGCTGGCGGTCTCGGTTCCCGTATACAGATCGGATCGGGCTGGGGCGGTATGAGCAAGCTGTCGGCCGCCGACTTCACCGGTGACGGCAAGGCCGACCTGTTGGCCGTGGAGAACTCCTCCGGAGCCTTGTACGCGTACCCCGGCACCGGCGCCGCCAACGGGACGAACACCCTGGGTGCCCGTACGCAGATCGGCGGCGGCTGGGGCTCGATGCGCGACCTCACGGCCCTCGACGTCAACAAGGACGCCAAGCCCGACCTGCTGGCCATCGACACCAATGGAGCGCTGTGGTCCTACCAGGGCACCGGCTCCCTGGCCGGCATGAACACCCTGGGTGCCCGCACGCAGATCGGTTCCGGCTGGGCCGGCCTGACCGAACTGGCCGTCCCTGGCGACCTGAACACCGACGGCAAGCCCGACCTCCTCGCCATCGACGCGACCGGCGCCCTCTGGAAGTACCCCACCACCGGCTCCCTGGCCGGCATGAACACCCTCGGCGCCCGGACCCAGGTCGGATCCAACTGGGACAGCATGCGCCAGCTGGTCGGCGCCGACTTCAACGGCGACGGCAAGGGTGACCTCGATGCCGTCGAGGCCCCCACCGGGTCGACCGGCGCCTTCTTCTTCTACCCCGGCAACGGCAGCGGCGGCTTCGGCAACCGCGCCCAGATCGGCTCCGGCTGGTAGCCGCGCCACCGCAGCCGCACCGCTCACAGAACTCCGCGTCACCCGCACCACGCAGACCCCTTTCGCCGCGGTGCCCCGCATCGCCACCCCGAGGAGACCTCGTGTCCGTCATCACCCGTGTCCTGAAGACCACCGCCATCGCGACCCTCGTGGCCGCAGCGGCCGTCACGGCGGTGGACGCCGCCCCCCAAGCCACCTCCCCGGCCGCCCTGTCCGCCTCACCGGTCGCCGCGACCAGCTCTTCGGTCAACGGCAGCATCACGCGCTCCGAGGTCGTCTCCCGAGCGCAGTACTGGGTGGACCAGCAGGTCCCGTACAGCCAGGGCGCGGTGGCTCCGGACTCGCTGGGGCGCAACTACCGCACGGACTGCTCCGGGCTGGTCTCCCTGGCTTGGCATCTCGGGACCAGCCTGACCACCTACTCGCTGCCGCAGGTCTCCACCAAGCTGTCCGGCCTGGACGACCTCCAGCCCGGTGACGCGCTGAACAACATCGACGCCCACGTCGTGCTCTTCACGGGCTGGACCGACGCGAGTCACACCGTGGCCAACATCATCGAGCAGCCCAAGCCGGGCCTCACCGCCCGGAAGAACACCTACACCCGCAGCTACATCAACAGCGCAGGCTTCAAGCCCTACCGCTACAACAAGATCATCGAAGGCACACCGACGGCCCCCGACGCCGGTATGACCGACTTGACCGGCGGCAACTTCGGCGGCAGCACCGCCGCCGACGTCATCGCCGTCGAGTCCGCGAGCGGCAAGCTCTTCTACTACCCGGGCACCAGCGGCGGGCAGCTCGGGGCACGTGTCCAAGTCGGCAGCAACTGGGGCTCCATGAGCGAACTGTCCTCCGGCAAGTTCACCTCCGACGCCCACCGCGACATAGCGGCCGTCGACGCCGACGGCAAGCTGTGGATCTACCCTGGCAACGGCGACGGCACCTTTGGTAACCGGATCCAGGCCGGCACCGGCTGGGACTCCATGCACGACCTGGCGGGCGCCGACGTCAACAAGGACGGCAAGACCGACCTGCTCGCGGTGGGCTCCGACGGCAAGCTGTTCGCCTACCCGGGCAACGGCAACGGCGGATTCAACGACCGTGTCCAGATCGGCTCCGGCTGGAACGCCATGAACGACATCGTCAGCCCCGGTGACCTCGACAACGACGGCAAGGACGACATCGTCGCCCGTGAGGTCTCGACCGGAAACCTCTACGCCTACCCGGGCACCGGCACGTTCAACGGCATGAACACCCTGGGCACCCGCGTCCAGATCGGCTCCGGCTGGAACGCCATGACCAACCTGGTGAGCGGCGACTTCAACAACGACGGCATCGGCGACGTGGACGCGGTCGAGGCCTCCAACGGCGATACCGGCAAGTTCTACAGCTACCCGGGCACCGGCACGCTCAACGGCATGAACACCCTGGGCACCCGCGTCCAGATCGGCTCCGGCTGGTAACCCGCCCCACCCAGCACGGGCCCAGGTCCGCCGGGCCGCTCCCGCACCTCGTGCGGGAGCGGCCCGGGGCTTCTTCCTCCCTCCGCACTTCCCGAAAGGACGAGCGCCACCATGGCCCTCCGCCCCCGAACCCGCACAGCCGCACTCGGCGCCGTGATCGCGGCGGCCCTGGCGCTCGCCTGCCTGGGCACCACCCCGGCCAGCGCCGCCACCGTCCCCGACGGTGCGATCGCCACCCCCAACAAGGTCGTGCCCCTCAGCACCACCGGCATGGGCCTCCAGTCGGACAACGGCCGCGAGGCGGAGAGGATCGCGGCCTTCGAAGCCGCGCACCCTGCGCTCAAGCGGGCCAAAGCGGCCGACGTACTCGCCGACACCGCAGGAATCAGCACCGGCCGGGGCCTGTGCCACCCGTCCAACATCACCGGCGCCCAGGGCTTCTGCTGGAACACCGCCGATGACGCCACCGGCGCCTGGACGCCTCAGGGCCTCACCGGTTCCGGGGAGTCCTCACAGTCGGCGGCCCTCGTGGGGGGTCGCAAGGTGCTCATCACCGGCTGGTACGGAGCCTCCGGCAGCGAGCGCATCACCCTGGCCGATGTCACGGACCCCGCCGACGTCACCTACCGGCACGTCCAACTCGCCGCCCTCAACGGCGCCGGGGACAACTACGTCCCCATCCTCGGGGGCCACGCCAACGCCGTCGTCTGGGCAGGCAGCAAACTGTACGTCGCCTCCATCGGCAGCGGCTTCGACGTCTTCGACCTCAACGACATCTGGAAGATGGACGTCACCACCGGCACGGCCTTCGGCCTCGGCACCGACGGCAAGGCTCGGGGCGCGGGCCATGCCTACGTACTGCCCCGCCAGGGCAGTTACGCGTACACCGGTCAGGGCACCGGCTGCGGAAGCTACGCCGGCGTCCCCCAGCGCCCCTGCATCACCGCCGGCTCGCTGGACCTGACCGGTGCCCAGCCCGCCCTGATCACCGCCGAGGGCGATCCCGCCGCGGTCCAGAATACCTTCGGGAAGGCGTCCGCCCCCGTCGTGCGTTGGCCCATCGACCCCGCCACCGGAGTACTCAAGGCCGACGGCTCCGGCCGCGTGAAGGCCTCGGAGGCCTTCGCCTCGCCTATCGGCGGCACGCAGGGCGTCTCCATGAACAACGGCCGGCTCGTCCTCGCGGGTGCCTGCCCGGAGTTCGTACCCGCGGCGAACCAGCCGGACCAGAACAACATCCGCCAGTACGCCGGCTGCCTCTACGACGCACGCCCGGGCAATCCCGTACGCCTCGTCACGCACACCGCGGTGAATCCGGAGAACCTCTCCTACTGGCCGGGGACCGACCAGCTCTGGATCGTCAGCGAGGCTCCCGGTGACCGCAGCGTCGTCAACACCCCTTGGCCCAAGCCTCCGGCGGGGATGGGACGGCTGGCCGCGGCGGACTTCACGGGGGACGGGAAGCCGGACCTCACCGGTGTCGAGAGCGGGACGGGGAACCTCTGGCTGTACCCCGGCAACGGGGCCGGCGGCCTCGCCGACCGGATCCGCATCGGCGCCGGCTGGGACGCGTTGAGCGAGCTGACGGCCGCAGACTTCACGGGGGACGGGAAGCCGGACCTGCTGGCGGTGGACGCCTCGGGCAGCCTGTACCTGTACCCGGGCACGGGAAACGCGGCCGGCATGAGCACCCTGGGCGCCCGTACGCAGATCGGTTCCGGGTGGGGCTCGATGCGGGAGTTGACCGCACTGGACGCGAACAAGAACGGCAAGGCGGATCTGGTGGCCCTGGACACGGCCGGTTCGCTGTGGGTCTACCCGGGCACCGGTTCCCTGAACGGCACCGGCACGCTGGGGACGCGCAGCCAGATCGGTTCGGGCTGGGGCACGATGACCGAGCTGACGGTCCCCGGTGACCTCGACGCGGACGGCAAGCACGACCTGGTGGCCGTGGACGCCGCAGGAGTGCTGTGGAAGTACCCCTCCACGGGCACCCTGAACGGGATGGACACCCTCGGCTCACGCACCCAGTTCGGTACGAACTGGGACAGCATGCGGCAGCTCGTCGGCGCGGACTTCAACGGCGACGGCAAAGGCGACTTGGACGCCGTCCAGGCCCCAGCAGGTATGGTCGGCGCCCTGTACTTCTACCCCGGCAACGGCAACGGCGGCCTCGGCGACCGCACCCAGATCGGCACCAACTGGTAGCCGGCCGCACGATCCGCGCGGCGAACTCGCCGTCCCCAAGGCCTTCCCCCGAATCCATCATGGGGTGCGGCAGGGGTTCTCGTGTCACCTGCCCTCCGGTAAACCCACGACGTGCACCAACCTTCATCCGGCTTGGCCCGGCCCTTTGGCAGGGGGCCGGGCCAAGCCGTCGTCGCGGCCGATCGGTGGTCCGGTTCACACGGTCTGCGTCTTCCCACGTGGCACGATCGCGATCCCCATCGCAGGGCTGACAGGAACTGCCGCTGCGGTGCCGAAAACGGACGGGTGGTCACCTCCTCTTCCTCGCACTGATCAGTACGGCTGGTTCTCCGTCATCGCCGAGGTACCTGTCAGACGCAGCATCTTTCCCTTGTCGCTGATCTCTGTGGACCCTCTGTGACCGTCCGCTGTCCAGTTCAGCAGGCCGTTCCAACGGCAATCCCGCGTCTTGGCCTTGACGATAAGGGCGAACCGCACCATCTCCTCGTCGGTCACCACGAACGGGAACGCGGTGACAGGCGCTCGTTCTGGATCGCCACCCATGTCTCCGTCGGCGGGAACGATGGTGGTGACCGGCGAGTCCAAGTCCACGGAGATCATCTTGGACGTAACCAGCCCGCCGCCCCGGTAGTGAAAGTAGGGGCCCACCAGAGCGTCCTGGCATTCCTTCTGGATCTCCAGGCTGTCGATGGTGATGGTCTTCGGTGTCGAGCTCTGGAGAGTGAAGAAGATGACCTGGCGGCCTGCGGGAACCGCCTCCTCGTTTGTCTGCCACTGCCGGATGGTTTCGGTGATGAAGTCTCGTTCTCCGACCGGCAGCGTCTTGTTCGGCGCGATCCAGCCTTGAGTCGGCGACTGTCGGTCCACCTCTGTCGGTACCAGTTGCAGCGTGGTCTTCTCCGGCTGGTCGATGCCGAAGAGACGCTTGATGAATTCCTCAAGGGGCGTTGTGACCGCGGTAATGATCAGAGCAGTCGCAACAGCGCCAACGAGGGCCAGCACCTTCGGCCTCAGCAAACGGGCCCGCCGGCCATCGGTCACCGCGTGATGAGGTGGCCGCGGAGCAGGTTCCTCGTCGGGCTCCGTGCTGGACATGCCCGGCAGGTTAGGCGAGAAGCAAGCAGACAAGGGCAGGACAACTGCGACACGCCAGGCTCAGTCCCACACACGGCCCAAGGCGGTTGGCTCGCGCGGTAGGCCGTGCACACCGGCGCCCGACCGCCCACGCCGGCAATGTCGGTGGAGCCGGGCCAAAGTGGAGCCGGGCCAAAGTGGCTCGGGTGGCCGGCATGGGACGTGGGCGCGGCCTCCTGGAACGCCTGGCCGGCCACCGTGATCTCCTCGTCGGAGATCACCCCGCGCAGCATGTGGAGCAGGCTCTCCTCCAGTTCGGTCAGTTCCAGGCGCCGCTCCTTGCGGGCCGCGGCGTGCAAGGTCACCCCGGCCAGAAGGTTGGCCGGGCGGCGCAGCCGCAGCCGGTCCACCGACCGCGAGACCTTCGGATCACCACTCAACCCTGCCTTCAACCGGGCAAGACGGTCCTCGAAATCGCTGTCGAGCTGCGTCATGCGGGCTCCTCCGATGGTGGAGGGCCGCAAGCCGACCCCCGGAAGGGAACGTAACGAGACATACAGGAACATTCAGCGGAACTGGGCATAACGGCCGGTTTTCACGGCCCATAGACCAGTCGACCCGCACGTACACCCGTAACACGGCCAGCACCGCACACCCGCAGACGTGACGGATGCACGTAGGGGTCGACGGGCCCACCCGGGCCACTTCCCGCACGGACACCCGTAACACGACCAGCACCGCACAACCGCAGACGTGACAGGTGCGCGTGGGGGTCGACGGGCCGCAACACGGCTCGCGTCGGAACGGCTACGCGTGCGGATCCTGCGAGAGCCGGCGCCGGTACGACCTCTGTCGACAGGCCGGCGAACAGTGGCGGGCATCGGCACGCCCGAAGGTCACCTCAACACCGCAGCCCGCGCACGGCTTTCCTGAACCCTGTCCGCCGTTACGGATCCGCGTACGGGATGTGCGGCACGCCGCCGAACACAACACGTGCGTCATCAAGCGCTCCGCTCGACGGACGACCACCTGACCACAGACCACACACGGCGCCGGGTCCATCACCTCACCACGCCCCACCAGGCCCCACCACTCCGCCCCGGAAGACCGCCGGGACGACGCCGGCCGGGACAGACCCGTCACCGGATCCGGAGCCCCCGCCACGTAGCAGGCCTCACAGATCACCAACCACCCCGCCCACCACCGCCGCCTACCCAGCCTCACCGTCCCCTCGACCAAGAACCCCGCCGGCAACGGCGGCCGACCACACATCACACACAAACCCGTACGCACACCCGTCACACTCCCACCACCGCCAAGCCCCCCACCGACCACCACACTGCCAGGCGACACCACCCCAAACCGCCAACTCCACCAGAACAGAGAAGCGTGACAGCCGGCCGGCCGCCGGGGAATGAACCTCCGTGCATCCCCCGGCGGCCGGCTTTCGTCAGCCCTCCGGGCAGTGCCGGCAGGTCACATCACGGCCCGTGCGCAGCAGGACCCGCAGGCCGGGCCGAACTGTGTGAGTGCGCCTGAGTCAGGGGGGATCGCCCCGCCAGACGTACCGGCCGCCGTCCGGTCCGACGGGCTCGTAGTCGCAGCGGCCCCCGTGCCGTAGACCCCGTGGTCCGACATCAGCAGCGCCCCTCCCTCGACCTGACGCGGCGTCCAGCCAGTCACGTCCAGCAAAAGGTCTCGTGGAGGTCCGAGCCGAGCGGCATGGGATGGCGTTCCGCGGCAGTCAGGGCCATGATCTTCAGCAAATCCCGGCCTCTTGGAGTGAGCTCGGTGAACACCGGGCTGGTGTCAGCGGGGTCGAACAGTTCTTCCGCCAGGTTCTCGGTGCGGACCGTCGGCGGGCGGGGCACGCATTCGGTCGTCTCGATCCGAGGCAGGGCGCGGACAATCTCCAGAAGGATTGCGTCCGGGTTCTGGGCAGCTCTCATCAGGTGGAGCAGGCTGCGGACGGTGTAGCCGTGCAGGTCGCCGTCGTGGTGGGCGGTGGCGGGCTCGGGGGCCGGCTCGGCGCCGAAGGCCGCCAGTTCGGCGGCGATGCGCTCCGCGGGCGGCAGACCGGGCGCGGAGGCCGGGTGGGCGATCAGCAAGCGGGTCAGGGCGGTGGCGGCGGCCCAGCGCGGCAAGGGGTGCTCGTGGTCGAGGTGGTGGCGGAGTTGGCCGTTCGAGTCGTGGTCGGCGAGCAGTCCGACCGTCACCAGGACCGTGGCGATGCAGATCGGGTCCCGCTCGTCGTCGAGGCAGGCCTGCAGCGGGGGCAGGGTGGTGGTGGCCTCCTCGGGGAACCAGCCGAGCAGGTATGCGGTCTTGGTGCGGATGTCCGGGTCCCGGTCGCCGAGCAGTTCGAGGAGGACGGGAAGCTGGGCGCGGACCGCGTCGTAGGAGCGCAGTGCGCCCTCGCGGGCGTCCATGGGATGTCCCGCCGCGCAGTAGGCCCGTGCCTCACGCAAGTCGTCCAGCCGGTCCTGATCGGATTCGGCGGCGATCTGCTCGTCGTACCAGCGCAGGGTTTCCTCGGGGCTGATGGCCGCGGCGCGCCAGGCGGCGGTGTCGATGCCGAGCGGGAGGTCGTACTCGTCGTGCCAATCGATGGCCAGACGGGTCAGCAGCAGCAGTGCGTCGGCCCGAGCGCCGACCGGGCCCGCGACAGCGATCCGCGCCAGGAACGGCACGGCGTACGGAGAGGCCGAGTACCGGGTGCCCTGATGGAAAATGTTGCCGAACAGACTGCCGAAGGCGCTCTCCGGGGCCTCCTCGTCCGGCCCGCACACCATCCGGAGCAGGCCGGGCACATCCGCGGCGCTGCCGTAGGCGTGCCCCAGGGCCGTCCAATCGATGTCGTCCAGCCCTGCCAGGAGATCGTCGGATCGCTTCATGATCCCGTATGCTCGCAGGCACCGCTGACACCACGCCCACAGACGAGCTGTCTCCTGGAGCTCAGCGGACGGGGCTCACCGTGTCGCCGCTTTGGTCTCCGTCCCGGCCTCGTCCGTCCGGAAGGTGCGCCGATAGGCGGCGGGCGTCGTGCGCACTGCCTCGTGGAAGCGCCGACGCAGGTTGACGGCCGAGGAGAGGCCGACCCGGTGCGCGATCGTTTCCACGGG